>NZ_JTHF01000232.1 GCF_001043895.1 Methylobacterium indicum
CCGGGCCGATCGCGGCACGCGTCGCCTCGTCGCCTGCCTGATCCTGATGGTGACCCTCAACGGCATGACGACGCCCGGCCTGTACCAGGACTGGAACGTCAACGTGCTGGCCTACATCGCGGTGCTGGCCTACGCGCGGGCGGCCCGGCGCGAGGCCAGCACCGCGATGTAGGCCAGCACGTTGACGTTCCAGTCCTGGTACAGGCCGGGCGTCGTCATGCCGTTGAGGGTCACCATCAGGATCAGGCAGGCGACGAGGCGACGCGTGCCGCGATCGGCCCGGGCGGCGAACCGGATCGGCTCGACGAGGCAGAGGATCGCGAAGCACAGGCCGACGATGCCGGTACCGGCCCAGGCGCTGAGGAACATGTTGTGCGAGCTGGTGATGAACACCGCCTCGCGGCCGAGCTCGTCGGCGAGCCCGGTGGTGGGGATCAGGAGCTGCACGAAGCGGTCGGCGGCCGAGAACCCGGACCCGAGCAGGTGGTCCCGCGTCGCCGCGATGAAGATCGGCCAGAACTGGCCGCGGCCGGTGGCGTTGGCGAGCTCCACCCGGGGCTTCTGCAGGATGACCGAGAGGGCATCGAGCAGAGCCGGGAAGCTCGACAGGCCGACCATCAGGAACAGGAACACCCCGGTCGCCACCACCGCGAGGACGATCCCGGCGAGGCGCACCCCCGGGCGGCGCGAGGCGATCATCAGGGCCGGCCCGACCGCCGCGAGCGCGCCCGTCGAGGCCGCCGACCCGGCGATGATGAACCCGGCCGCCGCCAGCGCCAGGTAGCGGCCCCGGCGGGGGTTGGGCGGCCCGAACACGACCGCGAAGCCGAGCGCGGCGCAGACCAGCGGCATCATGTTGTTCTTGGCCGAGGAGAACACGATGCCGGAGGACAGGCTCGTCAGGATCTCCGGCGTCACGGAGACGAGCCAGGCGACCGTCACGATCGCCAGGAGATCGGCGAGGCGCTGCCGGATGTCGGGCCGGTCGAAGATCAGGATCAGCGCCAGGGTGAAGACCGCGAGCTCGCCGGTGCGGTAGAGGGTGTAGGTCGGCACGATCGACCACGCCGCGCTCAGGCCGTTCATGCCGATCATCAGGGTGAACGGCAGGTAGGGCATCGCGAAGGGCAGGAGCAGGATGCGCCGGTCCGCGGCGATCTTCACCGCGAGGTAGAGCGCGGTGAGCGCGGTGAGCACCAGGGTGACGACGTTCGAGGCCGTCAGCCCCTGCTCCAGCACGGCGTTGCCGTCCTCGCGCGGGACCGTGAAGACCAGCGGCATGAAGGCGAAGACCACCGTCAGGGCGAGCGGCCAGAACACCGGCGCTCCCCCGGAGGGCGGGCGGGTCTCGAGGCGGTGGCGCAGGATCGGGTAGGCGACCGAGAACCAGGTCGCGACCCCGACGGCGATCAGGGCGTTCAGCATCGCTCGGAGGTCTCCGCCCGGGGGAGCGCGCCGCGGCCGAGGGCGACGACGAGCGCCAGGAGGGACGCGCCGTGCGCGATCGCCACCACCGCCGCCGCCCCGGCGGCCCCGTAGCGGCCGATGAGCGGCTGGATCAGCGCCAGCGACACCGCGAAGCTGACCGCGAAGGCGCGGAAGATCACGTCGGTGCGTCGCCGGGCACGGAAGATCTGCGCCGCCATGTCCCGCAGGAAGATGAACACGACCCCGAGGGCCAGCCAGCGCAGGCACGGCGCGAAAGGAGCGTAGGGCGCGCCGAAGACGAGGCGCAGCCAGAGGTCTGCCGGGACCGCCACCAGGCCGAGCAAGATCGCGACCGGCAGGCCGAGACGGCGCGTGACGCCGAGGAGATACGCCCGCAGGGCCGGCTCGCCGCCGGTCTCGTAGGCACGGCCCGCCCCGGTCGGGACCACGTTCTCGGTCGCGGCGAGCATCAGCAGCACGATGCCGACGAGGTACTGCGCGGCCCGCAAGCCCCCCAGGGCCTCGTCGCCCAGGGCCGCCCCAGCCAGGATCCAGACCAGCTGCTCCTGCCCGAAGGTGACGAGGACCACCGGCAGCAGCCAGCGCGCCATCTGCCAGTGCCGGCGCGCCGCGATGGCGAGACGGCGGCGGCCGGGATCGGCCGCCCGGGCGAGAAGGGCCGGCAGCGTCGTGAGGAAGGCCGTGAGCGCGAGGATCTCGACGAGGCGCGGCGCATCGAGGGGGATGCCGGCCGCCCACAGGCCCGCGACGCCGAGCGGGAACGCCACCGCCCGGGCGAGGTCCATGACGAGGGCCCGGCCGCCGCCCTCGTAGGCGAAGAGCAGCCGCCGCGCGGTGAGCTGGAGGTTCTGGGCCAGGGTCAGGGCGCCGGCGGCGGTCACGAGATCGACCGGAATCGCCTCGCCGCGGGCGTGGAAGTAGAGGGCGAGGGCCCCGGCGACGCCGAGGGCGAGGCCGGCCGCGAGCACCAGGGCACCGGCGCTGACGGCGGCGGCGTAGCGGGCCGGATCGCGGACCGAGCCGGCGAGCGTCATCAGCGGTGCGGTGACGAGCGCGTTGTGGAGCCCCTGGGCGAAGCCCGCGACGATGAGCACGAGGGCGAAGCGCCCGAACGCCTCCATGTCGATCAGGCGGGCGGCCGCGATGCCGGCGAGGAAGCCGAAGCCGCTCACCGCCCCCTGGTCGAGGAGCGAGAGCAAGGCCGGCCCGCGCAGCCGGGCGACGAGGGCGGAGGCCATGCTCACCGGGCGAGCGCCGCCCCCGCCGCCATCGCGACGAGGCGGCTTCGTCCGTAGAGCCAGAGCGGGCCGCTCGACGCGACGTTCCGGGTGACCCCGCGCTTGAAATCGTAGACGCCGCGGTTGTTCGCCGGGTCGATCCCGCCGAAATCGAACACCCGGCACCCCTCCTCCGCACCGCGCCGGATGAAGCTCCACACCGCCAGGTGGGCGGCGGCGTTCGCCTTCGCCCGCTCGGTCGAGGCGGTGAAGAAGTCGGTGAAGCGGTCCCGGCTCAGATGCGCGATCCGGACCAGGCAGGGCTCCCCGTCCTCCCGGATCTCCAGGATGACGTGGCGCGGGTCGTTCGCCGCGAGGTCGCGGTAGGCGGCGGGGTCGAAATCGTTGGAAAAACCCTTCCGGGTCTTCAAGGCCGCGTACATCGCCGTGAAGGCATCGAACGCGGCGAGCCGCTCGGCCGGGTCGTCGAGGAAGCGGACGGTGAGGGCGGCGTTGCGCTCGGCCTTGCGGATCGCCTTGCGCCAGCGCTGTTCCATCTCGGCCAGCACCGTCTCGGTCCCGCGGGTGAGGTCCACCTCCAGGGTGTGCCGCCCGGCCGTCGTCACCGGTTTGAACCCGCCGGCCAGGAGGCCGAGGACGGCCCCCGGACTCTCGGCGCGGCTGAAATCCACCACCACGAGGTCGAGGGGCCGAAGCGCCAGATGGGCGAGGAGCGCCGACACGACCGCCTCGCCCTGGCGCTCGCCCTTGTCGGTGAGGAGCGGCCCACCCTGGATGTAGACCTGCCGCGCCGGGCCCCGGCGCCGCACCTGGACCTGCGCCAGCCCGAGCAGGTCGCCCGCCTCGTCGACGACGCGCAGCCTCGCGACGTCCGCGCCGCGGCGCGCCTTGTAGGTGCCCCAGCCCGAGGCCGCGAAGATGGTACCGCGGGCCTGCGCCCAGACGGCCTCGTCCCAGGCCGGCACATCGGCCGCCGGGAGGACCCGCAATCCCGTCTCGCGTTCCGTTCCGGTCATGGAAACCCTGTACCAGGATGCGACGGACATCGCCGTCTTCGCCCCCGTCACGCAAGTGGCGCACCGCGGGACAAATGACGCACCGCGGGGTCGACGATGCATGGCAGGGCCGGCCGCGCACAGGTTTGTTAGGCATGAACGGCGACGGCGCGACGAAGACCCGGGCATCGGTGGCGCGATCGGCCGGACGCTACGTTGTCCTCTCGACTTGCGCCCGCACCGGAACGACCTCACCCTCGTCGGACGGCGCTATCGCAACGGCGGGTGAGATGCTGCTACCGTTCAAGTCCCTCGCCCGCGACCACCCGCTGATCCGCGCCCTCCTGTTGCGGGCGCTCGCGCGCCTCCGCCGGCTCGCCCACGCGCCGCCCGGCCTCTACACCCTGTGCTACCACCGGGTCCCGGACCGGCACCGGGCCGGATTGGCCGCGCAGATCGGCTACCTGCAGCGGCACGGCCGCTTCGTCGGGGCCGATGAGGCGGTGACGCTGCTGGAAACCGGCGCGGCGGCGACGGAGCGGCACTTCCTCGTCACCTTCGACGACGGCTACGCCGACACGGTCGAGGTGGCGCTGCCGGTTCTGCGGGCGGCCGGCGTGCCGGCGATCCTGTTCCTCGTCTCCGACTGGCTCGACGCGCCGCCGGCAAGCCCGCCCGGTCCCTATGTCGACCGGGAGATGGTGAGGATCTGGCTCGATGCCGGCATGGAGATCGGCTCGCACGGCCGCAGCCATGCCCGCATCGCCACCCTGGACGACGTCGCGGCCGAGCGCGAGATCGCCGGTTCGCGCCGTGCCCTCGCCGTGGAGACCGGCCAGCGGGTCCGGCACTTCGCCTGCCCCTGGGGCGTGGCCGAGCGCGACTACCGGCCCGACCGCGACCCGGGCCTGGCGCTGGGCTCCGGCTACGCCACCTTCTTCACCACCCGCCGGGGCGTCGCCACCGGCGCCGCCGACCTCCCGGCGCTGCCGCGCCACGTCATCGAGCCGGAATGGCCCTTGCACGAGATCGACGCCCTGATGGGAGCCCGCCTTGCCGGGCGCTGACGTGACGGATTCCCGATCGACCGACGCCGACCGCCCCGTCGTGGTGGTGACCGGGGCGCTCGCGCCCTACACCCAGGTACTTTACCGAGCGCTCGCCGCCGCCCTCGACGCACCGCTCACCGTGCTCGCCTGCGCGGCGCGGGAGCCGGCGCGGCAATGGGAGCTCGCGGCCGCCGACGGCTACGGCTTCTCGGTGCTGCCGGGCCTGCGCTGGCACCGGGACGCGGTGCGCAACCTCTACGTCAATCCGAGCGTCGTCCCGCGGCTCGCCGCCGCGCGGCCGGCGGCGGTGATCCTCAACGATTTCTCGCCCACCATGGCGATGGCGGCCCTCGCCGCGCGTGCGCTCGGCATCCCCTACGGCATCCGGACCGACGGGGTGCCGGAGACCGATCCGGGCACGCGCTCGCCCGCCCACCGGGCCCTGCGCCGCGCCATCGTCCCGGGCGCCGCCTTCGGCCTCGCGCCGAGCACCGGCAGCCGGACGCTGCTCGCCGCCTACGGGCTCGCCCCGGCGAGGATCTTTCGCGCCCCCCTCTTCCCGGCCTGGGAGGCGAAAGCCGCGCTGCCCGACCCCGAGGCCCGGCCCTACGACGTCCTGTTCTGCGGCATCCTCAACGAGGAGGTGAAGGGCGCGCGCTTCTTCACCGACGTGATGCGGGCCTGCGCCGCCGCCGGGCGCCCGTTGCGGGTGCGGGTGGCGGGCGACGGGCCGCTGCGGGACGAGATGGCGGCCCGCCTCGCGGAAGCCGGGATCGAGGCCCGGTTCGACGGTTATCTCGCGCAGGACGCCCTCGCCGAGGCCCATACCTCGGCGCGGCTCCTGCTCTTCCCGAGCCGCGGCGACGTCTGGGGCATCGTGGTCAACGAGGCGTTGCAGAGCGGCACGGCGGTCCTCGCCTCGCCCCATTCCGGCGCCGCCCGCGAGCTGCTCGCGGCCGAGGGCTGCGGCGTGGTGCGGCCGCTCGCGGTGGAGGCGTGGGCGCGGGAGACCCTGGCGCTCCTCGACGATCCCGGCCGGCGGGCGCAGCTGCGGCAGGCGGCGGCGCGGGCGATGCCGGACGTCTCCCTCGCCCGCGCGGTCGAGGGCTACCGGGCGGCCCTCGCCTCCCTGGGCTGACGCGTCTCTCAGCAGACTTGCGTTGGCAGGCCAACGCTTCGCCCGCTCAGGTTATTGTTTTATCGCAGATTTTTGACGCCGAACCGGTCTCCACTTCGGCGAAATCCGCTTAGAGCACTTCAAGATCGCGCTGCAATCGCGAAGCTTTCTAAGTCTTTGGTTTGGTGCATGGTCTTCGACGAACCGGCATCCACTTCGTCGGAAAATGCTCCGGCGCCCCCAGGATCGTTCGCCGCCTCACGGGCGGTCGAGGCCGGCGGCGGCGAGGAGCGCGCGGTCGAGGCCGTCGCCGCCCGCCGACAGGGCCTCGCGCAGCTCGGCCTCACCGGCATAGACCATCACGTCGCAGGCGTCCCCCTGCTCGGCGCCGAGATGCAGGCAAGTGCGGACGACGTAGTGGTGGTCGGCCGTGCGATAAAGCGTCTGCGTCACCGGGAGGGCATCGCCGGGCGGGCTCGCCGCCCGTCCGATCGGCCTCGCGAACAGACTGACCGGATCCGTCGCGCCGGTCGACGGCGTCGGTGCGGGAGAACGGGACGGTTGGGGCATCGTCATCCTGATCAGCGCGGCACTTCCCCCGATGTTGCGGAGTATTGCCGATGATTCCGGCGCACCGCCACCGCTACGGCACACCATCGACAACAACTCAAGGTTTTGTCGACGTGTGCGGATCGACCTGACGGCGCACCGGCTATTGCGCCATGACAGCATGAACCGGCCGTCGGCGCATCCACAATTGACGGCTTGACTGGTCCTGGCGGCGGTTATTCACGGTTAAAGTGGCGATCGGCGCATCCCGGCCCGCGGAGACTGGACCGGCACTACGCCTCGCCGCCGTCGAGGGGCGCGATCGGCTCGTCCTTGATCTGGTCGATGGCGAGCGCCGTGCGCACCGTGCGCACGTTGGGCAGGCCGGTGAGGTGGCCGACCAGCTGCTGGAAGGCGCCGAGATTCGGTGCGACGCATTTGAGCAGGAAATCGGTCTCGCCCGAGAGCGTCCAGCATTCCCGCACCATCGGCCAGCCGCGCATCTCCGCCGCGAAGGCGGCGAGCTCGGCCTGGCCCTGCGCGGCGAGCTGCACCATGGCGAAGCACATTACCTCGTAGCCCAGCGCCTTGGGCTCGAGCAGCGCCCGGTAGCCGCGGATGATGCCGGCCTCCTCCAGCGCCCGGACCCGCCGCAGGCAGGGGGGCGCCGACAGGCCGACGCGGCGCGCCAGCTCGACGTTGGTGATCGAGCCGTCGGCCTGCAACTCCCGGAGGATCGCCCAGTCGATGGCGTCGAGACGGGCGGGCAAGGCGGCGACCACGATCCTGGCGGGTGGAAAGGCGACGGCAGGAATGCCCGGCGGGCCGCATGAGTAGCCGGCCCCCGGGGCCGGCACAAGGTCGCGCTCCGCGCGTGGCCCGTCCCGCGGCCCGTCCCGCGGCCCCGGCTCCCCTCTTCTGGGGGGCTGCCGGTGCGGCGCGGACGGGCCAAGGTATGCCGCCGGGGAGCGCCGGCCCTCCTCCCCCGAGCCGACCCACCGGACATTATGAACGCCGCGCCCCTCTCCGCCCCGCTCGACGTACCGTCCCGGCCCGCCCTGGGCCTGCCGGAGGTGCTGGCGCGCCTCGACCGCCTGACCGACTGGGAACGGCGGCCGCGCGGCGGGATGCGGGTCGGCCTCGCGCCGATGCACGATCTGCTGGCCCGCCTCGGCGCGCCGCAACGCCGGCTGCGGGTGGTCCATGTCGGCGGCACCAAGGGCAAGGGCTCGGTCAGCGCCCTGATCGAGGCCGGGCTGCTCCGGGCGGGCCTGCGGGTCGGGCGCTATGCCTCGCCCCACGTCGAATCGGTCACCGAGCGGGTCTGCCTGGGCGGCGCACCGGTGACGGAGGCGGTGCTCGCCCGGGCCCTGGCCCGGACGCTCGACGCCCACGAGGCCGCGCGGCGGGACGAGAGTGCGGGTGGCGACGCGACCTGGTTCGACGTGCTGACCGCCGCCGCCCTCCTGATCTTCGGCGAGGCGGGGCTCGACTGGGCGGTGATCGAGGTCGGGCTCGGCGGGCGGCTCGATTCGACCAACGCGGTCGACGGCGAGGTCGCGGTGATCACCAATATCGGGCTCGAGCATACCGAGATCCTCGGCCATACCCGGGCCGCCATCGCCGCCGAGAAGGCCGGCATCCTCAAGCCCGGCGCCGCCCTCGTCACGACGCTCCCGCCGGAGGACGAGGCCGGCGCCGTCGCGGCGGGGCGCGCCGCCGCCCTCGGCTGCCCGGTGCTGCGTCCCGTCCTCCCGCCCGGCGCCTCGATCGCCGAGGAGAACGCGGCGCTCGCGGGCCTCGTCCTCGATCATCTGGGCCGGGATCATCCGGGCCTGCGCGGCCTGCGCAACCGCGGCGGCGCGCCGGTGAGCGCCGCCCTTCTCGACGGCGCGACCCGCGCGGCGGCCTGCCTGCCGGGCCGGCTCGAACGGCGGACGATCCGCAGGGCGGAAGGCCCGGTGCCGGTGGTGCTCGACGGCGCCCACGTGCCGTTCAACCTCGCGGCGGTCCTGCGCGATCTCACCCGCGCCGACGATCTCCCCGGCCCCTGCATCGCGCTGGTGGCGATGGCGGGGGACAAGGATGCGCCGGGCTTCCTCGCGGTCCTCGCCCGCCACGCCGCGAGGCTCGTCTGCACCGAGATGCCCGAGCGCCGCGGCCACGGTGCCGAGATGCTGCAAGCCCTCGCCGCGGTCGCGGGGGCCGAGGCCGAGGCGGTGGCCCTCCCGGGGGCGGCCCTCGCCCGCGCCGCGGATCTCGCCGCGGCGCGCGGGGGCTGGCTGCTCGTCACCGGCTCGCTCCACCTCGTCGGGGCGTTGCGGGGGGCGACGCAGGCCGAGGCGTATGGTCGGGGTCGGTCCCCCTGGCCGGAGCCGTGATCACGGGCGACCGGTGAGACCGATCCGCCGCGTCACGTCCGCGGCAGCGGGCCGCCTTTCGCCGTCACCTCCGCGCCGTGCCGCCTAGCGAGGACCGTGACGACCTGGGCCAGAACGTAGGAATCCCGATCCAGCATCACGATGGGAATGCAGAGGGTGTCGGGGCGCCTGTGCCAGGCGTCGATCGTCGTTCCGGCCCGGAACGGATTGTGTCGCACCCGGATCGGGGCACGCAGCGTCAGATGGAGATGGGCGAGGAAATTCGGGGTGTACACGACGCGGACCCGGGACACCGTCGCCCACGGGATCGTCGCTCCGGCCCGCCGATCCTCGATGTTCCGCGACCGGATGATCAGGACGGGCTCCGCCTGGAAGGCGTCCCGCAGGCAGGTCCAGCCCTGAGGCGGTCCCTGGACACCGAGGAGCAATCCGGCGGGGAGGCAGCCCACCACGACGACCCAGGACACCCACTCCGATGGGTGTGTCGCGACCAGCCAGAGCATCATGGCGACCATCGCCATGCAGAGCAGGCCCATGGCCAGCATGACGAGGCCGCAGAGGTACTGAAGGACCGGGCGAGTGTGGACGTCGAGCGGCAGATCCACCGGGATGGGAGGAATCGCGTAGGTCCGGCCGAAGCTCGGCAAGCCCGGCACCCGGACCGTTTCCGTGTCCTGCAGCATGGCAACAACGATACGCCGATGGATGCCGTCCGACCATGCGAACGAGACGCTGCCGGGGCGGATTTTTACGTCCGCCGATGACGGAAGACGCTGCCGGCACGGGCGGTCCGATGAGAGCGGTATTCGGCCTACCGCAGGAACGCCAGCGCCAGCGGCACCAGAACCGCCGTCAAAAAGGCATTGAGCCCCATGGCGATGCCCGCGAAGGTGCCGGCGACCTCGCTGACCTGGAAGGCGCGGGCGGTGCCGATGCCGTGGGCGGCGAGCCCGACGGCAAAGCCGCGGGCGCGGTAATCGGTGATGCCGAGGCGGTCGAGGAGCGGGGTCACCATGATGGCGCCGAGGATGCCGGTGAGGATCACCAGGACGGCGGTCAGCGTCGGGTCGCCGCCGAGCGCCGAGGTGATGCCCATGGCGACGCTGGCGGTGACGGATTTCGGCGCCAGCGCGATCAGGATCGGGTCCGGCACGCCGAGCAGCTTCGCCGTGCCGATGCCGGCGACGAGCGCGACCGTGGAGCCGACGGCGAGGGCCGCCAGCATCGGCACCAGCACGCGGGTCACGGTCTTGCGGTGCTCGTAGAGCGGGATCGCCAGCGCCACCGTGGCCGGGCCGAGGAGGAAGTGCACGAACTGCGCGCCCTCGAAATAGACCGCGTAGGGCGTGCGGGTGACGATCAGCACGAGGCCGACCATCCAGATCGCATGCAGGACCGGGTTCGCCAGGGGGTGGCGGCCGGTGGCGGCCGACACCCGGTCGGCGACGACATAGGCGGTGAGCGTCACGGTGAGCCACAGGAGCGGCGTCCGCGTCAGGAACACCCAGAGGGCGAAATCCCCGGTCATCGCCCAGTCCGCTTCGCGACGAACGAGAAGGTCAGCACGGTGGCGACCAGGGCGAGCGCCGTCGAGACCACCAGGGCCACCGCCAGCGCCAGGCCGTGGGCGGCCAGCACGTCGAGCCGGCCGATCACGCCGGCGCCCGCCGGCACGAAGAGCAGCGAGAGGTGGGCGAGCAGCCCCTTGCCGGTGCGCTCGAGGGTCCCGTCGACGAGGGGCGCGGGCAGACCGCCGGGCCGCCGGTCGCGCAGGATCAGCACCCCGAGGAGCAGCGCCATGCCGACGACCGGCCCCGGCACCGGCAGCGCGAAGGTCCGTGCCAGAATCTCGCCGACGAGCTGGCACAGCAGCAGGAGCGTGAGGCTGAGGATCATGCCGCCGCCCGGGCCGGGCCGGAAAGCCAGTGGTCGAGGAAGGCGTCGAGCCAGGCCGCAACGCGGCCGTCATGCATGAACCGGCCCTCGATCTGGCGCGCCCGGTCCTGCGCGCCGGGCAGGCGCAGGCGCTCGGCGGCGCGCACGGTCCAGCGGCAGATCATGGCGTGAGTCACCTCGGGGTGGAACTGGAGCCCGAAGGCCGCCGGCCCGACCCGGATCGCCTGGGTGGGGAAGTCGTCGCCGGTGGCGAGCGTGTCGGCCCCGGCCGGGCAGGAGAACCCCTCCCGGTGCCAATGGTAGACGTGGGACGGCCAGGGCTGGCCGATCTCGCCCGCGAAGTCGCGCCCGGCCTCGGTCGGCAGGAGCGGGTAGTAGCCGATCTCGGCCCGGCCCTCCGGGTGGGCGCGAACCGGGGCGCCGAGGCACTTCGCCAGCATCTGCGCGCCGAGGCAGAGGCCGAGGAACGGGCGCTGCTCGCGCAGCGGCACCTGGATCCAGTCGATCTCGCGCCGCACGAAGTCGTCGCCGTCGTTGGCGCTCATCGGCCCGCCGAAGATCACCGCGCCGGCATGGTGCTCCAGCGTCTCGGGCAGCGGGTCGCCGAAGCGCGGGCGGCGGATGTCGAGGGGGTGGCCGCGCTCCTGGAAGAGCCGGCCGAGGCGGCCGGGGGTCGATTGCTCCTGGTGCAGGATCAGGAGCACGGGCTTGCGCGGGGCCTCCGGCGTCACGACGGAACTCGCCATCACCGGGCGGGCACCTGCTGGGCCGGCAGCCCCGCCAGGGCGACCGCCCGGGTGGCGGTGATCGCGGCATCGTCGAAGCCGAGGAGCTGGCCGACGCGCCAGACGAGATCATCCTCGAACTCGTGGACCTGGCCGTCGGCGGCGGCGACCGCCCAGGCGAGGCCGAGGAGCCCGCGCCGCTCCTCCTCCGGCAGGTCGCGGCCGATCATCTCGACGAGTTCCGCGACATCGCGGGTCTCGTCGTCGAAGCTGATGGCGCGGGCGATCAGCGCCTTCGCCTGCGCCTCGGTCGGGACGAAGCGCTGGGTCAGGAGGCGGGCGAGCCGGTCGCGCTCCACCGCCGCCAGCGTCCCGTCGACCCGTGCGACGTGCACGAGCAGGGCCGCGGCGGCGAGGTGCTGCTCGGCCTCGGCATCGAGCGGCGAGGCGGGCGCGCCGAACATCTCGGCGGCATAGGCGCGAAGGCGGGCGATCAGAGGCATTGGGAGGATTGGGTTTTTCCGGCTCGTCCCATCGTCCGGTCTCGGGGGCCCAGCGTCAAGCGCCGTTCCGCGCCGACGCCCGCCCGGAGCCCTGCGCGGGCGGCAAGCCGGTTCAGGTGTCGCTTGGAAACCACCCCGGCGGAGCCGGACCACGACCGCGCCCGGTCCCGGCTCGTCGCCTCGCCGACACAGCCTTGCCAACCCGACCGCCCCCGGCTATGAGAGCGCCACCGAACGCCGCAGCGCCGGCCCGGTCGGCGCCGCAATAGCTCAGCTGGTAGAGCACCTCATTCGTAATGAGGGGGTCGGGGGTTCGAATCCCTCTTGCGGCACCACTCGTCTCCACCACAAGCAGTTTGCGGTCATCGGCTGGATCTCGGATCCTCCGGTGTTTTTTGCATGTCCGGTCCTCTGCCGCCTGCCCCGTGCGGGTGCGGTGATCCGGCCATGAAACAAATCTTCAGCCCCTTCCCCGCATCAGCGGCGACGACGATTGTTCGCACGAGGCGCCCGCCCCTCCCCCGGCGGCGGAGAGTACCGACCGATGAGGCGTTCCCGCGTGCCCGGTGCAGGCCTGGCGTCCTGGACCGAGATCGACACCGGCCCGATTCCCGGGGGTGGGGCCCTGCGGCTGGTGCGACGCGACGACGAGTTCCTGATCGCGGTCGACGGGATGGAGCTGATGGGCAGCCATCGCAGCGGTTCGGAGCGGGAGCTCGCGGAGCTTGCCTGCGGGGCGCTCTGCGACCATCCGGCGCCGCGGATCCTGATCGGCGGGCTCGGCATGGGCTTCACCCTGCGGGCGGCGCTCGCGAGGCTCGGGCCGCAGGCCCGGGTGGTGGTGGCGGAACTGGTGCCGGCGGTGGTGGCCTGGGCCCGCGGGCCGCTGGCGCACGTCTTTGCCGGCTGCCTCGACGATCCGCGGGTCGAGATCCGCGAGGCCGACGTCAACCGGGTGATCCAGTCCGGCCCCGAGACCTGGGACGCCATCCTGCTCGACGTCGACAACGGCCCGCACAGCCTGGTCAGCCGGTCGAACGACCGGCTCTACGATTCCTGGGGGCTGAAGCGGGCACGCTGGAGCCTGCGGCCGGGGGGCCTGCTCGGCGTCTGGTCCGGCTGCCCGGACCGCCAGTTCAAGGCGCGGCTGCAGCGCACCGGCTTTTCCGTGACCGAGCACCGTCTCCGTTCGGAGCGCCCGGGCCGGACGCCGCACGTCGTCTGGATCGCCCGAAAGCCCGCCGCCCCGGCCGCGTGACGCGAGGGAGCGGCGACGGCGAGCGGCGACGGCGAGCGGCGACGGGAAGCGCCCGACCGGATTGACGGCGGGCCGGCGCTTCCGCAACGCTCCGCCGGGGCGGCACGCGGGAGTGCCGTCTCCCGTCAGGGCGCCCCGCCTTGCCGGAGCGGACGGGTACCGGCGCGATGGCGGAACGGGAGACGACGGATTTCACGCTCGGGCGGCTCGCGGCCGAGCAGCAATTCGCCCTCTGGCACGACCTCGTGCGGCCGCTGTTCCGGGTCAGCCTCGAGACGCAGGAGGAGGCCGCCGCGTTCCGGGCCGATGTGCAGGCCGCCCCGGTCGCCGACGCGCTCCTGACCACCTGCACCGCGCGCGGACAGGTCTTCGCGCGCGACATGGGGGATGTCCGCAGCTCCGGCTGGGACCACGTCGTGATCCAGCACTACGTGTCCGGCCGCTTCGAGGGCCTGTGCGGCGACCGCACGGTGGCGGTGGAGGCCGGCGACATCAACGTCCTCGACCTCAACCGCACCTTGCGCACCCGGGCGACCGACTTCTCGAACCTGACCCTGATCCTGCCGCGGGACCGGCTGCCGATCGCGGCGACGCACGACCTGCACGGCCGGGCGCTCAAGGGCGGCGACGCGATCGCGGCCGTGATCGGCAGCCACCTGCGCAGCCTCGCCGCCCATGCCGGGTCTCTGTCGCCGCGGGAGGCGGGCAGCGCCCTCGACGCCCTCTGCCTGCTGCTCTCCGGCAGCGATCTGCGGGAGGCCGACCCGCTGGTCCGGGCCGCGGCCTCCGCCAGCGCCCACGAGCGGATCTGCGCCCATATCGACCGCCACCTCGACGATCCGGACCTGAGCCCCGCCACCCTCGCGGCCGCCTGCCGGGTGTCGCGGGCGACGCTCTACCGGCTGTTCGGCTTCGAGGGCGGGGTGATGGCCTACATCGCCGGGCGCCGCCTCGACCGGGCCTTCACGATCCTGTGCCGCCCGGAAGCCGAGCGCACCAGCATCGCCGAGGTGGCCTATCGCAGCGGGTTCACCAGCGAGACGCATTTCAGCCGCTCGTTCCGGGGCCGCTTCGCGATGGCGCCACGGGATGCCCGCCGCCTCGCCCGCGCGGGGCTGGCCCCGGCCCGGGCGGCGATCGGCCTCGCGCCCCACGACTGGATCGGCACGATGCGCCGCCTGCGCGAGACGTTCTGAGCCCTCCGCGCGGTCCTACGGCAGCGCGCCGATCTTCTCCTTGGCACGGGTCATGGTGTCGTTGCAGGCATCCGCCTGGCCGGAACGGTCCTGCTCGCGGGCCTTGGCGATCAGGGTCCGGGCCTCGGCGATATGCGCGGCCTCCGGCTTCGTCGCCGGATCGCTCGGCTGGCCTTGCGGCGGGGCCGGCAAAGCCTTCGGCGAGCCGGTCGTCGTCGGGGTCTCCCCGGTGACCTTGGCGGCGCCGGGGCTCTCGAGCCGGCGTTCGATCGTGGCGATCTGCTCGGCGCACGGCGTCGCGGAGGCGGCGGTGGCGAGGAAAGGCAGCAGGGCGGCCGCCCCGATCAAGATTGCGCGATTCACCGGTGACGCTCCTCGTGCGAGGCCGCCCCCTCCGGGCGACGCCGGGATGCAACGGCGCGTCGGCGTCGCGGTTCGCACGCGACCCCTCGGCTTCGGTGTCGCAGGCCTGCCGGGCGCCCCGCCCGCCGCGGGCATCGTGGCGCTCCCGGGCACCCTGCCATTCCGGGCCGGCATGCCTCCCGGGGTCGGCTCCGTCCTACAGGAGAACCTTCTCCTCTCTTTGGGACGCCGCGAGCGGACAGCAGGATGAAGCATTCCCCGAGGCTCTCCGGCCAGGCGTCGCTGCCGCTCCTCGTCGCGGTGACGATGACCGGAACGGTGGCGCTGCACATCTTCGTCCCGGCGCTGGCCGCGGCGGCGGCCGATCTCGGCACGACGCCGGTCGCGGCCCAGCTCACGATCACCCTCTACCTCGTCGGGCTCGCCTGCGGGCAACTCGTCTACGGTCCGCTCTCGGACCGGTTCGGCCGCCGGCCGGTCCTGATCGCCGGGCTGTCGCTCTACCTCGCGGGCCTGCTCCTCGCGATCCCCGCCCCGTCGATCGAGGTCCTGATCGTCGCCCGGGTGCTGCAATCGCTCGGGGCCTGCGGCTCGCTGGTGCTCGGCCGGGCGATGGTGCGCGACGTCTCGACCGCCACCGACGCCGCCCGCAAGATCGCGATCCTCACCATGGCGATGACGCTGACGCCGGCCCTCGCCCCGGCGATCGGCGGCCTCGTCGCCGGCGCCTTCGGCTGGCGGGCGGTGTTCGTGGTGCTGGCCGCCGTGGTGGCGGGCCTCGGCGCCCTGGTGGTGTGGACGCTGCCGGAGACGAACCGCCGGCCGATGGCGCTGCCGGGCGTCGGCGCCGTGGCGGGGGCCTATCTGCGGCTCCTGCGCAATCCCGCCTACCGGGCCTACATGCTGGCCGGGGCCTGCGCCGGCACCAGCCTCTACGCCTTCCTGGCGGTGGCGCCGTTCCTTCTCGTCGACCGGCTCGGCCGCTCCTCCCAGGAGGTCGGGCTCGATTGCCTGATCGTGGTGGCCGGGATGGTGGTGGGCTCGGGCATCGCCGGGCGCCTCGCCGGACGGATGCCGATCCGCCGCGCGGCCAAGATCGGCAACGGCGTCTGCCTCGCCGCCGCCCTGGCGCTGCTCGCCGTCGACCGGAGCGGCGCGCTCACGGTGACGACCCTGCTGGCACCGCTCGTGCTCTACGCCGTCGGCATCGGGCTCCTCGGGCCGAACGCGGTGGCGGGGCTGATGAACGTCGATCCCCATGCCGCCGGCTCGGCCTCGAGCCTGTACGGCTTCATGCAGATGGCGCTCGGCGCCCTGTTCACCCTGGCGGTCGCCACCTGGCACGACGGCTCGGCCATGCCGGTGGCGGTCACGCTGCTCGCGGCATCCGTCATCGCCGCCCTGTCGCTGCGGCGGACCTGACGGGTGGCCTCACCCGCCACCGGCGAGCCTGTGAACAGACGTTAACCTTTCCTTAACTCGGCCGTTGCCCTCACGGACCCGGCGTGCGACCAACTCGTTAACGAGAGCTTAACGGGTGTGGGTGCGGGTCGGATGCGTATCGCGGGTCGCAAGAACGGTATCGGACAGGCTGCATTCGCGGCCGTCGCCCTCCTGGCCTCGGTGACGGGCGCCGGCAGCCAGACCCTGGCGGCACTCCCCGCCGTCACCATCCCGGCGGCCCCCGTCGGCGAGGCGCGACCGGTCCCGGCCTGGACCGAGTTCTGCGCCCGCTACGCCCGGGAATGCGCCGTGGACACGAGCGAGCCGACGGAGGTCACCCTGACCCCGCGGCTGTGGCAGACGGTCACGACGGTCAACCGCCAGGTCAACACCGGCTTGCGCGCCGTCACCGACCAGGAGCACTGGGGCGTGCCCGACCGCTGGGACCTCGCCGAGGATGGCTCGGGCGATTGCGAGGATTTCCAGCTCCTCAAGCGCAAGCTGCTGGCCCAGGCCGGCCTGCCCCGCCGCGCCATGCGCATGACCGTCGTCATCGACGAGAAGGGCGAGGGCCACGCCGTCCTGATGCTGCGTACCGACCGCGGCGACTTCGTCCTCGACAACAAGACCAGCGCCGTGCTCCCCTGGCACAAGACCGGCTACACCTACATCAAGCGCGAGGCCGACGAGGCCATGCGCTGGGTCTCCCTCGGCCGGGCGGTGTCGCCGGTCGTCACCGCGAACCGCTAGCCTCCGGCTCGAACCGGGCCGCCAGGGCCTCGCTCGCCAGGATGGCGCTGCCGTTGGTCCAGGGCAGCGGCAGGATCACCCGCACGCCGGGCGCCGGCTCCGGGATCACCGGACGGGCGAGCGGCGCGGCGATCGGCACCGGGTCGAGACCGGGCCGCAGCGTGAGGGCCGCGGCCTCCCGGCCGCCCCGGGCGAGCAGCGCGACCGACCCGATCGCGACGATGAGCGCGGCCTGGAGTCCCAGCCGGCGTAGGGTCCGCATCATGTGAGCACCCGCCTGTCCTGCGGCGACCGTGTCTGGGACCAGTCGCTCGTTGGACAAGACCATCGAGCCGGGCCGCTTAACGTCCGGTCGTCGGGACGTCCGCTCTCTTCCCGGCGAGGCGACGACTTATCGCGATGATGAACGGAGGTTTTACACTGATCTCCACCCGGTGGTAACCTTGACGGATCGTCCTCGCGCCGGGCCGCGGACGGGCGGCGTGCCTCGGGATGGGCCGGAGCGGACGCGTGCGCTATATTCCCCGGCATGAGGATGCAGCGGGGAACGGTGCGGATGGGGTGGCCGGCGGGACGGATGCTGTCGCGGCTCGTCCTGTGGGGCCTGCTCGCGGGCCTGAGCGCCCCCGGCCCCGTCCACGCGCAATATTACGACGAGGGCTACGCCCCGCGCCGCGTGACGGAGGGCGCCTACGGCTACCGCCGCCGCGATCCCGGCTACCGGCCGGCGCCCGAGCCGCAGCGGCAGTTCTACTGGCCGTGGGAGGACCGCCCGGCGGCGGCGCCCCAGGCGCAGGATTACGGCCAGCCCGCGGCTCGCGGCGGCTACCGCACGCCCCGCCCGCGGCGCGAGCGCGAGCGCGAGGTCGTGCACAGCCGCGAGGGCCGCTCGGTGCAGCGGCCCAAGCCCCGCCCGGCTCCGGTCGTGGCGCGGCCCGCCGCCCCGAAGCCAAAGACCGACCCGGCGACCCAGATCGCGGTGTTCGGCGATTCCCTCGCCGAGCTGCTCGGCCAGGGCCTCGACACCGTCTACGAATCCTCGCCCGACGTGGCGGTGATCCGCCGCGCCAAGGGCGACAGCGGCCTCGTGCGCAAGGACGTGGTCGACTGGCCGAAGGCGGCGGAGGACTACCTCAAGACCAACCCGAAGGTCTCCTACGCCGTGGTGATGGTGGGCGCCAACGACCGCCAGCCCCTGCGCGACGGCGACCAGACCGTCGATCCCCTGAGCGAGCGCTGGCGCACCCTCTACCGCGACCGGGTCGACGCGCTCCTCAAGGTCTTTTCCGACCGCAAGGTCCCGGTCGTCTGGGTCGGCGAGCCGCCGATGAAGAGCGACACCCTCTCGGCCGACATCACCTCGCTCAACGAGATCTTTCGCGACCGGGTGCAGCGGGCGGGCGGCGTCTACGTCGACATCTGGCCGGCCTTCGTCGACGAGAACAACCGCTACGCCGCGACCGGGCCGGACCTCGAGGGCCAGCAGGCGAAGCTGCGCACCGCCGACGGCGTGCACTTCACGCAAGCGGGCGCCCGCAAGGCGGCGCATTTCGCCGATGTCGAGATCAAGCGGCTGATCGAGGCCAAGGGCGGCAGCCCGACCCCGCCCGACGCGGTGGCGGCCGTGAGCCCCGAGGCGCCGCCGCCCGCCGCCGGCCCGGTCAAGCTCGACGACGACGCGGCGATCGACCGGCTCATCACCGCGATGCTGCCGAGCCTGCCCGAGCCCCCCGGCATCCCGGCGCTCCCGGTCAAGCCGGCCGCCGGCCCGGTGGTGCCGCTGACCCGCACCGAGGTCGCGCCCAACGGCCAGCTCGTCACCGGCCGGCCCCGGATCGACCGCGACACCGGCTATACCCTGGAGCGCAGCCTGACCCGCGGCGTCGCCCCCCCACCCCAGCCGGGCCGGGCGGACGATTTCCGCTGGCCGCGGGGGTGAGGGCTACAGCCGCGCCGTGAGCGTCGCCAGCACCGAGAACGGCGCGCCCGGAATGTTGTTGAACTGGTTGAACGGCGCCTCGATGTAGCGCGCGTTGGTCAGGTTCTTCAGGTTCAGGGCGAACCGGGCGTGCTCGTTGAGATCGTAGAAGATCGCGGCATCGACGCGGGTATAGGCGCCGACCTTGTAGGTGTTGGTGATGTCGCCGAAGCGCGAACCGACATGGGTCACGCCGGCGCCAAGACCGAGGCCGCGCCAGAATCCCTCGTCGAACTGGTAGGTGGTCCAGACGCTGCCGCTGAATTGCGGTGCGCCGTCGAGCCGGTTGCCAACCGGGATGCTCGTGTCGCGCGTCACCCGGGCATCGGTGTAGCCGACGCCGCCGATGACCTTCCAGCCCGGCAGGATCGTGCCGGCGAGATCGGCCTCGACGCCCTTCGAGCGCTGCTGCCCGGTGATGATCGAGAAGCCGGTATTGATCGGATCGTTCGCCGCGACGTTGTTGCGGGTGATGTCGAACACCGAGGCGGTCAAGCTCAGGTCGGGCGAGAACTCGAACCGGGTACCGACCTCGACCTGCTCGCCGGTTTCCGGCGGCGGGTTGGCGGCACCGAAGACGTTGGCGGTCTGCGGCTTGAACGAGGTGGTGTAGCTCGCATAGAGCGCCAGGGGCTCGGCGACCCGGTAGATCAGCCCGATCCGCGGCGACACGCCGGAAAGCTCCTGATCCGGCGGGATCGTGCGCGAGGTCGGCGTACGGCTGAAGTAGAACTGCGAGCCGGTGTCGTAGCGCACGCCCAGCAGCAATTGCAGGCCGTAGCCGAGGTCGATCTGGTCCTGGGCGTAGAGCCCGGTCAGCTCGGTCTTCTGCTTCAGGTCGCTCTGCAGCGACAGCGCACCCGGCAGGGCGAGGCCCGGAACGGGGTTGAGGAAGCTCACCGAGGCGAGCGGACCTTGCGTGGTGATCGCCCGCCGGTAGCCGTTGACGTACTCGACCCCGAGGAGCGCCGTGTGGCGCAGGCCCAGCCAGTCGAACTTCGCCACCAGCTCGGTCTGGCTGTCGACGGCGGCGTAGGTCGAGGTGGTGGCCGTGGTGCGGCGGGTGAGCGTGAGCCCGTTGGCCGAGACGCCGTTGGCCCGGGCCGCGATCGCGTCGAAGCTGCCGCCCTGCGCGTTGATCACCTGGCGCAGCATCAGGTGCTCGTTGACGTCGTGCTCGACTTTCAACGTGCCGAAATTCGCATTGGCGTTGTAGCGCGAGAACGGCTCGCCGTAGTAGCGCGCGATGTTGTCGAGGGGCACGCGGCCGTTCCGGGCGACCAGCCCCTCGTCGTAGACCGTGTCCTGCCGGGTGAACTCGCCGATGAACGAGACCCGTGTGTCGGGGCTCGGGTTCCAGCTGAAGGCCGGCGCGATGAAGAACCGGGAATTGTCGCGCCCGGCGAGGTCGCGAAACGTCGGGTCGACCTGCGTCCCGAAGCTGAGGCGGGCGGCGAGCCCCTCGACCCCCGGCACGGCCCCGGAAGCCGAGCCCTGGACCCGCCGGAAGCCGAAGCTGCCGCCCTGGATGCTGGCATCCGCCGTCGGCACCAGGCTCGGCTGGCGGGTGACGATGTTGATGACGCCGCCCGGATCGCCCCGCCCGTAGAGCACCGAGGCCGGACCTTTGAGCACCTCGATGCGCTCGACATCGGCGAGGTCGCGCTGGACCGGGTAGAACGTGTTGGCCTGGTTCATGAACACGCCGTCGATGGCGTAGGTCTGGGTCCGGAAGCCGCGGATGATGAAGGTGTCGCTGCGGCCCTGGATGGTGCCGCCCGGCTGCACGTTGCTGACGTTGAACAGGGCATCGGCGAGCCGGGTTTCGGCCCGGTCGACGATCACCTCGCGCGGCACGACGTTGACGGTCTGGGGGACGTCGCGCAGGGGCGTGTCGGTCTTCGTCGCGGTGGCGCTGCGGGTGGCGCGATAGCCCTGGACCGGGCCGGTGGCGGTTTCCCGGAACTGCGGTGCGCCCGCGACGGTGATCGTATCGAGGGCGATCGCCTCGCCGGCCTCCTGCGCCCATGAGCCGCCCGCGCCGAGAACCGGCGCCGCGCCCGCGAGCAGAGCGACGAGCAGCGGCGACCGATGCCGGCGGGCGGGGCATGGACGTGGGCGCACGGGAACCTCGAGTGACGAAAAAAAGGCCTCTCGCCGCGTAAGCGGCTGGTTCTCGGCAATCAATCATTTCATCCCAACAAGCTCTGGAATGATTCCAGCCCTGGACGCTATCGTCATTGGTGTTGCATCGACGCATCTTTCCCAGTGTTCGACGCCCCGGGCCACGCACCTTTCATTGCATGAATTAGAATAGGTCCAATAAGATCGGTCGATGACGGCTGAGGCCGCGCGCTCCCGACGGAGTCCGGTTTCGGATGGCCCCTGCCCTGCCGGGCGCCCATGCAAAGCCTTCGTTGGGAAACCTCGAATGCGAGGGTCCCGGAAACGACGACGGGACCCGCCCCGGATGAAGCGGATCCCGCGTATCGATGCTCGACTTCATGACCGGCGGGGGCTGGGCGCCCCCGCGGACCGATCCGCCTCAGAGCGGCAGGGTCGTCGCGCCCATCAGTGCCTCGTCGATCGAGCGGGCAGCCTGCCGGCCCTCGCGGATCGCCCAGACCACCAGGGACTGGCCGCGGCGCATGTCGCCGGCGACCCACACCTTGTCGGTCGAGGTGCGGTACTGGGTGTCGTCGGCCTGGACGTTGCCGCGCTTGTCGCGGGCGACGCCCGATTCCTCGATCAGGCCGGTCGCCACCGGGCCGGCAAAGCCGATCGCCATGAAGACGAGGTCGGCGGGCAGCAGGAACTCGGAGCCGGCGATGGGCTTGCGGGCCTCGTCGACGCGGGCGCAGACCACGCCCTTCACCTTGCCCTTCTTGTTGCCCTCGATGCGCAGCGTCGCGGCCTGGAACTCGCGCTCGGCGCCCTCGGCCTGGCTCGACGAGGTCCGCATCTTGGTCGCCCAGTAGGGCCACACGGTCAGCTTGTCCTCGCGCTCCGGCGGGCGCGGACGGATGTCGAGCTGGGTGACCGAGAGGGCGCCCTGGCGGAAGGCGGTGCCGACGCAGTCCGACGCGGTGTCGCCGCCGCCGATCACCACCACGTTCTTGCCGGCGGCGAGGATCGGCTCCTCGGGCGTCGCGGCCTCCTGGCCGACGCGGCGGTTCGACTGGACGAGGTAGGGCATGGCGAAGTGCACGCCCTCGAGCTCCTGACCCGGCAGGCCGGGATCGCGCGGGGCCTCGGCGCCGCCGGCGAACAGCACGGCGTCGAACTCGTTGTGCAGGCTGGCGAAGGAGCGGGTGACGCCGACATTGACGCCGTAATGGAACTGCACGCCCTCGGCCTCCATCTGCCGCACCCGGCGGTCGATGTGGCGCTTCTCCATCTTGAAGTCGGGGATGCCGTAGCGGAGGAGCCCCCCGGCCTTCGGCTCGCGCTCGAAGACGTGGACGTCGTGGCCGACCCGGGCGAGCTGCTGGGCCGCCGCGAGGCCGGCGGGGCCCGAACCGATCACCGCGACCTTCTTGCCGGTCTTCACCGCGGCGGGCTCGGGCACGACCCAGCCCATGCTCCAGGCCTTGTCGGCGATCGCCTGCTCGATGGTCTTGATCGCGACCGGCTGGTTCTCGAGGTTGAGGGTGCAGGCCTCCTCGCAGGGCGCGGGGCAGATGCGGCCGGTAAATTCCGGGAAGTTGTTGGTGGAGTGCAGGTTGCGCGCCGCCTCCTCCCAATCCGCGTTGAAGACGAGATCGTTCCAGTCCGGGATCTGGTTGTGGACCGGGCAGCCCGTCGGGCCGTGGCAGAACGGAATGCCGCAATCCATGCAGCGCGCCGCCTGCTTCTTCAGGTCGTGCTCGTCGAGCGGCAGGGTGAATTCGAGGAAGTGACGCACGCGGTCGGCCGCGAGCTGATACTTCTGCTCCTGCCGGTCGAACTCGAGGAAGCCTGTGACCTTGCCCATCGGGTGAGTGCTCAGTTCGTGAAGTGGTCGGGCCGGCGGCGGGTCTTAGGCGACCCCGGCGACGGTGGCGGATGTGGGGAGCGCGTCCCCGCAGCGGGTGAGCCAGGCCCGGATCGCGGGCCGGCCCGAGAGGTCGAATCCGCCCTCGTCGGCGAATTGCGTATAGGCGAAGAGGGCGACATCCGCGATGCTGACGGCCTCGCCGACGAACCACGCGGCGGTGGTCAAGTGTCGCTCCATCCGGTCGAGGGCGGCCTCGCCCCCGGCGACCTTCTTCGGGTCGCGGGTCTCGGCCGGCTCGCCCCGGTAGCGCATGTGGAAACGGCAGACCGCGATCGTCGGCTCGTGGCTGTACTGCTCCCAGAACAGCCACTCGTCGATCTTGGCCTGTATCCAGGCGTCGTCCGGCAGCAGGGCGGAGCCGCGGGCGAGGTACCGGATGATGGCGTTCGACTGGGCGAGGCAGCGCCCATCCGGGAACTCGACCCCGGGCACCTGGCCGGCGGGGAAGCGGGCCAGATAGTCGGCCGTGCGGCTCTCCCCCTTCATGATGTCGATCGGGATCCAGTCATAGGCGAGCCCGAGGCGATCGGCGACGTACCGCACCTTCAGGCAGTTGCCCGACATCGTGTCGCCGTAGATCTTCACCTTCGGGCTCTCCCCTTACCCGGCGTCGTGCAGGCTGTCGTGCTTCTGCAGCCATTGCCGCAGGGCGGTGTCCAGGATCATCTCCCAGCCGTTCCCGAAAGCGCGGAAACGGTCGAGCAATTCGACCGGAAGCTCGATCGATTCGAGCCGGCCGCTCTCGCCGGGCTCGCGGCCCCGGCGGATCAGCTT
This sequence comes from Methylobacterium indicum, assembly GCF_001043895.1. Classification (GTDB taxonomy): domain Bacteria; phylum Pseudomonadota; class Alphaproteobacteria; order Rhizobiales; family Beijerinckiaceae; genus Methylobacterium; species Methylobacterium indicum. The sequence goes on from NZ_JTHF01000232.1 coordinate 23,701, forward strand.
GCCGCCTTCGTAGTGGAAGGCCCGTTCGAAGAACTCGTCGGTCAATTCCGGGGCGTCGTCGGGATCGTGCCAAACCTCATCGGAGGAGGTGAGCATATCGGGCTTGCTCGCGGTCATTCGCCTTCCTCATGCTGATGATCCGACGGTCGTCCCCACGGTCGGTCCACACCACGACGACCATCCGGCCATCGAGGCGGCCATAGGTCTGTGTGCGCACCTCACCGTAATCGGCCCTCCGGTCCACGATGTTCAAGGTGTGACCGGAGAACACCTCTTCACAACGCGCGAAGTCCAAGCCCCGCTCATGCAGGGTCCGCTCCCGCTTGGCCGGGTCGTAGACGAGTGTCACGGCCCGGCCTCACGGATACGTCGTTACTCCGCCGCCACCGGCATCCGGGCCCGCTCCATCTCGCGAAGCGCCCGCCGGTACTCGACCGGCATCACCTTCACGAACTTGGTGCGGTAGGTCTCCCAGTTGTCGATGATCGCCTTGGCGCGCACCGAGCCGGTATACTTCAGGTGGTTGTTGATGAGGCCGACGAGGCGCTCCTCGTCGTGGCCCGACATGTTCTCGAGAATGTCGATGCGCCCCTTGGTCTCCAGGTCGCCGTCCTGGTGGAAGCGGCGCATGAACTCGTCCTCCTCCTCGACCGGCTCGAGATCGACCATCGACAGGTTGCAGCGCTTGGCGAACGACCCGTCCTCGTCGAGAACGTAGGCGATGCCGCCCGACATGCCGGCCGCGAAGTTGCGCCCGGTCTCGCCGATCGACACGACGACGCCGCCGGTCATGTACTCGCAGCCATGGTCGCCCATGCCCTCGACCACCGCGATGGCGCCCGAGTTGCGGACCGCGAAGCGCTCGCCGGCCGCGCCCCGGATATAGGCCTCGCCCGCGATGGCCCCGTACAGCACCGTGTTGCCGACCATGATGGTGCGGTCCGACGGCGAGCCCAGCGCATCCGAGGGCCGGATGATCAGCTTGCCGCCCGACAGGCCCTTGCCGACATAGTCGTTGGCATGGCCGGTCAGGCTGAGCGTCACGCCGGCGGCGAGCCAGGCGCCGAAGCTCTGGCCGGCGGTGCCGGTGAGCTTCACCGTCAGGGTGTCGTCCGGCAGGCCTTCATGGCCGTGCGCCTTGGCGACGGCGCCCGAGAGCATCGCGCCCGCGGCCCGGTCGGAGTTGCGGATCGTGTCCTCGACGGTCACCGCGACACCGGTCTCGATCGCGTCGCCGACGGCTGCGATGAGGCGACGGTCGAGGACCTGGTCGATCGGGTGCTTCTGGGTCTCGACGTGGCGGAGCGCGACGCTCTCCGGCACGTCCGGCTTGTGAAACAGCCGGGTGAAGTCGAGGCCCTTGGCCTTCCAGTGCGAGATCGCCGCGAGCTTGTCGAGGTATTCCGAGCGGCCGATCAGGTCGTCGAGCTTGGTGACGCCCAAGCTGGCCATCAGCTCGCGCACTTCCTCGGCGACGAAGAAGAAGTAGTTGATGACGTGCTCAGGGGTGCCCTTGAAGCGCTTGCGCAACACCGGATCCTGGGTCGCGACGCCGACCGGGCAGGTGTTGAGGTGACACTTGCGCATCATGATGCAGCCCGCCGCGATGAGCGGCGCGGTCGAGAAGCCGAACTGGTCGGCGCCGAGCAAGGCCGCGATCAGCACGTCCCGGCCGGTGCGGATACCGCCATCGGCCTGGAGCGCCACCCGGCCGCGCAGGTGGTTGAGAACCAGGGTCTGCTGCGTCTCGGCGAGACCGATCTCCCAGGGGCCGCCGGCATGCTTGATCGAGGTGAGGGGGGCCGCACCGGTGCCGCCGTCGAAGCCCGAGATGGTGATGTGGTCGGCGCGCGCCTTGGCGACGCCGGCTGCCACCGTGCCGACGCCGACCTCCGCCACCAGCTTGACCGACACGTCGGCCGCCGGGTTGACGTTCTTGAGGTCGAAGATCAGCTGGGCCAGATCCTCGATCGAGTAGATGTCGTGGTGCGGCGGCGGCGAGATCAGGCCGACGCCCGGGGTCGAGTGGCGGACCTTGGCGATCTTGGCGTCGACCTTGTGGCCGGGCAGTTGGCCGCCCTCGCCGGGCTTGGCTCCCTGCGCCACCTTGATCTGCATCATGTCGGCGTTGACGAGGTAGTCCGTCGTGACGCCGAAGCGGCCCGACGCCACCTGCTTGATGGCCGAGCGCCGCGAGCGGCCGTCCGGCAGCGGCCGGAAGCGCTCGCGCTCCTCGCCGCCCTCGCCCGAGTTCGAGCGGCCGCCGAAGGAGTTGACGGCGATCGCCAGGGTCTCGTGCGCCTCCTTGGAGATCGAGCCGTAGGACATCGCGCCGGTGGCGAAGCGCTTGACGATCTCGACGGCCGGCTCGACCGCGTCGATCTCGACCGCGGCCCGGCCGAGTTCCGCCGCGCTCTTGATCCGAAAGAGGCCGCGGATCGTCTTGAGGTGGTTCTCCTGCTCGTTCACCATCTTGGCGAAGGCCCGGTAGCGGTCGGGCAGGTTGAGCCGGACCGCGTGCTGGAGCGTCGCGACGGTGTCGGGCGTCCAGGTATGGGCCTCGCCGCGCAGGCGGTAGGCGTATTCGCCGCCGACATCGAGGGCGGTGCGGTAGACCGGCGCGTCGCCGAAGGCGTCGCGGTGGCGGCGCACCGTCTCCTCGGCGACCTCGGCCATGCCGACGCCTTCGATCGTCGTCGCGGTGCCGAAGAAGTCGCGCTCGACGAAGGCCGAGTTCAACCCGATCGCGTCGAAGATCTGCGCGCCGCAATAGGACTGGTAGGTCGAGATGCCCATCTTGGACATCACCTTGAGCAGACCCTTGTCGATCGACTTGATGTAGCGATAGACGATCTCGTCGTCGGTCAGCTCCGGCGGCAGCTCGTCCTTCATCGCGATCAGCGTCTCGAAGGCGAGATAGGGGTTGATCGCCTCGGCGCCGTAGCCGGCGAGACACGCGAAGTGATGCACCTCGCGCGGCTCACCCGACTCGATCACGAGCCCGACCGAGGTGCGTAAGCCCTTGCGGATCAGGTAGTTGTGGACCGCCGCGGTGGCCAGCAACGCGGGAATCGGGATCCGGTCCGGGCCGACGGCACGGTCCGACAGCACGATGATGTTGTAGCCGCCGCGCACCGCGGCCTCGGCGCGGTCGCAGAGACGGTCCAGCGCCCCCTCCATCGCCTGCGCGCCGGTCTCGGCCGCGTAGGTGATGTCCAGGGTCTTGGTGTCGAAGCGGTCCTCGAAATGGCCGATGCAGCGGATCTTCTCCAGGTCCGCATTGGTCAGGATCGGCTGGCGCACCTCGAGGCGCTTCTTGCGCGAGGTGCCCTCCAGATCGAGGATGTTCGGCCGCGGCCCGATGAACGAGACGAGGCTCATCACGGCCTCCTCGCGGATCGGGTCGATCGGCGGGTTCGTCACCTGCGCGAAGTTCTGCTTGAAGTAGGTGTAGAGGAGCTTCGGCTTGTCGGACAAAGCCGAGAGCGGCGTGTCGGTGCCCATCGAGCCGACCGCCTCCTGGCCGGTCACGGCCATCGGCTGCATCAGGAGCTTCAGGTCTTCCTGGGTGTAGCCGAAGGCCTGCTGGCGATCGAGCAGCGACACGTCGGTGCGCGACTCGCGCGGCTGCACCGGGCGCAGGTCCTCGAGCACGATCTGGGTGCGCTTCAGCCACTCCTTGTAGGGGTGGGCGGCGGCGAGCTCGTCCTTGATCTCCTCGTTGGAGACGATGCGGCCCTTCTCGAGGTCGATGAGCAGCATCCGGCCGGGCTGGAGGCGCCAGGACGAGACGATCTTCTCGTCCGGGATCGGCAGCACGCCCATCTCGGAGGCGAGCACGACGAGCCCGTCATCGGTGACGAGGTAGCGGGCGGGGCGCAGGCCGTTGCGGTCGAGGGTGGCGCCGATCTGGCGGCCGTCGGTGAAGCAGAGCGCGGCCGGGCCGTCCCACGGCTCCATCAGGGCGGCGTGGTACTCGTAGAAGGCGCGCTGCTCCTCGCTCATCAGCGGGTTGCCGGCCCAGGCCTCGGGCACCAGCATCATCATCGCGTGGGCGAGCGGGTAGCCGCCCTGGACGAGGAATTCGAGGGCGTTGTCGAAGCAGGCGGTGTCGGACTGGCCCTCGTAGGAGATCGGCCAGAGCTTCGAGATGTCGTTGCCGAACAGGTCCGAATCGACGCTGGCCTGGCGCGCCGCCATCCAGTTCACGTTGCCGCGCAGCGTGTTGATCTCGCCGTTATGGGCGACCATCCGGTAGGGGTGCGACAGGCGCCAGGTCGGGAAGGTGTTGGTGGCGAAGCGCTGGTGCACGAGCGCGAGCGCCGAGACGAAGCGCTCGTCCTTCAGGTCGAGGTAGTAGTGGCCGAGCTGGTTCACCAGCACCATGCCCTTGTAGACGATGGTGCGGGACGACAGGGAGACCGGGTAGAACTCCTTCAGCCGCGCGTCCTTGAGGGTGTAGACGGCGTTGGAGATCACCTTGCGGACGAGGAACAGCCGGCGCTCGAAGGCGTCCTGGTCGGCGCTGGAGGCCGGGCGGCCGATGAACACCTGGCGGTGGCGCGGCTCGCTGGCCTTCACGCTCTCGCCGAGGTCGCTCGGGTCGACCGGCACGTCGCGCCAGCCGAGCAGCGCCAGACCCTCGTCGGCGATCGCCTTCTCGACGATCTTCTCGACGAGCTGAAAGCCCTCCTCGTCCTGCGGCATGTAGAGTTGGCCGACGCCGTAATGGCCGGCCTCCGGCAGGGCGATGCCGAGACGCTCGGCCTCCGCCGCGAAAAAGCCGTGCGGGACCTGCACCAGGATGCCGCAGCCGTCGCCCATCTTCGGGTCGGCGCCGACCGCGCCGCGATGGTCGAGGTTCTCCAGGATCTGGAGACCCTGCTGGACGATGGCGTGGGTCTGGCGGTTGTGCATGTCGGCGATGAAGCCGACGCCGCAGGCATCCTTCTCGTTGCCCGGGTTGTAGAGGCCCTGGCGCGCCGGCAGGGCCGGATCGCGCACGACGAGGGCGGGAACGGTCTGCCCGCGGGAGGGGTGCTGGGTCCCGATCCGGGACCGCGACTGGTCCGTGCCGCTCATGGTCTGGTCTCCCATTAGGCTCGCGGGCGAGCGCGCTCGTTCATGAAGGCGGCAGGTGCGCGGTCTCGCGCGCCGGCCGTGAAGGGACTGCCCGCCGCACGAACCGACGTGCCTGCCGATGAGGCAGGCCCGGTCGGGGGCGAGTTATACCCGCGCCGAGGGCGGGCAAAGTGGCGCGGCTGACGCAGGGTCGCCGCGTGGGCGTGCAGGCCGAGGGCACGGCCGCCGCCTCGTCTTGTTTCAGTCCGCGGGAGGGTCGGTCGCGTCTCGCGAAGGGAGCGCCCGCACCTCGCGAGCGCCCGGCAGGCTGGTGTCAGCCCGCGTGCGCCCGCACCGCCCGAATGGCGGCGCGTTTGGTATCTCGTTTGGCCGTCGTGCAAGCCACAAGCCAGCGCCCTTGCGACCCGGGGGCACGAGCCCAGCCGGGAAAATGGGACAGCGGTACTGTCCTAACTCGGGGAACCTGCCAGATTTCAATCGGTCCAGCAAGAGGCCATTCCGTCCAGGCTTGTGCTTTTCTTGCGTTTCGCGACGTCCAATCGCAACGAAACGCCGAAATCGCCCGGAGCCGCGCATCTTTCCCCTTCCGGCGATAGGCAGGGCATGGCCTGCAAGGCATGACGGGCATGAGGCCGGGACGGCTCGTCCCGACCGGCCGCGCCCGCCATGATGGCGCGCCGCCCCGCGGGGCGCGAGACCGAGGAGCCCCGGGGCCGATGAATTTCGCCAGCGACAACGTGGTGGGCGCGAGCGCGCCGATCCTGGAGGCGATCGTGCGCCACAACGGCGGCGCGATGCCGGCCTACGGCGCCGACCCGCTGACGCTCGGCCTCACCCCGCGCTTCCGCAGCCTGTTCGAGCACGCCGACCTCGCGGTCTTCCCGGTCGCCACCGGGACGGCGGCGAACGCGCTCGCGCTCTCCGTGATGGTGCCGCCCTTCGGCCTGTGCCTCTGCCACGAGGAGGCGCACGTCATGGAGGACGAGTGCGGCGCGCCGGAATTCTACACTCACGGCGCCAAGCTGCACGGCCTGCCCGGCACCGGCGGCAAGATCGCGCCCGAGACCCTCGACGGCTTCCTCGGCGGCCTCACCCGTCACGTGAAGCAGATGCCGCCGCGCGCCCTCACCCTGTCGCAGCTCACCGAGAGCGGGCAGGTCTACACGGTCGAGGAGATCGCGGCGCTGTCGCGCATCGCGCACGCGCACGGCCTCGCCGTGCACATGGACGGGGCGCGCTTCGCCAACGCGCTCGCGGGCCTGACCTGCACGCCGGCCGAGATGACCTGGCGGGCCGGCATCGACATCCTGTCCTTCGGGGCGAGCAAGAACGGCGCGCTCGCGGCAGAGGCGGTGCTCGTCTTCCGCCCCGATCTCGCCGAGACGCTGGAGTTCCGCCGCAAGCGCGCCGGCCACATCCTGTCGAAGGGCCGCTTCCTCGCCGCCCAGCTCGACGCCTATCTCGCCGACGACCACTGGCTCGCCAATGCCCGCCACGCCAACCGGATGGCGGCCCGCCTCGCCGCCGGCCTGTCCGAGATGCGCGGCGTGCGCCTCGCCTGGCCGGTCCAGGGCAACGAGCTCTTCCCGATCCTGCCCGCCCGCCTGGACTCGGCCCTGCGGGACGGCGGCGCGCTCTACTACGACTGGGCGAGCCGCAGCCTGCCCGCAGGCGAGGCGGTGCGCGAGGACGAGCGGATGATCCGCCTGATCACCGCCTTCTCCACCACCGAGGCGGAGGTGGAGGCGTTCCTCGCGCTGGCGCGGCGCTCGACCTGAGCGCTACTCCGGCAGGCGCGGCAGCGGCGTGCCGTCCTTCGGCAGCGGGTAGCGGGCGACGTTCAGCTCCATCGCCAGGAAGGTGTAGTAGCCGCTGACCGCCGTGAGATCGACGACGCCCGGCTTGCCGAAGAGCTTTTCCGCCCGGGCGAAGGTCGCGTCGGAGACGCGCTTGTTCTGCAAGAGCTCGGCGGTGAAGTCGTAGGCGGTCTCCTGGTCCTCCGGCAGGCCGGTCGGGCGGCGGCCGTCGCGGATCGCCGCGATGGCCTCGGGGGCGATGCCGACCTTCCCGGCGATCGGCGCGTGGACGTACCACTCGTAGTCCTGCGTCCAGTGGCGGGCATTCACCAGGATCACGAGCTCGGACAGCGTGGTGCCGATCTTCGGCTTGTAGCGCAGGTAGTCGCCCATCGAGCGTGCCAGGGTCATCACCTCGGGCGAGTGCATCAGCGGCTCGAACGGGCCGAAGACCGGCACCTTGCGGGCGGCCTCGAAGGCCTCGGCGGCCTGCTTCTGCTCCGGGGTGTACTGGGCGGGCGGGATCGTCGGCAGCCGGTCCTCGGCGAGGGCCGCACCGGCCCAGGCGGCGGGCAGGAGCGCGAGAAGAAGCGCGGGCAGCAGGCGCGGCATGGCGTGGTCCTCCGGAGACATTGGGGGGCGTGGGTGTCGTCCCTTACCCGAAAGGCCGGTCCCATGCCGGCCACGCTCCCGCAATCCCGCCTCATTCCCGCGGTTAACAGGTTATTGTCCGAGCACGAGGGGAATGCGGGGCCTCACCCGCCCGGCACGACCCCGGAAACAAGGGAATGCGGGACGATGACTGCACTACCGTCCAAGACGGGTTCGCGGTCCGTGACGGGCGCGGCACGTCTCGCTGCGCTCGCCGCCACGTTGATGGCCGGTGCGATCCTGCCGGCACAGGCGCAGGGCTATCGCCCAGGCTATCCGGTCGCCATCGAGGACGAGGACGACGCGATCCTGCCGCCCCGCGCGGTGATCTTCCGCCTCGGCCGGGCCGGCTTCACCGGCATGACCCATCCGCGCTTCGACGGCGAGACCTACCGGGTCGAGGCCGACAGCCCGTGGGGCAACCGGGTGCAGCTCGTCGTCGACGCCCGCACCGGCCGCATCCTCGACCGCGAGCGCCTGGAGGCGCCGCTGATTCCCCCCGGCACCGTGCCCGGCGGGCGCCGCCCCGGCTACGGCTGGACCGAGGCCGACAGCCGCCCGCCCTGGCCGCGCGACGAGGCCTTTCGCGATCGCGCGCCACGCGGCAATGGCTGGCGCGAGGAAGGCGCCTACGCCCCCGTGCCGCTGCCCCGCGCCGAGCCGCTGCCCCCCGGCGATCGTCCGGAGGAGCGCCGCGTCGCCGCCCGCCCGCTGCCGCAGGGCGCGCCGCAATTCGAGCCGACCTCCCCGGCGACCCGTGCCGCGCCGGCTCCCCGGACCCCGAGCAATGCCGGGTCGAACCCGCTCGGCCTCAATCCCGACAGCTCGGCCGCCCGAACCGGGGTCGCGCCACGCCGCGAGGCCCCGTCCGAGGCGGCAAAGTCCGAGGGAGCGAAGTCCGACGCGCCCCGCAGGACGGCGGCGCGCGCCAAGCCGGCCGAGAAGCCGCCCGAGCGAATCGAGACCCCGGCCGCCCTCGTGCCGCCCCTGGCCCCGAAGACCGGGCCGGTCGCCAAGGAGCCCGCTCCCGCCAAGGCGGCCGAGGCCAAGCCCGCCGACACGAAGCCGGCGGATGGCGGCTGGAAGACCCCGCCCGAGGGCAACCGACCGGTCCGGGTGATCGGCGGCATCACGCAGGTGCCCGGCAAGGACGAGCCGGCGAAGGATTGAGACCGCGGGCGGTGCCTCTTGCGCGAGCCGGGATCCGCCGCCTCGACTCGTCGGGTCGAAGGCGCGGGAACCCGGTCGTCCGCGCCCGTTCTTCGATGTGTTTCTAGATCGAAAGACGCGCTCGACAAGCGCTGCCACTTTCGGTTCTATCCGGCACCCCGATCCCCGTCCGCAGCAGGCCGGGACGGCAAGAAACGGTCCCCGGAGGAACCCCAGATGCGCTCATCCCTGACCGCTCTCGCGGCGGCGCTTGCCTGCGCGACCGCCTTCGCGGTCCCGGCCCTGGCCGCCGACCCGATCAAGATCGGCGTGACCGGCCCCTATACGGGCGGCTCCTCCTCGATGGGCGTGTCGATGCGCGACGGCGTGCGCCTCGCCGCCGAGGAGATCAACAAGAACGGCGGCGTGCTCGGACGCCAGCTCCAGCTCGTCGAGCGCGACGACGAGGCCAAGAACGAGGTCGGCGCCCAGGTCGCCCAGGAGCTGATCAATAAGGAGAAGGTGGTCGCGACCCTCGGCTTCATCAACACCGGCGTGGCTCTGGCCGCCCAGCGCTTCTACCAGGAAGCCGAGATCCCGGTGATCAACAACGTCGCCACCGGCACGATCATCACCAACCAGTTCAACCCGCCGGATTACGACAACAACTACGTCTTCCGCACCTCGGCCTACGACGTGCTGCAGGCCGGCATGATGGCCGACGAGGCGATCGCGCAGGGCTACAAGAAGATCGCGATCCTCGCCGATTCGACCAATTACGGCCAGCTCGGCCGCGAGGACCTCGAGAAGTACTTCAAGGACAAGGGCATCAAGCCGGTCGCGGTCGAGAAGTTCAACATCAAGGACGTCGACATGACGCCCCAGCTGCTGAAGTCGCAGCAGGCGGGCGCCGACGTGATCCTGGCCTACGGCATCGGCCCGGAACTGGCCCAGATCGCCAACGGCATGGCCAAGCTCGGCTGGAAGGTGCCGATGATCACCTCGTGGCCGGCCTCGATGCAGAGCTTCATCGATATCGCCGGCACGAACGGCAACGGCGTGATCATGCCCCAGACCTTCATCGAGGATAAGACGCTGCCCAAGCGCAAGTCCTTCCTCGACGGCTACTACGCCGCCTTCAAGGTCAACAAGATCCCGACCCCGGTGGCGGGCGCGCAAGGCTACGATTCGGTCTATCTGCTCGCCGCGGCGATCAAGCAGGCCGGCTCGACCGACGGCGCGAAGGTCCGCGCCGCGCTCGAGAACCTGAACACCAAGGTCGAGGGTGTGGTCACGACCTACGACAAGCCGTTCACGGCCAAGGACCACAACGCCATCAGCCGCAACATGGTGGTGTTCGGGAAGGTCCAGGACGGCAAGATCGTCTACGCCAAGGACGAGGACGCCAAGAACGCCGGCGTCGTCCGCGTCAAGGAAAAGGCCTCGAACTGAGTGCCGTCCCGGGGTCCCGCGCTCGCGGCGCGGGACCCCGCACCTGCGCGTCGAGCGCGGGCCCCGTCCCGGCGGGCTGACGCGCGGGGCCCGCCCGACGTGACGAGCCTGTCCCCCATCGAGCTTTTCCCCATGCAGATCTTTCTTCAGCTCGTGGCGAGCGGCATCGCCGTCGGCATGATCTACGCCGCGATCGCCTTCGGCTACCAGCTCACCTTCGCCACCTCGAAGACCCTGAATTTCGGCCAGGGCGAGGCACTGATGCTCGGCGCCCTGTTCGGCCTGACGCTGGTGCCGTTCACCGGCTACTGGCTGATGCTGCCGCTGGTGCTGGTCTTCGGCTTCGCGCTCGGCGCCGTCGTCGAGCGCCTCGGCGTGCGCCCGGCGGTCAAGATCAAGTCCGAGTACGGGTGGATCATGGCCACCATCGCGCTCGGCATCATCTTCAAGAACGTCGCCGAGAACATCTGGGGCCGCGACGACCTCAAGTTCCCCTCGCCGCTGCCCGAGACCGCGCTGACCTTCGGCGGCGTCCGGGTGCTGCCGATGGAGCTGATGATCGTCGCCGGCGCGCTGCTGATGATGCTCGCGGTCGAATTGTTCAACCGCCGCTCGATCTGGGGCAAGGCGGTGGTGGCGACCTCGAACGACATCGACGCCGCCGGCCTGATGGGCATCAACACCCGCAAGGTCATCACCCTGTCCTACTCGATCAGCGCGATGACCGCCGCCTTCGCGGGCGTGCTCGTCGCCCCCGTGACGCTGACCGGCGCCACGATGGGCTCGGTGCTGGCGCTCAAGGCCTTCGCGGTGGCGATCATCGGCGGCCTCGAATCCGGCCTCGGCGTCATCGTCGGCGGGCTGATCCTCGGCGTCGCCGAGACGCTCACCGGCTTCTACATCTCGACCGGCTACAAGGACGTGCCCGGCCTGATCCTGCTGCTCGCCGTGCTGGCGGTGCGCCCGGTCGGCCTGTTCGGCAAGGCCGTGATCAAGAAGGTCTGAGCTTTCGTCCCGCGCCGCTCCCCGGATGCGGGAGCGGCCCTCGCTCCCCGTTCCATCCAGGGTTCCTCACCACCATGGCGCAGTCCGCCTCCGCGCCGGCGCTCTCCCGGCAAACCGCCCCGCCGGTGCCCCAAGCGCCGCAGGCCTCCCAAGCCGGGCTCGGCCGCTTCGTCGGCCTCCTCGGCGCCGTCTTCCTCGTCGTCTTCCTGGCGGCCTTCCCGCACGTCGTCACCAGCCAGTACTACATCCACCTGCTGATCGTGATCGCCATCTACGCGATCCTGATCCTCGGGCTCGATATCGTGGTCGGCTATACCGGCCAGGTCTCGCTCGGGCATGCCGGCCTGTTCGGCATCGGCGCCTACGCGGCCGCGGTGCTGTTTCTCAAGCTCAAGCTCGGGCTGTGGTTCGGGCTCCTCGCCGGCATCGGCGTCACGGCGGGATTCGGCTTGCTGCTGGCGATCCCGGCGCTCCGGGTGAGCGGCCCCTACCTCGCCATGGTGACGCTGGCCTTCGGCACCATCATCCAGATCTTCATCAACGAGATGACGGACCTGACCAACGGGCCGCTGGGCATCACCCTGCCGCCGGCCCGGGTCCTCGACTTCTCGCTCATCGGCATGCAGGCGCCCTGGGGTGCCGCCGGCCGCAAGCTCGAATTCTACTATCTCGTCTGCGCCTGCCTGCTGCTCACGATCCTGGTGGTGAACCGGGTGGTGCGCTCGCCCTTCGGCCGGGCCTTCGAGGCCCTGCGCGATTCGCCGATCGCCTGCGACTGCATGGGCGTCAGCGTCTACCGCTACAAGGTCTACGCCTTCGTGATCTCGGCCGCGCTGGCGGGCCTTGCCGGCGCGCTCTTCGCCTGGTCGGAGCGCTACGTCGCGCCCAACTCCTACGGCTTCGAGCTGACGGTGCTGTTCCTGCTCGCCGTCACCATGGGCGGGCGCAAGTCACGCTCCGGGCCGCTGATCGGCGCGGCCATCATCGTGATGATGCCGAACATCCTCGCCGATATCGGCCTCGTGCGGATCATGGCGGGCATCATCGCGGCGGTGGCCGTGATCGTGGTCGGCCTCGCCTTCCTGCGCCGCCGCGACGACCGGATGACCCTGCTCATTCCGGGCGCGCTCTGCCTCGCCTTCTTCCCGGCGACGCTCGCGATGGACTCGGTGACGGATTTCCGCCTCACCGTCTTCGGCCTGATGATCCTGTTCGTGGTCTACTACCTGCCCGAGGGGATCGTCGGTTTCTTGCGCGAGAAGCTGCCCTTCCTGCGCCCGGCCCATACCGGGGCGACCCAGAACCTCGCCGCCTCCGGCGATGCGCTGATCCGCCAGGGCGGCCGCGCCGGCGCCGACCCGCTGCTCACGGTCGAGCGGGCCCTGATGCAGTTCGGCGGCCTCAAGGCCCTCAACGAGGTCGACCTCGCGATCCGTCCGGGGACGATCCACGGGCTGATCGGCCCGAACGGCTCGGGCAAGAGCACGATGATGAACGTGCTCACCGGCATCTACAAGCCGACCGCCGGCAGCGTGACTTTGGCCGCCGGCACCGATGCCGCCAAGCGCCTCGACGGCCGCACGCCCTCCGAGATCGCGCTTTCGGGCGTCGCCCGCACCTTCCAGAACGTCCAGCTCTTCCGCGAGATGACGGCTCTGGAGAACGTGCTCGTCGGCCTGCATCACAGCTTCCAGGGCACGCTGTTCGACGCGATCCTCGGCACGCCGCGGCGCCGCCGCGAGGAGCGGGAGGCGCGGGCCCGCGCCATGGCGATCCTCGACTTCGTGGGCCTCGGCGCGCTCGCCCAGATCGAAGCCCGCAACCTGCCCTACGGCAAGCAGCGGCTCCTCGAGATCGGCCGGGCGCTGGCGCTCGACCCGGTGCTCCTCCTCCTCGACGAGCCGGCGGCCGGCCTCACCGCCCCGGACATCGCCGAGCTCACCCTCATCATCCGCAAGATCCGCGATGCCGGCATCACGGTGATTCTGATCGAGCACCACATGGACGTGGTGATGGGCCTGTGCGACCGCGTCAGCGTGCTCGATTTCGGCCACAAGATCGCCGAGGGCGGCGCCCGCGAGGTCCAGTCCGACCCCAAGGTCATCGAAGCCTATCTCGGCAGCCCCGTTGCCGACGCCGCGGAGTAGAGAGATGCTCGACGTCAGCGGATTGTCGGCCGGCTACGGCCAGATCGAGGTCCTGCACGGCCTCACCTTCACGGTGCCCAAGGGCCAGGTCGTCACCCTGATCGGCTCCAACGGGGCCGGCAAGACCACGACCATGCGGGCGCTCTCGGGCATGATTCGCCCGCGCGCCGGCTCGATCAAGCTCAACGGCCGCGAGATCGGCGGCCTCGACAGCCACGATGTCGCCCGCACCGGCCTCGCCCACTCGCCCGAGGGGCGGCGGGTGTTTCCGACCCTCTCGGTCGAGGACAACCTGACGCTCGGTGCCTTCCCGCGCCTCACCGGCTCGCGGCCGAAGGGCGACGTCAATGCCGACCGGGAGCGGGCCTACACCCTCTTCCCGCGCCTGCGCGAGCGCCGCACCCAGCTCGCCGGTACCCTGTCGGGCGGCGAGCAACAGATGCTCGCCATGGGGCGGGCCCTGATGCTGCGCCCGGAGATCCTGCTCCTCGACGAGCCGTCGATGGGTCTCGCGCCGAAGCTGGTGGAGGAGGTGTTTCGCATCATCCGCCGGCTGAAAGAGGAGCAGGTGACGATGCTGCTCGTCGAGCAATTCGCCATGGCGGCGCTCGGCGTCGCCGACCACGCCTACGTGCTGGAGAACGGCCGCATCCGCTTCCAGGGCCCGGCGGCGCAGCTGCGCGACGATCCGCAGGTGCGGGCGGCCTATCTCGGCGGCGGGCACTGACGACCGGACCGGCGGGACGCCCGAGAGCATTGTCCGACGAAGCGGATACCGGTTCGTCGCAGAAATGCTGCAAAATCAGAGACCTAGAGTGCTTCGCGATTGCAACGCGATCGTGAAGTGCTCTAGCGTCAGCGCCGGTTCATCGCCTCTCCCCTATCCTGCCGTCCGGCCTGTGACCAGGAGAGATGCCGTGACACGAGTCATGATCGCAGCCGCGCTGCTCGCCACCACCGTCGGGACCGGTCAGGCCTGGGCCATGGCGAATCCGGCCTCGGCCTATTGCGCCTCGCTCGGCGGGCGCGTCGAGATCCGCAAGGACGCCACCGGCGAGGCCGGCTATTGCCATCTGCCCGACGGGCGGGTGGTCGAGGAGTGGCAGCTGTTCCGCGCGGCAAAGCAACGGTAGGGGGATCGCCACCCCTCCCCGCTCCGCATCCCGGGGCCTCGGCCGCGCCGAGCCCCGGGATGCGCGCCCGATGACGGGCGCGGGCCGATCAGGCCGCCTGCCGGGCCCCGGCCGCGGCTTCCGCCTTCGCCTTGTCCTGCGCCGCGTAGAACGAGGCGTTGTGCTCGCCCCGCAGGGCCTCGCGGGTGAAGCGGATCAGGTGATGGGCGACGAAGCCCATGTTGAACACCGCCTCGATCTGCCCGCGCTTCAGCGCGTAGCCGGCCGCCCGCCAGAAGGCCCGGCGATAATCGGAATGCAGCCCGACCTGGGTGACGATGTTGAAGCCGAGGATCAGCCCGCGGCGCAGGTTGGTGAAGGTCAGCTTGCCGGCGGTCGGTGTGGTGATCCGGTTCGGATAGGTGACGTCGCACTGGCGCTTGAAGCGCTCGAACAGGTGCTCGGGCGAGTAGGCATGCGCGATGGCCCGGCGCCAGGAGCCCACCACCTCGTCGTGCGGGCGCTTGAACAGCACGTTCGATTCGAGGCTCGCGTCGTGGACGAGCCGCCCCTCCCGCTCCAGCCGGTCCCAGAGCGGAGTCTTGGGCAGGGCTTGCAGCAGGTTGATGGTCAGGACGGGAATCGCCGAGCGGTCGATGAAGTCGATCAGGTTCTGCTCGGACTTGTCGGAATCGGTATCGAGACCCAGGATGATGCCCGACGTCACCTCGAGCCCGTAGGAGTTCAGGGTCTCGATCGCCTCGTACATCGGCACGGCGGCGTTGTGGGTCTTGTCGATGCCCTTGAGCGCGTCGGCCTCCGGCGTCTCGATGCCGACGAAGACCGTCATGAAGTTTGCCTGACGCATCAGCTCGAGGATCTCGGGCTGCTTGGCCATGTTGAGCGTCGCCTCGCAGGCGAACTGGAGCGGATAGTTGTTCCGCTTCTGCCACTCCACCAGGTGGGGCAGCATCTCGCGGGTCGCCTTGCGGTTGCCGATGAAGTTGTCGTCGACGAAGTACACCACCGCCGGGTGAGCCGGCTGGGCCACGATGGCGTCGAGCTCGGCGCAGAGCTGCTCGGGAGTCTTGAGCCGCGGCTGGCGGCCGTAGAGCTGCGGGATGTCGCAGAACTCGCAGCGATACGGGCAGCCCGACGAGAATTGCAGCGAGCCGATCAGGTAGCGCTTGAGCGGCACGCGCTCGTAGGCCGGCGCCGGGAAGTCGGCGAGCGCCAGGCGGTCGGCGGTCTCGAAGCGCTCGGGCTCGGTCGGCACCGCCACGGTCTCGTCGAGGCGCCGGATCAGCCTGTCGGTGGCGTCGCCGATCTCGCCGAGATGGAGGTAGTCGAAATCCGGGTACTTTTCCGGGGCACCGGAGACGGAAGGGCCGCCCAGCACTGCGACCTTGCCGGCGGCATGCGCCCGGCGGCCGATCTCGTGGATCTGGCCCTCCTGGATGTGCATGCCCGACACGAACACCGCGTCGGCCCAGGCGAAATCCTCGGGGCCGGCCCGAGCGATGTTCTCGTCGACGAACCGCACCTCCCATGCCTCCGGCATGTAGGCGGCGATCACGAGCAACCCTTGCGGCGGCATGAACGCCTTCACGCCGCCCATCAGCGGATAGGCGTGCGAGAAGGTGCCGAACGAGGGCGTGTAGGCGGGGAAGACGCAGAGGATGCGTCGCGAGGAGGAGACCGGGACGGTGCTGCGCATGGCAGCGTATCTAGCACAGCCCCGCCGGAAGGCTGCCCCGCCGCATCAGCTTTTCGCCGCGCCGCTTCGCCTTAGCCGCGAGTCGCAATGCCGCAGCGTCATTCGTCGTCGGCAAGACGCCGCCCCCGCGAACGCGAAACGCCCGGTCCGTTGCCGGACCGGGCGTTTCAGATCGTGTTTGCGACAGTCGCGTCGGCGTCAGGCGCCGGCGGAGACCAGCACGCTCGAGGGATCGACCTTCACGCCCGGGCCCATCGTCGAGGAGACGGCGATGCGCTGGATGTAGGTGCCCTTGGCGCCGGCGGGCTTCGCCTTGGCGACCGCATCGGCGAAGGCGCGGATGTTCTCGACGATCTTCTGCTCGTCGAACGAGACCTTGCCGATGCCGGCATGGACGATGCCCGCCTTCTCGACGCGGAACTCGACCGAGCCGCCCTTGGCGCCGGCGACGGCGCCCTTGACGTCCATGGTGACGGTGCCGACCTTCGGGTTCGGCATCAGGCCGCGCGGGCCCAGCACCTTACCGAGGCGGCCGACCAGCGGCATCATGTCCGGGGTGGCGATGCAGCGATCGAAGTCGATCGTGCCGCCCTGGATCGTCTCGAGCAGGTCCTCGGCGCCGACGATGTCGGCACCCGCGGCCCGCGCCTCGTCGGCCTTCGGGCCGCGGGCGAACACCGCCACCCGCACGGTCCGGCCGGAGCCGTTCGGCAGGTTGCAGACGCCGCGGACCATCTGGTCGGCGTGGCGGGGATCGACGCCGAGATTCATCGAGACCTCGAAGGTCTCGTCGAACTTGGCCTTGGCCCGCTCCTTGATCAGCTTCACCGCCTCGTCGAGCGGGTAGAGCTTGGTAACCGCGATGCCCTCGCGGGCGGCGCGGATGCGCTTGCCTGTCTGTGCCATGTCGCCCTCCCCTTACGCGGTGATCTCGAGGCCCATCGCGCGGGCGGAGCCGCGGATCATGGCGACGGCGGAATCGACCGAATCGCAGTTCAGGTCGGGCATCTTCTTCTCGGCGATCTCGCGGATCTGCGCCTCGGAGACCTTGCCGGCGGGCGCGCCCTTGCCGGGGGTCTTCGAGCCGGAGGCCGGCTTCTTGCCGATCTTCAGGCCGGCGGCCTTCTTCAGGAAGAAGGAGACCGGGGGCTGCTTCATCTCGAAGGTGAAGGAGCGGTCCTGATACGCGGTGATGATCACCGGGATCGGGGTGCCCTTCTCGATCTGCGCGGTCTTCGCGTTGAAGGCCTTGCAGAATTCCATGATGTTGAGGCCGCGCTGACCGAGCGCGGGACCGATCGGCGGCGACGGATTGGCGGCGCCGGCCGGGACCTGAAGCTTCACGTAGCCCGTGATCTTCTTCGCCATGGGACTGCTCCCAGAATAGCCCTACTGCTTGAGGGCGGTTGCAGGTCGCGGTGCGGCCCGGGCTCCCGGAGGCGTTTCCGGGCGGGCCTTCCGCGGGTGAGAGGCGGCTTTTTTCGGGAGCACCGACGACGAGGCACGCTGGCGCGCCCCGTGCGACTCGCAAAAAAACCGCCGGGTACGATCAGAGCTTCTCGACCTGACCGTATTCGAGCTCGACCGGGGTCGCCCGGCCGAAGATGGAAACCGCCACCTTGAGGCGGGAGCGGCTCTCGTCGACTTCCTCGACGATGCCGTTGAACGAGGCGAAGGGGCCGTCCGCGACGCGGACCTGCTCGCCGACCTCGTAGGAGATCGAGGCCTTCGGGCGGTCGGTGCCTTCCTGGACCTGGCCCTTGATGCGCTCGGCCTCGGCATCCGGGATCGGCACCGGCTTCGACTTGTCGGCCCCGAGGAAGCCCGTGACCTTCGGGGTGTTCTTGATGAGGTGGTAGACCTCGTCGGTGAGATCGCACTTCACCAGCACGTAGCCGGGGAAGAACTTGCGCTCGGCATCGACCTTGCGGCCGCGGCGCACCTCCACGACCTTCTCGGTCGGGACCATGACCTCGTCGAACTTCTCGCTCAGGCCGCGCTGCGCCGCCTGGTCCTTGATCGACTGCGCGACCTTGTTCTCGAAGTTCGAGTAGGCGTGGACGATGTACCAGCGCTTCGACACGGCGTTCACTCCAATCCGGCGGCGGCCCCGTCGCGGGCCGGCATCAGCCGGGTCTTCTGTTCGATCAGGCCCCGATGCCCAGCACCAGCGTCACGGCGTAGCGCAGCACCTGGTCGGCGACGGTGAAGAACACGCTCGCCACCACCACCATGACGAACACCATCAGGGTGGTCACCAGCGTCTCCTTGCGGGTGGGCCAGGTGACCTTCCGGCCCTCGTCGCGGACCTGCTGCAGGAACTCGAACGGGCCGACGCGCTTCTGTGCCGGGCGCGCGGGCGGCGTCGGCGACGCGGAGCCGCCGCGGGCCGGCGGCGTGTTCCGGGAGGCGTTGCGCCCGAGGTCCATCTTCTTCGTCGCTTCGTTCGATGCCATGGCTCGGACAACCGATGCGCTCGAAACCAACGGCGGCGGCGGGCTGAAGGATCACCCCCGGCCCGCGAAGCCGCCTGTTCGATCTGGGATGGGGGCAGCGTCTAGCGCAGTTGCCTGCGCTTGTCGACTGTCCCGGATGAATTGTTACGGAGATCTGCCGGCTTTCGCTGGAGGCTCCGGTCGGCTCGCGGTTCCTGGCAGGAGTGGAGGGACTCGAACCCCCAACCCCCGGTTTTGGAGACCGGTGCTCTGACCAGTTGAGCTACACTCCTGCAGCGCCGCGGCGCGACCGCTGCTTAGCCGCTTTGCCGGCCCGGATGCAAGCGGAATGTCGCGAGATCGTCGTGCGCTCCCGCAATCTGCCTCCGGTCGCCCACCGGGCACCCGCGGGAGGACGGCGATCCGACAGGATCCCGCGCCGCGACCGGACAGGCCGTGACGGCGATCGGTGACATCGTGGCCCGGACGGAGGCGATCAGCGCCGTTCTCGTCCTCCCTCACCGCAGCCTTGGACCTGCAGGCAGCCTCGAACCAGGAGGATGGGACGACGCAGGAGATCGTGCGCA
>NZ_JTHF01000233.1 GCF_001043895.1 Methylobacterium indicum
TCCAGCTCCTCCGCTGATCCCGTCGGGCGGCTTCCCGCCCGGCTGACGATGACCCAACGCGGCTCCGGGCAGGACGATGCCCGGGGCCGTTTTCGTTCGTGCCGTGTCGGGTGCGCGCCGGGTCGCGGACGGCTGCGGCTCCGGCGCCGGTCGCGGCACGGTCGGCGGGGATGGCGACCGGGAGGCGTGCCGGCCGTTTGGATGCGGTGCGCCCTGCCCCCTCGCGGCGCCCCGTGGTTTGGCGTCTCTCACAAGACTCCCGTTGGGCCGACGCCTCCCCATCGAGCGCCGACGGCGACCGAGCGTTTCGCGAGCTGCACTCAAGCCGCCGCGATGCCCGTCTCCCGCTACCGGAACGATCCGCTGGGGCCGTTCGGGAGCCCGCTGCGGCGCAGCCGCAGGCCCGGGTCGATCGATCGGGTCTGTCGCGGTCCTGGGGCCGAGCCCGATGTTGCATCTTCATGTCCGGGCCGGAGGCGGGATTTCCGGCATATTTCTATTCGCCGGGGCAGTTCAGCTTCCGCTCGTTCGGCAAATACGATGTCCTGTCGGGGTAACTGGCATCTACCGGGTTCTAATCTGATCATTCGATCGAACGCTACCGCAAGGGGCCGAGAGTCGTTTTGATTTCTGCGATGCAATTATACGTATCGTTAACTATCAATCGTTGCTCGTTCTTAACACTCGGGGGCTAGGGTCATTGTCAGCACGAAAATGTGCTCCTGGAATTCAAAAGGATAAACCATGCCTGTCTCGCTTTCGTCGGGTGTCCGCGATACCCTGGTGACCATCCAGCAGACCGTTGCCGAAGCGACCCTGTCGCAGACGCGGCTGGCGACCGGGAACAAGGTCAACACCGCCCTCGACAACCCGATGTCCTACTTCGCCGCCGCGAGCCTCAACCAGCGCGCCGGCGATCTCTCCGGCCTGCAGGACAACATGCAGCAGGCCGTGCGTACCATCAGCGCCGCCAGCTCCGGCATCGACGGCATGACCAAGCTGCTCCAGACGGCGCAGGGCATCGCCACGTCGGCCGCCGCCGAGAGCGACCAGACCCGCCGCGCCACCCTCGCCACCCAGTTCAACACCGTGTTGAGCCAGGTCGACGAGCTGATGAAGAACTCGGGCTACAACGGCGTCAACCTGCTCAACGGCGACAAGCTCTCGCTGTCCTTCGACCCCAAGTCGACCAGCGCGACCATGGTCATCCAGTCGTCGAACGGCTCGGCGGGTGTCGCGGGCTCGCTCGGCCTGACCGCCTCGCGCCTCGGCGTGGCGACGGCGGCCAACTCGACCTGGACCAACGGCGCCAGCGACACGGTCGGCGACGCGGGCATCAAGA
>NZ_JTHF01000234.1 GCF_001043895.1 Methylobacterium indicum
CACCGATTCGGGCGGTCAACATCCTTTCTCCGGCTCAGCTTCTCGAACTCCCCTCCCCGCTCCAGCGCCGCATGGCCTCCGCGAGCGTCAGCGGCCCGGACACCGATCTGATCGCCGAGGGCGTCGCGGAGAAGCGGGGCGCAGGGGCGGGCTGCACTGTGCCGTCATGGGTGACGAAGGTCCGGCGCGCCGCGA
Organism: Methylobacterium indicum; assembly: GCF_001043895.1. Classification (GTDB taxonomy): domain Bacteria; phylum Pseudomonadota; class Alphaproteobacteria; order Rhizobiales; family Beijerinckiaceae; genus Methylobacterium; species Methylobacterium indicum. The sequence goes on from NZ_JTHF01000234.1 coordinate 196, forward strand.
GGTGCGGATGGCTCGGGGCCTCGCCGAGGGCGAGGACCGGCGCCAGGCAGGCATCCGTCCCCTCGAGAAGCCGGCACCACTCGTCCCGGGTCCGCCCGGAGAACAGGGTCTCGAGCTTGCACCGCAGGGTCGGCCACATCGCCGGGTCGTCGCGGTGGTCGAAATCCGGGTCGTCGGCGAGGCCGGTCAGGCGTCGGAAGAGCGCATAGAACTGCGGTTCGAGCGGCCCGAGCGCGACGTGGCGACCGTCGCTGCAGGCATAGCTGCGGTACCAGGGCGCGCCGCCGTCGAGGAGGTTGACCTCGCGCCGGTCTCTCCAGCGCCCTTGCGAGGCCAGTTCCGAGAACATCGCCATGAGGGAGGCGGCACCGTCGCAGATCGCCGCGTCGACCACCTGTCCGCGACCGGTCCGGCCGGCCGAGAGCAGCCCGGCGAGAATCCCGGCGACGAGATAGAGCGCGCCGCCGCCGTAGTCGCCGACGAGGTTGAGCGGCGGTACCGGCCGCTCCTCGGGGCCGATCGCCGCCAGCGCACCGGTCACCGCCAGATAGGTGATGTCGTGCCCCGCCGCCTTGGCGAGGGGCCCATCCTGGCCCCAGCCGGTCATGCGGCCGTAGACGAGGCGCGGGTTGCGGGCGAGTACCACGTCGGGCCCGAGGCCGAGCCGCTCCATCACGCCGGGGCGAAACCCCTCGATCAGGGCATCGGCACGATCGAGCAGCGACAGGGTGCCGGCGAGGTCGGCCGGATCCTTCAGGTCTACCGTCACGCTCGGGCGCCCCCGCGCCACCACGTTCTTCGAGTAGGGATCGCTGCCCCCGGGCCGGTCGAGCCGCACGAGATCGGCGCCCATATCGGCGAGCAGCATCGCCGCGAACGGGCCGGGGCCGATGCCCGCGAATTCGACGATGCGAAGGCCGGCGAGCGGTCCGCCCTGCCCGGCCTGGTGCGACGGGTCCATGCGTTGTCCTCCCCTGACCTCCTCCGCCCGGCGCTTGTCGTCGCCTGATCCGGCGCGCCTTGACGATGGCAGGTCCGCCCCATAGCGATGGGGCCAACGATGCCATCGCGTAGCAGACCGGTCCGCCCGTCGCCATGGGCGGGAGACGAGGCGGCGCGAAGGCACGACGGGGCACATCCACCGGACGAGTGGGGCCCGCGATACGGGAGGACAAGGCATGAACGTCAACGGCGTAGCCGCGATCGTCACGGGCGGCGGGTCGGGCCTCGGCGCGGCGACCGGTCGGGCGCTGGCGGCGGCGGGCGCGCGGGTCGCGCTCCTCGATCTCAACGAGGGCGCCGCCGCGGAGGTCGCCGGCGAGATCGGCGGGATCGCCCTCGCCTGCGACGTCGCCGATGCGGCGAGCGCAGAGACGGCGGTCGCTCGCGCGGCCGAGGCGCATGGCCCCGCCCGCATCCTGGTCAATTGCGCCGGCGTCGCCACCGCCGGCCGGATCGTCGGGCGCAACGGCCCCCTCGATCTCCAGGCCTATGCGAAGGTGATCCAGGTCAACCTGATCGGCAGCTTCAACCTGATGCGCCTCGTGGCGGCCGGTGCCCTCGCGCTCGATCCGCTGGAGGGCGGCGAGCGCGGCGTCATCATCTCCACCGCCTCGGTCGCGGCCTACGAGGGCCAGGTGGGCCAGGCGGCCTACGCCTCCTCGAAGGCCGGCATCGTCGGCCTGACCCTGCCGGCGGCGCGGGAATTCGCCCCCGCCGGCATCCGGGTCTGCGCCATCGCGCCCGGCATCTTCGAGACGCCGATGCTGCGCGGCCTGCCGCCGGAGGTGCAGGATTCCCTCGGCGCCGCGGTGCCGTTCCCCTCGCGCCTCGGCAAGCCGGAGGAATATGCGAGGCTCGCGATGGCGATCATCGACAACCCGATGCTCAACGGCGAGGTCATCCGCCTCGACGGGGCTTTGCGCATGCAGCCGAAGTAGAGGATCGGGCGATGCTGAGCGACGACCAGATTCTGATCCGCGACACCGCCCGCAGCTTCGCGCGCGAGCGGCTGAAGCCGTTCTCGGCCGAGTGGGACCGGGAGGCGCGCTTTCCCCGCGAGGCGATCGCCGAGATGGGGGCGCTCGGCTTCATGGGCATGCTGGTGCCCGAGGAGCACGGGGGCGCGGCGGCCGACCACGTCGCCTACGCGCTCGCCATCGAGGAGGTGGCGGCGGGCGACGGCGCGGTCTCGACCGTGATGAGCGTGCACAACTCGGTCGGCTGCATGCCGATCCTGAAGTTCGGCAGCGACGAGCAGAAGGCGCGGTTCCTCGGACCGCTGGCCCGCGGCGAGCAGCTCGGCGCCTTCTGCCTGACCGAGCCCGGCGCCGGCTCGGACGCCGCCGCGCTCAAGACCCGGGCGCGCCGCTCCGGCAATGCCTGGGTGCTCTCGGGCACCAAGCAGTTCATCACCTCGGGGGCGAATGCCGACCTCGCCATCGTGTTCGCGGTGACCGACCCCGAGGCGGGCAAGCGCGGCATCTCGGCCTTCATCGTGCCGACCAAGACCCCCGGCTACAAGGTGGCGCGGATCGAGCACAAGCTCGGCCAGCGCTGCTCGGACACGGCCCAGATCGTGTTCGAGGACATGGAGCTGACCCCCGACCTGATGCTCGGCCAGGAGGGCGAGGGGCTGAAGATCGCGCTCGCCAATCTCGAGGGCGGGCGCATCGGCATCGCCGCCCAGGCGGTCGGCATGGCCCGCGCGGCGTTCGAGGCGGCTCTGGCCTATGCGGGCGAGCGCGAGACCTTCGGCCAGAAGCTGACGGGGCACCAGGCGGTCGCCTTCCGGCTTGCCGACATGGCGACGAAGATCGAGGCGGCGCGACTGCTGGTGCTGAACGCGGCGCGCCTGCGCGATGCCGGGCAGCCCTGCCTCAAGGAGGCGGCGATGGCCAAGCTCTTCGCCTCCGAGATGGCGGAAGCCGTCTGCTCCGATGCGATCCAGATCCACGGCGGCTACGGCTATCTCGCCGACTACCCGGTCGAGCAGATCTACCGCGATGTGCGGGTGTGCCAGATCTACGAGGGGACGAGCGACGTCCAGCGCATCGTGATCAGCCGGGCGCTGACGGCGCAAGCGTCGTGACGAAGGGGAAATGGCCGGGTGGGGCCGGGCAATCGCGTCGCCCCAGCCGGAGGTAGAGACCAGTCCAACCGCCTAGCTCCGGGGGTCGGTTGCGTGTCGCGGTGCCGTGAGGCGCCGTGCATCCCGGACCCTCGATCCAGGCTGGATCTTTCCCGGCGGCCGAGGGATCTTGACCGGCGGCGACGCTCTTGCGAAGGCGGGCATCCGGCGCAGATTAACGCGGTCTTAGGGTTTTGGCTATTCTTGGACTGCCCACGGATCGCGTTCCGGCCTTCCGGGTCGGACAGGAGCGTCGCGGTGCATCTCGTTCCCCCCCGCGAGGCCGAGCGCCTCTCCGCCCTGCACGCCCTCGGCATCCTCGATACGCCGCCCGAGGCGCATTTCGATGCGGTCTGCCGGCTGGCGTGCACGCTGTTCTCCGTCCCCCATGCCTGGGTATCGCTGGTCGATGCCGACCGGCTCTGGTGCAAGGCCGCCTCGGGCATCACCTTCGGTCCGACGCCCCGGGGCGCGGCCTTCTGCGACCACGCCATCCTGAGCGACGCCCCCCTGGTGGTCGTGGATGCCACGGCCGATCCCCGGTTCCGCGACCGGGCGATCGTGAACGGCCCGTTCCGCATGCGGTTCTATGCCGGCATTCCCCTGTTTCTCCGGCCGGGCCTGCCCCTCGGCACGTTGTGCATCGGCGATACGGTTCCGCGGCAATTGCCGCCCGCGGAGCTGGAGCGCCTGCGCGATCTCGGCGAGGTGGTGGTGGCCCAGCTGCGCCACTACGAGGCCCGCGTCGCCAGCGAGACCGAGGCCGCACGCCGGCGGGCGAGCGAGGCGGCCCTGTCGGAGGCCAACCGCAACCTGAGTCTGGCCGAGCAGATGGCCCATATCGGCCATTGGCGCGTCGATCTCGCCTCCGGAGCCATGACCTGGTCGGACGAGGTCTGCCGCCTGCACGGGAGGGCGCCGGGCGACCCCGCCTCCGGCATCGCGGAGGCCCTGACCTACTACCATCCGGATGACAGGGAACGCATCGCGGGCCTCGTGGTGGAGGCGCGCGAGCGGCGGACGGGCTTCCACTTCAAGGCCCGGCTGGTGCGGCGGGACGGCGAGGAGCGGGTCGTCGTCTCGCACGGCATCTGCCAGGAGGACGAGGCGGGCACGGTCGTCGCCCTGTTCGGCAGCGTCCAGGACGTGACCGAGATCGACCGGGCGGAGGCCGAGCTGCGCGCCAGCACCGCCCTCCTCGACGCCACCCTCGCGCATATGGACCAGGGCCTCCTGATGATCGACGAGGCTGGGGCGGTCCGGGTTTGCAACGAGCGCGCCCTCGCGCTCCTCGACCTGCCGCGGGAGATGATGCGCGCGGCCCCGAGCTTCGACGCCGTGCGCCGACACCAGCTGGCACAGGACGACTTCGCGCGGTGCGACGGCACGCTCCGCGAGGTCCTGGCGCACGCCCCGCTGGCGATCCAGCCCCGCACCTACGAGCACGAGCGGGCGAACGGGACCGTGCTGGAGATCCGCACCGTGCCGCTGCCGACCGGCGGCGCCGTGCGGACCTATACCGACATCACCGCCCGCAAGGCCGCCGAGGCCCAGGTGACCCACATGGCCCGGCACGACGCCCTGACCGGGCTGCCGAACCGGGCGCTGTTTCGCGACAGCCTCGACCAGCGCCTCGCCGCCCTGCGGCGCCACGGCGGGACCTGCGGCCTGCTCTGCCTCGACCTCGACGCCTTCAAGGCGGTCAACGACACGCTCGGCCACCTCGCCGGCGATACCCTGCTGCGCGAGGTGGCGGGGCGCATCCGCGCCTGCCTGCGCCGCGAGGACCTGCCGGCGCGCCTCGGCGGCGACGAGTTCGCGATCCTGCTCGGCGGCGAGGCGGATGCCCACAGTGCCGCCGCCACCGCCGAGCGGCTGGTCGCGGCCCTGCGCCGGCCGGTCGATCTCGGCGGGCAGGAGGCGGTGATCGGCGTCAGCATCGGCATCGCCTTCGCGCCCGAGCACGGGCTCGACGGCGACACCCTGCTCAAGCGGGGCGACCTCGCGCTCTACCGGGCGAAATCGGAAGGCCGCAACACCTACCGGCACTTCGCCGCCGCGATGGACCGGGCCGCGGAGGAGCGCCGCCGCAACGAGGCGGATCTGCGCGAGGGCCTGCGCGGCGGCGCGTTCTCGCTGCACTACCAGCCGGTCTTCGACCTCGCGACCGGGCGGGTGACCGCGCTCGAGGCGCTGGCGCGGTGGCACCACCCGACCCGCGGCACCCTGGCGCCGGCCGCCTTCCTGCCGCTCGCCGAGGAGACCGGGCTGATCGCGCCGCTCGGCGAATGGATCCTGCGCACCGCCCTCGCCGAGAGCGCAGCGATGCCGCCGGAGATCCGCCTGGTGGTGAACGTCGCAGGAGGACAGCTGCGCCAGGCGGGCTTCGTCGCCGCGGTCCGGGACGCGGTCCTGGCGACGGGTCAGCCCCCGGAGCGCCTCGAACTCGACGTCGCCGAGGCGGCCATCGCGGCGGAGAGCGGACGGCTGAAGGACCTCGCCGCCCTTGGGGTCGGGATCGCCTTCGACGCCTTCGGTGCCGGCGCCTCTTCCCTCGGCGCCCTGCGGCGCCTGCCCTTCGGCCAGGTCAAGCTCGACCGGGCGCTGGCCGCCTCGGTGGCGACGCCGGAGACGGCGGATTTCGTGCGGGCGGTGGTCGCCCTGGCGGGCGCGCTCGGCATGCGGGCGACCGCCAAGGGCGTCGAGACCGACGCCCAGCTCGCCGCCCTGCGGGAGGCGGGCTGCGTCGCGGCGCAGGGCTTCCTGTTCGGCCGGCCCGCGCCCTTCGGCGAGCTCTCTCCCCTGCTCCGCGGTGGGGTCAGACGCCCCGAAAAACCGCGTAGCCGAAGCGCGTGAACTTCAGCGGCAGGTGGTGGTGCTCGCGCGCCTCCACCACCGTGAAGCGGAACGGCACCCGGTCGAGGAAGTGCGGCCCCGGCTTCCCTTGCGCGGTGAAGTAGTCGCCGAGATGGAACACCGCCTCGTAGGTGCCGGGCCCGATCCCGACGCCGCGCACGACCGGATGGTCGAAGCTGCCGTCCGGCCCGATCACCCCTTGGGCGATCACGCGCGGACCCGCCGCCTCGATCACCGCCAGGGTCACCGTCAGGCCGAGCGCCGGGCGGCCCTCCGCCACGTCGACGGCGTGGACCGAGATGCCGCCGCTCATCGGGAGACCTCCCCGGGCAGGACCGGCCAGCGATCCGCGAAGGGCCGGCGGGTTTCGAGCGCCTCCGCCACGTCGAGGAGCAGGTCGTCGCGGCCGAACCCCGCCACGAGATGCAGGCCGATCGGTAGGCCGTCCGGCGCGGGATCGACCGGCAGGCTCAAGGCCGGCAGCGCCGCGGCGTTGACCCAGCCCGAATAGACCGCGTGGCCGCGCGGGCCGACCGGCTGCCCGTCGATCACCTCCGGATAGACCGCGTCCGCCGTCCAGGGCATCGCCGCCGCCGCGGGGGTGACGACGAGGTCGATCTCAGTCAGGGCGGCGTTCGCGGCGTTGCGCAGGGCCCGGACCCGATCGAGGATGTCGCAGAGCAGCGTCGCGGGCGCCCGTGCGCCCTCCTCGGCCATCGCCCGGTAGGGCGCGCTCGCCCGTGCCGCCAGCGCCGGATCGGCCGCGAACAGCCGGGCGATGCCGATCTTGCCGATCTCGGGCCACAGGGCGTTCAGCCCGGCGATCTCGACGGGCAGCGGGCCTTCCTCGACCGCGACGCCGATCGCGTCGAGGTCGGCGAGCGCCCGTCGGCACGCGCTCGCGATGACCGGATCGAGGGGAGCGTCGCCGATGCGCTCGACGTAGCGGGCGCGCAACGGGCGGTCATGCCGGGGCGCCGCCGCGAAGCCCGACCACAGCACCCGCGGGTCGGCCCCCTGCATCAGGTGCAGCACCGCCCGGGTGTCGGCAACCGTGCGGGTGAGCGCGCCCGCGACCTCGAAATCGAGGAGCGGCGAGGGCAGGCCGCCCAGCCGCGGCACCCGGCCGAGGCTGCTCTTGAGGCCGACGAGGCCGGTATGCGCCGCAGGCCGGCGCAGCGAGCCGCCACCATCGGTGCCGAGCGCGATCGGTGCGTAGCCGGCAGCCGTCGCGGCGGCCCCCCCGCCGGTCGAGCCGCCGGGGGTGAGGCGCGTGTCCCACGGGTTGCGGGTGACGCCGAAACGGGCAGATGCCGTAAAACCCTGCACGGCGAATTCCGGCATCGTGGTCTTGGCGAGGGTCACGAGGCCGGCCCGCCGCATGCGGGCGACCGGCAGTTCGTCCTCGCCGGCAGCCGGCGCCTCGCCCGGCTCGGCATAGGTCGAGGGCATCCCCTCGGTGACCAGAAATTCCTTCACGGTCATCGGCACCCCGTCGAGGGGCGAGAGCGGCGCGCCCGCCCGCCAGCGCGCGGCGCTCGCCTCGGCCTCCGATCGCGCGCGGGGATTGTCGCGCGAGAGCGCGTTCAGGTGCGGCTCCCAGACGGCGGCCCGGGCCTGCGCGGCCTCCAGGGCATCGACCGGCGAGGCCCGCCCATCGGCGAAGAGCCGGCCGAGCTCGATCGCCGAGAGGCGCCACAGCTCCGTGCTCATGCGGTCGCTCCGTTGCTCAAGTGACAGCTGGACATGGGCTTTCCCGAAAATGGCATACGATTTGCGAGCCATCCGGCAGCAAGATCGATGCCGCAGGAAGGCCTCACCGTGACAGCAACCGGACGACGCAGCCAGGGTCAGGCGGAGGGCCGCTCCGTCGTGCTCGACGGCATCACCCATCGGTATGGCGGCGCGGTCGCCGTCGAAAACATCAACCTCGACATCCGCGGCGGCGAGCTGATCTCGCTGCTCGGGCCGTCGGGCTGCGGCAAGACCACCTTGCTGCGCATCGTCGCCGGCTTCCTGCGCCAGACCGAGGGGCGGGTGATCGTCGGCGACGAGATCATTGATGCCCTGCCGCCGAGCCGGCGCGCCGTCGGCATCGTCTTCCAGAACTACGCCCTCTTCCCGCACCTGACGGTGGCCGAGAACGTCGCCTACGGCCTCGCGGCCCGGGGCGCCCCGCGAGCGGAGCAGGCGGCGGAGGCCAGGCGCCTGCTCGACCTCGTGCAGCTCGGCCATGCCGGGGCGCGCTACCCGCGCCAGCTCTCGGGCGGGCAGCAGCAGCGCGTGGCGCTGGCGCGCGCCCTCGCCATCCGCCCGGCGGTGCTGCTCCTCGACGAGCCCTTCGCGGCCCTCGACAAGAACCTGCGCCTCGACATGCAGATCGAGGTGAAGCGGCTCCAGCGCGTCGCCGGAGTCACCACGCTCCTGGTCACCCACGACCAGGAGGAGGCCCTGTCGCTGTCCGACCGGGTGGCGGTGCTCTCGAACGGGCGGCTCGAGCAGTTCGCCGCCCCGACCACCGTCTACGACGCGCCGGACACGCTCTTCGTCAACACCTTCGTCGGCTCGGCCAATGCCGTGCCGGGCGTGCTCGTCGGCGGGGACGCGCAGGGCCCGCGCATCGCCCTCGATGCCGGCGGCGAAGTGGTGGCACGCCCGCTCGCCCGCCCGATGGCGCCGGGCGCGCGGGTGACCCTGTGCCTGCGGCCCGAGCACCTGCGCCTCACGGAGGGCGAGGACGGCATCGCGGGCGTCGTCGAGATGGCGCTGCCGCTGGGTCCCACCGTCGTCCACGAGGTCCGGGTCGGCGCCGGACGCCCGCTCAAGATCGCCGAGCCGCGCCTCGGCGGCGCAGCCCTGCGCGCGCCCGGCACGCCGGTGCGCATCGCCGTCGCCCCCGGCCTCGCCTCCGCCTTCCCGGCCGCCGCCTGATTCTTTCCGACCAAGGAGCCCTGTCGATGCTCGATCGCCGCACCCTCCTCACCACCGCCCTGTCGCTCGGCGCGATGGAGCTGTTTCCCGGCCTGTCCTTCGCGCAGGCGCGGCCCCTCGTCTTCGCCACCTTCACGGGGAGCTGGGAGGAGGCGCACAAGGCCGTGCTGGTCCCGGCCTTCCGCAAGGAGACGGGCAACGCGCCGATCGTCCTCGACCCGATGCTGTCGGTCGACCAGATCGCCAAGGTCTCGGCCGCCAAGGCCAACCCGCCGATCGACGTGATGCTGCACGATCCCGGCCCGGCGCTCACCGCCCTCGCCCAGGATCTGGTCGAGCCCTTCCCCGTCGAGCGCAGCGCCGCGTTCAAGGACCTGATCCCCGACGCGCAGGACCCGCACGGCCCGGCGGCCTTCTTCCAGGTCGTCGGCCTGACCTACAACCCCGACACGGTGAAGACCCCGCCGACCTCCTGGGCCGACCTGTGGCGGCCCGAATACAAGGGCCGGGTCGGCATCACCAACATGAACTCGACGCTGGGTACCGGCTTCATGGTCGAGATCGCCAAGATGCATGGCGGCTCGGAAGCGAACATCGACCCCGCCTTCAAGGCGATGGACAAGCTGAAGCCCAACCTCTCGGCGGTGGCGGCCAATCCCGGCGCGCTCGCCACCCTCTTTCAGCAGGGCCAGGTCGACATCTCGCCCGGCAACTTCAACGCGATCCAGATCCTGAAGGCCAAGGGCGTGCCGGTGGAATTCGTGGCGCCCAAGGAAGGCGCCATCGCCTTCAAGACCGCGATCCAGATCGTCAAGAATTCGCCCAACCGCGAGCTCGCCTTCAAGCTGATCGAGGCGGCGATCTCCGAGCCGGTCCAGACCCGGCTGATGCAGGCGCCCTACCTGATCGTGCCGACCAACGCCAAGGTAAAGATGACCGGCGAGATCGCCAAGGTGCTGGCGAAGGACACCGACGACCTGAAGAAGAAGTTCGTGTTCCAGGACTGGAAGACCATCAACGCCCAGCGCCCGGCCTGGATCGAGCGGTTCAACCGCGAGATCAAGTTGTAATGTCGCTTCTTCGTGATCTGCTGCTTTCAAGATAAAGCGCGAGATCCCCTCTCCCGAGTGGGAGAGGGGAGACGCGCTCTACCTCGACTGTACGGATCACGTCGAAGCCGTCGAAGGAGTTCTTTCCGTGGCTCTGCCGGACGTCACCACCTACCCCCTGCGGCTGGCGAGCCCGCTCGCCGTGTTCTTCGCGGCGTTCTTCGCCGCGCCTCTCGTCGCGTTGCTGGCCCTGTCGCTCCGCGGCGCGGATGGCGGTTACGGCCTGTCGCAATACGCGGCGTTCCTCGGTGACGGATTCAGCCTCGGCGTGCTCCTCGGCACGCTGTGGCTCGGGCTCAAGGTCACGGCGGCCTGCCTGGTGCTCGGCCTGCCGCTGGCACTGGTCGCCACCCGGGCCGGGGGCTGGGTGCGGGGCGTGATCATCCTGGCGGTGCTGACGCCGCTCCTCACCAGCGTCGTCATCCGCACCTTCGCGTGGATCGTGATCCTGGGGCGCCAGGGGGTGCTCAACAGCCTCCTGTCGTCCCTCGGCCTCATCGAGACGCCGCTGCGGCTCCTCTACGCCGAGGGCGGCCTCGTCGCGGCTCTGGCACAGGTCCAGATGCCCCTGATGGTGCTGCCGCTGATGACGGCGCTCGCGCGCATCGATCCGAGCCTGTGGGACGCCTCGGAGGCGCTGGGCGCCGGGCGCTGGCGCACCTTCCTGCGCGTGACGCTGCCGCTCTGCCTGCCGGGCCTCATCGCCGGCTCGGTCCTCACCTTCGCGGCGGCGATCTCCGGGTTCATCACCCAGTCGCTGATCGGCGGCGGGCAGATGCTGTTCATGCCGGGCTACATCTACCAGCAGGCCATCGCCCTCCAGAACTGGCCCTTCGCGGCGGCGATGTCGGTGATCTTCCTCATCGCGGTGCTCGCCGTGGTGCTGGCCTTCAACGCGCTCGGGCGGCTCGCCCGCGGCTACGCCCAGACCTGAGGTCCCTTTCGATGTCGCGTCTCGCCGCCGCCCTCGACCGCCTCAGCTTCGAGATCCTCCTGCACCTGATGGCGCTTCTCGCCGTGGTGCTGCTGCTCGCCCCCACGGTGATCGTGCTGGTGGTGTCCTTCACCGACGGGCTGTCGCTGCGCTTCCCGCCGCCGGGCTATTCCTTCCGCTGGTACGGCGAGCTGATGGAGGCCTGGCAACTCCATTACGCGCTGAAGAACAGCCTCACGGTGGCGGTGCTGGCGACCGTGCTCGCCATCGGCCTCGGGGTGCTGGCGGCGCTCGCGGTCGCGCGCTCGCCGCGGCTCTCGGCCCGCCTCCTCGACGGCTTCTTCCTCTCGCCGCTGATCCTGCCGGCCCTCGCCTTCGGCCTGTCGAGCCTGATGTTCTTCTCGCTCATCGGCTGGCCGGTCTCGGTGTTCACGCTGGTGCTGGGCCACACGGTGGTCTGCGTGCCCTACGTGGTGCGCAACACCGTGGCGGCCCTGACCCAGCTCCAGCCCAGTCTGCTCGAAGGCTCGGCGAGCCTCGGCGCGTCGCGGCTCTACACGTTCCGCCGCATCACCCTGCCGCTGATCCGGCCCGGCATCCTGTCCGGCGGCTTCCTCGCCTTCATGGCCTCGTTCGACAACATCCCGGTCTCGCTCTTCCTACGCGACGCCGCCACCGACATGCTGCCGATCCGCATGTGGCAGGACCTGGAGGGCCGCCTCGACGTGACCATCGCGGCGCTCTCGGGCGTGCTGATCGTCGCCACGATCGGAGGCATCGCCGTGATGGAGCGGCTGACCGGCCTGTCGCGGCGGCTGGTCTGACGATCGCAACAGGGCGTCATCACGAGAGGGCGTTTTGGCCGACTCGCTTCCCACCTCATCCCACGATGCTCCTCCCCGCCCCTCGCGTCCCGAACGCTCCCTGACCGAGCAGGCGGCGGCCGCCCTGCGCCGGCTGATCCTGCTCAACCTGCTCGGCCCCGGCGAGGTGCTGAACGAGCCCGACCTCGTGGCCCGCCTCGGCGTCTCGCGCACGCCGGTGCGGGAGGCGCTGAAGCTGCTGGCCGGCGAGGGGCTCGTGACCCTCAGGCGCAACCGCGCGGCCCTGGTGACGCCGCTGGATCCCGCCGACCTCGTGCCGCTGTTCGAACTGGAAGTGGCGCTGGAGAGTTTTTGCGCGGGGCTTGCCGCCGCGCGGATCACCGCCGCCGAGCTCGATCGCCTCGCCCGGATCCAGGAGGCGCTGGAGGCGGCGCGCGACGACCGCGACGCCTATACGCGCCTCAACCGCCAGGCCCACCGGCTGATCGTGACTGCCGCCCGCAGCCCGGCCATCGCCGAGGCCCACGGCCGCGCCTTCCCGCGCCTCGAACGGGCCCGCAACTTCGCGCTGGCGGCCGACGGGCGCGTGGCCGAATCGCTCGGCGAGCACCGGGCGATCCTCGAGGCCCTGCGGGCACGGGAGGCCGAGCGCGCCCGAACCCTGATGCAGGGCCACGTCGCCCGCACCCAGGCCGTGATGGTGGCCCGGCTGACCGAAGGACGCCCGCGATGACGACCCCGCTCCTCCCGGCCCTCGGGGTGATCCTCCCCTCCTCCAACCGGGTGGTGGAGCGGGCGACGGAGGCCCGCCTCGCCGGCCGCGCCGACGCCTGCTACGCCCGGGTGCCCTACCGGGGCATGCTCAGGGGGGCGGGCTACGACGAGGCGGTGTTCCTGAATGCCGCCGACCTTCTGGCCGAGGCCGGCGTCGCCGCCCTGTGCTGGAACGCCACCCGGGGCGCCGCCCTCGGCTTCATCCCGGACGAGGACCTGTGCCGGGCCGTCGCCGCCCGCACCGGCCTGCCGATGGTGACGACGGCGCTCGCCGCCCGCGACCGGATGCACCGCGAGGGCTTTCGCCGCGTCGGCCTCGTGGTCCAGGGCGGGGCCGACGAGGCCGCCCTGGTGGCCGGCCGGTTCGCGAAGGCCGGAATCGGCATCGGGGCGACCGCCCATCTCGGCATCACCGAGAATCGCGACGCCGCCGGGGTCGCGCCGGCCCGCCTCGCGGCGGCGGCCTGGGAGGTGTCCGAGGGCGCCGACGCGGTGCTGATCTGGAGCACCAACCTGCCGGGCTGGCGCCTGCCGGCCACCCTCGCCGGCGTGCCGCTCCTCGATTCGACGGGTCTCGGCACGCAAGCTCTGCTGGAGGCGGCCGGGCTGGCCTGCGCCTGACGCGGAGCGGCGCGCCCCGACCCTTGCAGGACTACTTGCAGGACCCTTGCCGCACGACGCCCCTGCGGCCTAGGCTGGCGGCCGACGCCTGGACAAGAGGTGCGCAGGAGGAGCGGATGGGGGCTTCGCGGCGTCCTCCGGTCGCTCGCGCGCGCCGAGCCGGGCCCGGTCCCCACAGGCAGCGTCCCCCATGAGCCTCATCACCTATCTCACCCGGATCCAGTTCGAGCGCGGCGCCGTCCGGCTTCTCGGCGAGGAGCTGGCGCTCCTCGGCGTGCGCCGGCCCCTGATCGTCACCGATCGCGGCGTGGTGGCGGCCGGTCTGATCGCCCGCGTCCTCGACCCCCCCCCCCCCCCCCCCCCCCCCCCCCCCCCCCCCCCCCCCCCCCCCCCCCCCCCCCCCCCCCCCCCCCCCCCCCCCCCCCCCCCCCCCCCGCGGCCCCCCCCCC
>NZ_JTHF01000235.1 GCF_001043895.1 Methylobacterium indicum
TCGCAATGGTCGGCGGCGCCGCCCGCCCCGGGGGGAAGCCAGTCGTGGGCCTCGCCCGGGGGCGACTTCCAGACAAGGCTCGACGGCACCTTCGCGGTCGACACGGACGGCCGCGTCTCGCTGCCGATGGTCGGCGACGTGCCGGCGGAAGGGCGCAGCACCGCGGAGCTGGGCGCGGCGATCGCCGCCCTGTTCCAGGGCAAGTTCGGCACGCTCACGGCGCCGAGCGCCTCGGTCGAGATCATCGAGTACCGGCCGTTCTACATCGTCGGCGTGGTCGACCGGCCGGGCAGCTACCCGTTCCGCCCCGGGATGACGGTCTTGCATGCGCTGAGCATCGCCGGCGGGCTCTACCGGCGGCCCGACATGGAGCTCGGCCGCTACCAGCGCGACCTGATGAGCGCCACCGGCGACACCGCGGTCCAGGCGGTCAACCGCGACATCCTGCTCGCGCGGATCGCCCGGCTCGAGGCCGAGCTCGCCGGTCGGGACGCGGTCGCGCTCCCCGACGAGCTCGCGGCCCGCAAGGGCGACCCGGGGGTCGTGCGGGCGATGGCCGACGAGACCAAGTTTTTGAAGCAGCGCCAGGCGGCGCTCGCCGCGGCGGTCGCCAACCAGCAGCAGATCAAGGTCCTGGCGGAGAACCAGAACAAGGCGATCGAGGGGCAGTCCGCCGCGATCGACCGGCAGATCGCCGTGGCGAAGAAGGAACTCGAGGACCAGACCGATCTCGTCTCCCGCGGCCTGTCGCGCCGGCCGGTCCTGTTCCCGATCGAATCGCGCCTCGCCGAGGCGGAGGGCAAGAAGCGCCAGCTCCACTCCGACATGCTCAAGAACGCGCAGGACGTCACCCGCGCCGAGCAGACCGCCGTCGAGCTGAGGACCACGCGGCGCACCGAGATCCTCGACCAGATCAAGGAGGCGCAGGGCAACCTCGAGCAGGTGCGCCAGAAGATCGCCGGCAACGGCCGGGTCGTCGAGCACGCGACCGGGGAGGTGGCGCGGCGCACCGGCGAGGCGCAGCCCGCCTACGCCATCCTGCGCCGCGCCACCTCCCCGG
>NZ_JTHF01000236.1 GCF_001043895.1 Methylobacterium indicum
GTCCGACAGGTCGGTGATCTGCCCGATCTGCGGAGTGAGGACGATCGGCATGTCGATCACCTCTCCGCCATAGCTGCGGAGGGTCCGAAACAACGAGACGATCTGGGTTTCGAGCGCGGGGTCACCAACTTGGTTCATCCCGAAGTTGCAAAGGTAGAGGTCGGCGTTGGTGGCTTGGTAGGCAGCCAGCATCTCGGGGCTGTTGCCGCCCGGGAGCGTCTGCCCTGCGGTCGAACCTCCGACCGCCAGATTTTTGATGATGACGGTCGAATTGCTGCACGCCTCGATCGCGCGTTTGAGGTGCCAGACCCAACCTTCCTGCATGTGGATCGGGCCGTCACCGTCGCCGTGGTCGTAGCGCGGCTTGGCATCCAGCGTGTCTTGCGCGACGCCTGTCCCGGCATAGTAAATGCTCGGGTTGTCCCGGCTCGGCCCGTTCGCGGTCGTGTACTGGCTGGGCGTCTGCCCGCCCTGCGCCTGGATGCTGTCGCCGACCTGGCAGATCGTGATGGTCTCTCCGGCCCGCATCTTGCGGCGCAGGCCCGACAGCCGGGACCGCATGTCGGTGAGCCATGCCAGGTGTTCCCCCTCGGCGCCGATCCTGACGCCGGTTCGATGCTCGTACATCGGCACGAGGGTGACCCCGTGCTGCGCGGTCACGTAGACGTGGTAGAGGCGGATCATGCCCAGCGGAGGGTCGGGGACGTACTCGGCTACGTCTCTGCCGCGTTCCGGTCCGGCGGTCACCCCAAGCGCGCCCGTCTTGGGGTCCATCCACAGCACGTCGTAGCGGGTTTGGTCTGCCGTATAGGTGATGCGGCAGACCGTATTTCCCGAGCCGGCGTTGGGATTGAAGATGTCGCCTGCGGTGTAGTCGACGACGTAATCGACGCCCTCGGCCTGCGAGACACCGTCACTATCGCGGACCACGCTGACGTTGCGCGGATACTCGTGCCCTAGACCGAGACGAGAAGCCTGGATCGGGAGCGTCATGGTGCGCGTCACGGCGCCGGGCCGGCCGAAGCTGACGAGCTGGAAGCGACCGCTGGCCGCCTTGTCGGCGACGATGACCGTCGAGCGGCCGTGGTCGAGGCGCAACTCCGGGATGAGGGCGCTCAGCCCGGTCCAGTAGAGCGGCTGCTGCCCCACGGCCGAGACGCGTTCGATGAGCGGCCCGTCCAGATTGCCGTCGGGCGCCCCTACGCTCTCGGAGACCTCGAAGGCGATCGGCGCGCCCGCGACCCCGTTCCAGCTGCCGTTGACGCGCACCCACCCGTAATCGCGCGCAGCGCTACCCGGTACCGGCTCGCCCTGCGCGATGCCGAACGCCGATGGCGTATCACCCGCCAGGAGCGCATAGAGCGTGTAGACGTAGGAGAAGCCCTTGCGAAGCTGCCCGAGACCAGGGGTGGGCAGGACCACCCGCTGCACGCGCGTCGGGTGCGGAGGGTCATCCAAGACGGCCGCGATGTCATAGCTGGTGAGCGGGTAGACCAGATCGCCCGACCCGGGGGGCGACGTGTCCACCGACGCGACGGGAACGCGGTAGACCTGCAATTGCAGCTTCACGATCCCCGGTGCGGCGCCGAGCCCCTGGATCCAGGTCGTGATCGATGCCGCGGCCGGCACGTCCCGGGTCGGCGTAAAGACGGCCGCCCAGGCCTCGAAAACTCCGTTGCGGGGGTAGGACTGGCCGGTCGTTCGTCTAGGGCGCGTGAAAGCGGCGCGGTCGCGCAAAGCAAGACCGGCGTCGAAGGTTGTCGAGCGGATGATCTCCGCAGCGAGGTCGGCCTCGGCCTGGGTCAGGTGGAGTTTGCCGTCGGGACCGAGCGTGAACCCGCGCGCCAGGAGAATGGAGAGGACGGCAGGTGCACTAGGGATGCCGGCGCCTGCCAGCGCCAGGATCTGCGCCACGAAGATGCCGAGGGTCTGGCGCCTCAGCAATCGCTGTCCGCCCACGTCAGCATGGACCAGCACCTCGACGGCCGCGTTGGCGTCGTCCAGCGGGAGGTTTGTCGAGCGGATGCCAGGGGTGATGCCGCCAGCCATTCAGGGATTTCCCAGCACTGGAGAGGGCACCGGAGAGGCACCCTGTCGGGATGGATTAGGAGTGAGACGGCCCGGGGGCCGCGGGTCAGGAGAGCGTGACGGAGACCGGGCCGAACGGGATGCTCTCGACAGGCGGGCTGTTACCGTCGAGAGCGGTCGCCCAGAGCCGGTAGGGACCGGCGGCGAGCGCCGTAGCGTTCGGAAGGGTCGTCAGGTCGCGAGGCGGTAGCGTCGTGTTCGGGCCGCTTGCCTGCTCGCCCATGTAGGCGCTGGCAGCCGAGAACGGCGCGCTGGCGCCAGCCGCGATGTAGAGGCGCGTCGCCGCGCTGTTCGGGTCGGCGCTTGAGGTGGCGGTTGCACGGATCGTCGGCGAAGAGGCGCCGGAGACCTGGGAAGCGGTGAGGGCCTGGGGCGCCGATGGCGCGGCCGGATCGGTCGCGGCGACCTGATGCGTCAGGATCGGGGTGGACCAGTCGCCCGGCACGCCGCCAGCCGAGATCGCGCGGGCCTGGAGCTCGATGCTGTCGCCCTTCTGATAGCCGGGCAGAACCACCGCGCCGGCGGCTGCGGCGCCTGGCGCCGACATCCATGTGCCGGACCCGATCTTGCGGTTGCGCACCTCGAACGAGGCGATGGTCAGCGTCTCGAGCGCGGGCGAACGAACCAGGATGACGACCGGGACCGGATTGGTTGCGGTCGCGGCGTCCGAGGCCAGCACACCCGAGACCACGTTGTCGACGATCGGTGCCAGCGGCGTGCCGGTCTGCTGCTGCGCCGGCCCGCCGGCCCGTCCGCTCCACGGCGGTGGCACCTCGGCATCCACCAGCGCCTCGATCTCGGCCGCGTGATCGATCAGGGTCAGGCGGGCAGCGAAGTCCTCCATCGCCTCGAATCCCTTGACCGTCACCGGGAACGACTCGCGTGCGGCGGGACCGAACATGAAGAGTTCGCCCGAGGGATCGTCATCGGTCGGCCCCGCAGGCACGTCGCCCGCACCAGTCAGCTTCACCGCGTGCGTCGTACCTGGGGCCGTGGCGATGGTCCGCAGCAGGGTCGCGCCATCAGCGCGGCGAAACCGGATGGCGTAGCTCTCGCCCGTGGACATCGTCACGGGCTCGTCGAGGTAGACCATGATGCTGCCGGCAACCGTGGTGACCGCGGTCACGCGGCCCGAAACCATGGTGCTCTCCAGCACGTCGTGACTCAGCTGCGCGCGGTCGCCGCGGCGGATGGTCAGCGCTTCCCAGTCGAGATTGACCGTGTGGGTGTCGGGCCGGTGGATCAGCTCGTATTGGCGTTTGCGAGCCTCGCGCCACACCATGTCGGGGTTCGTGACCCCCGGCATCTCCAGCTTCTCGGTGACCCGGATATCGCCGCTGTGGCCCGGCCAGGGTACTAGGCGCTCGGCCTTGGCGAACCCGTTGGTCTCGTCGAGGAACGACACTCGGAAGGCGTCGGGGAACACGGCATAGGGCCGCTTGCCCTGGTAGCTCCACGAGTTGCGCGGGCTGATGTGAGCCGACACGACGGACAGCGCCCGATCGATCACCACCTGCCACACCTCGCCGGTGTCGTGCGGGCTGGCCCGGCCGGCGGCGGCGATATCGCCCAGCACCTCGAGGACGCTGGCCTCGTAGTCGTGGACCCGGTTGTAGGTCAGGCCCTTGGCGTCGCAGAACCGGTGCCACTCCTCCAAAGCGCCAACCTCGGCGAGGGTCAGCGGATAGGCGATGGCCGGGCCGGTCAGCACGTAGCGGAACAGCGACGCCGGGTTGTTGGTCTCGCGCGCGATCCAGGTACCGCTCGCCTCGTCCCAGTCCGGGCAGATCGTCGCCACGTCGGCATTCAGCGCATCGAGCGTGCCGTTGAGCTGCCCCGTCGCCCGGATCCGGCAGGCGGCCAGCGCCAGCGGCTGGGGGAAGTCGATCGGATACTCGGGGCGGAACGAGCGCAGCACCGACCAGACCGTCGCGCCGTGCCGCTGGATCGTCTTGTTCGACTGGTCGACCTCGTCCCAGTCCGTGGTGCTGCGGGTCAGCTCGATGTCGTAGCGGCCGCGCTCCGGGAATGTGATCTGCGTCGTGCGGGTGAGCGCCTTGGCCTTGTTCGAGGTGATGCTGATGGACGGACCGGAGACCCAGGCGTTCGTGCCCGACTTGCAGTAGCGGACGCCGATGTTGACGGTGAAGTTCTGGTACGCGCCGTCCTTGTTGACCTGATAGATGCCCGTGCTGGTGATATCGATCTCGCACCCGGTGCAGTCCGAGGCCGTGGTGCGGATCTGCGGACCGCCCGTCGGTAGTTGTGCGGTCTTGAGCGCAACGGACAGCGCTTCCTCCAGCACCTGCTGCGGGTAGAGCGTCAGTCGTTCGTCGTCTGCACCGCCAAGGCGCGTTTCGAGGGTGATGTCGTTGTACCGTTCGATGGGGGTCTCGCCGATGCGCCAGTTGCGTACCGCGACCGGGCCGTAGCCGATCAGAAACGCAGCGACCACGTAGCGCTCATCGCCCACCGCCTGGGTGTAGGGCGTGGCCGCGTAGGGTGGCGCGAACCGGATCTTGCCCAGGATCAGCGGTACCGGGGCATCGGGGGTCAGCTGGTTCTGCAAGCCCTGGATGGCGTAGCTGGGCTTCTCCTTGGCGTCGGAGCGCGGTGGGATCAGCGCGTTGATGAGCAGCGTGCCGGCGAGCAGCGTCGTGCCGGTGATACCGGCGGATAGGAGCGACGCGAACGTGCCCGTGGCCGCACCGGGCAGGCCGAGGAGGCTGCCGGCGAGGAGCGGCCCGTAGAACTGCCCGAGCGCGATGGCACCGACCGTGACGGCGATCGTCAGGATGTTGCGCGCCGCGTCGCCGGCCGGGATCGGCTGGATCAGCAGGTGCGTCCCGGGCCGCGGACGGGTGCCGCGCCACATCCCGATCGGCACCACCCGCCCGTCGATCGTCACCCGCAGCCGGTCGCGCAGGCCCTCGGCGAGCCCCGGAAAGGCGAGCCCGACGATCTCCGCGATGCTGCAACCCGGCGGCGAGACCATCTCGCGCCGGCGGGAGGCGTCGAACAGGCTGTCAAGCGCCAGGACCGAGACGTCACGCGGCACGGGTGCGGTCCATGATTTCGGCGTGACGGTAGAGGCCGGAGAAGCGCGAGGCCCACCGCGGGGCGCGCAGGTCAAGCACGGCGCTGTCGTGGCCCTGGGTGATGTGCAGCGCCTGGGTCGGGGTGCAGATGAGCCCCACGTGGGCGTCGAGCTCGCCCACCCGGAACACGGCCACGTCGAACTCGCGCGCGGTGGTGAGCGGCACGGGGCGCCACAGCGCGCCCGCGGCCTCTCCGCCAATCGTCGACGCGATCTGCCGGCGCTCGGCCGGGCAGGCGCACAAGCCCGCATAGGACGGCAGGGTGAGGTCCAGCACCTCGCGGTAGACGAGGACGCAGAGGCCCCAGCAGGATACGCCGTCGGGCGTGTCGCCGGTCTCGGCCCAGGGTAGGCCGACGTAGGGGGTGGACCAGTGCATCATGCTCAGACCGGGAAGAAGGCGCACGCGATTAGCGCGACGGTCACGCAGGCGACCGCCGGCGGGGCGAAGATGCACGGGTCGTAGATCGTGGCCGCGGCTGCGATCAGCGCGACCAAGACGGCTTGAGCGCGCGTCACCGGAACAGCCCCGGGAACCGAGCCTTGCTCATCCGGCCGGACGGCATCGGCTCGTTAGCGAAGGACTCGCGCGACACGTCGAGCGAGATCCGCCCGGCGTCCCAGGTGCCGAGCGTGCCCTTCAGGTTGAGGTATCGGGCCTCGATCACGTCGGGCGTCGCCGCCATGACGATGGTGAGGTCCGCCGAGGGCGGCGATAGGATGGAGCGCAGCGGCTCCGTCATGCCGCTGGTCACGTTCTCGAACGTCAGCGTGGTCTTCGGCGCCGAGCCGCGCTGGTCGTCCGGCCAGACCGCGCCCATCAGCACGAACAGGTAGTCTTCGCCCAGATGCCGGGTGCCGTAGACGAGCGGGTCGGTGGTGATCCGCACCGTGGGGTCGCTCGAGAGCAGGATCGGCTCCGGCAACTCGGGATGCCGGATCGTCGTCAGCATGACGGGGATCTGGTCCGTCTGCGCCGCGTTCGCGGCCGTGCGGGCGTTGAGAGAGATCAGCCGAGGCATCAGGGCATGATCACCAGCGGGAAGGCGGCCGTGTAGGCTATGCCACGCTGAAGCGGAGCGAAGGAGGGCGGAGCGTCCCCGGCCATCACCAACCACCAGGCGGTGTTGATCAGCGGCCGGCCCTGATCGTTGAGCAGCTGCAGGCCGTCGTCGGCCAGGAGGGCGAGACCATCGTGCGTCTGGTCGGGCATGAGGAACGGCAGGCTGCCGCCCCCGATTTCCTCCCACCAGAACCGTTCAATCCGCGCCTTGCCATCGGGCGAGACGCGGAACGAAGCTGCGATCGGGCGCGCCACCGCGGAGAAGCGCCGGCGCACCTTCATCGGGCCGGTTTCCATCTGCGTGCGCAGCCGACCATCGCCCAGGCTCTCGCTGTAGCCTGAGGCGAGGACGCGCTGCGGCAGCTCGGCAGGCCAGACGATCAACGCTGGATCCTCCGCCCGCTCTGCGCCAGCGCCTCGCGACCCTGAGGAGTGCCGGCGCCGGCCACGAAGGTGTCGCCGATCGTCATCTCGATGCGGCGACGGCCTTGCTCATCGGTGCCCCAGCGCGCGGGCGCCTTCTGCTCCTGGGGCGTGCCGGTGTTGATGAAGGCGATGCCGGGGATCGCGTCGTTGCTGGGTCCCATCATCGCCCGGCTCGGCATCGTAAAGGTACCGCGGCCGACAACGCCGCCATCAGCATAGCCTCGCAGACCGCCCCGGCGGATGGCCTCGACGACCGCAACGCCACCATGCCGCGCAACGTCGTCTTGCGAGTAGACCACCTCACCGCGGTGCACGAAGCCAGCAACGTCGTAACGGTCGCCAGGGCCGGTGTAGCCGCCGACGTCGAACTTCCCGCCCCCGATCACCGAGGCGATCGTGCCCAGGAAGCCGTTGCTGTTGGCTGCCCCGCCCTTGGTGAAGGCGTCGAAGAAGGCCGAAATCGTGCGATCCGAGGCGGTCTGCAGGAGCTTGTCGGCGAAGCGCCCGGTCACGTTCGTGAGCGCTGAAGTGAGCGATACGCCCTGGCGCAGATCGCCGAGCATCCCCGAGAAAGCGGAACTGGCGAGATCCTTGGTCTGCTTCAGATTGTCGTTGAGGCGCAGGCCGTCTGCCTCCTGCGAGTCGAGGCCGAGCCCGGTTCCCCGCAGCCGAGAGGCAACCGCCTGCTCGGACTGGGTCCGGCCGATCTGAGCGCGATCGAACAGGATGTCCTTGCCAATCTGACTGCGCTGCAGGTTCGCCTGCGCCTTGGCGTAGGCGTCGGCGGTTTCCAGGATGACCTTGCGCTGCGCCTCCATCTCGGGGGTCATCTGGCTCGCCGAAGCCTTGACCAGATCCTGCGCTGTCGCGAAGGTGCGCCCGAAGGCGGTGCCACGCTGGATTTCGTCGTTCAGGAGTTCCTGGACCTTTTGCCGGCGCGCCTCCGCTTCCGTCGTCTGCTCCGTCAGCGTGGTCCGACTGCGCACGTCCGCTGTCTCACGGTCCGAAGCTCGGATGTTCGGCGCGCTCTTGTTGATGACCCTCTCGGCATAGTCGAGGACGTTGCCGACCGTCCGACCGCCGCCGACGATGGTCGGGTTGGCACGTGCCGCATCGCTGCCGAGGATCGATGCTGCCGAGGCGCCGCGATCCGCCCGGAGGAGATCGACAGCCCCTTGGGCGCCGGCGAAGTGCGCGAGGTAGAGGTTGCGGTCGGTGGTCGCGAGACCGGCCTTTTCCAGGGCTCGTGAGTTCTGCTCGGTCAGGGCCCGGATCAGCTCGATGCTGTCGCTGCGGTCGGTCCGGCGCGCCAGGATCTCGTCCCGGGACATGCCGGCGGCCCGCTCGGGGAACCGCTCCTTGAATAGGGCGAGCCAGGTCCGCTCAATGAACTGACCGAGGCCGGTCGCCGTCGATCGGGTGTTGCGCGCGTTCGGGTCGCCGCCGCTCTCGGCGCCGATGACGCGGTCCATGTAAGAGCTGACATTCTGCGAGCGCTCGGCCCGGACCGCGGTCTCCTTCTGGATCGTGTCGGTGTCGAGGTTGAGGGAGCGCTGCAATCCCTCTCTCGCCAAGGCGTTCTTCAAGGCCGCGTCCCGCGCGGCTGTCAGGCCGACGAGATCTCGAGCATCGGCGTTGCCGATGCGGGCCTCATAATCGGCGCGCACCTGCGCCGAGGATGGGCCCGTCACGTCAATGCCGAGCTTGCGCACCTCGTTGTTGTACTGCTCCTGACGATCCGCCAGCGCGCGATCGACCGGGTTCAGGCGCTGGGTCGCGGCCCGGTTGGCGAATTCCGACGCACGCACCTGTGCCGCGATGGTGGCACTGCCGAAACGCTCCATATCCTCGGTCATCGTGCGCAGCTGCGCCGACACCCGCCCAAAGGCACCTTCGGTCTCCGACAGGGCCCGCGGACCGAGACCGAAGGTGATCGGGTCGGAGAGGGCGCGGCGCAGGCGCTCCGCCGTGCCTTGGAGCTTGTCGAGTTGCGCCTGCTCGGGGTCGAGCGAGCGGACAAGGTCACCGATCTCTCGCGAACGCTGCGCCGTCTGCGCCCGCTCGGTTTGCTGCGCCTGCCGAGCCTGGATGCCGCGCAGGCGCGCGATCTCGTCCCGCAGCTCGTTGGCCGGGGCATCGATCCGATAGTCGAGCAGGCCACCGAACCGGCCGCGCAGGCTCTCGGTCTGCTCGAGCTGCGCCTGGAGATCCTTGATCCTCTCGTCCAGGGAGCCGCCGGTGAGCACCTTGTCCAGTTTCTCGCCGACCATGTCCCAGACGTTGCCGAACACCCGGCCGAACGCCGAGGTCTTGTCGCCGAAGGCCCCGGTCAGCTCACTCGCCTTGGTCAGGGCCGCCGCGTAGGCTTCGAACCCCACCCGCTGGGCGGCGAGCCGGTCGCCCTGCTCGGCGAGCCGACGGACCGTCTCCCGGGTGCGATCGTCGAGAAAGCCCAGCTTCTCGTTCAGCGCGTCGAGTCCGCGGACCAGATCCGGGTTGCCGAACGCCTTGGCGAGGTCGGTGTTGGCGTCGCCCACGTCCTGGCTGGTCGTGGCCGCATAATCGCGCGCGGTCCGGGCGAGGCCGGCATACATCTCGACGCCGATGCGGCCGGTCGAGGCGTACTCGGCCGAGAACTGCCGGGCCTGCCGGACCGAAACCTCGCCGGACGCGGCCGCAGCCTGCGCCGCCGCATTGATCAACGCGGCGTTGGCGCCGGACGCGCGACCGGCACCCGCCAGCGCGCGTTCCGTCTCCCGCATCGAGTTCTGATAGGACAGGACCGCCGCCGTGCCAGCGACCGCCGCGGTGGTCACGACACCGATCGCGCCACCCACGAAGCCGATGCGAGAGACGAAGCCGGTCACCGCCTCGCTCGCCTGTCCGAGCGCTCCCTTGATGCTGGCCGAGCCGGGGCCGGCAAAGACGGGTGCGATCTGCCCGCCCTGCTGCAGCAGGATGGTGAGCGGAGACATGCCGCTCGCTGCCGAGGCGACGATGTCTGTGCCCTGGTAGAGCAGGTTCTGCGCCTGGAAGCCGGTCAGCCGGCCATCGCCGCGGGCGCGCTGGTCGACCACCTGCCGGGCGAAGGCATCCTTCGTGGCCTGGATCGCCGCCGTGCCCTCGGCCTGGGTCAGGGCACCCGTGCGCACCGCCTGCCGGATCTCGGCAAGCTGGCCCAGGTACTCGCGTTGGGCGGCGAAAAGCGGGCTGTACTTGGCGCGCAGCCGGTCGAGCTCGTCGCCGTAGGCAGCGACGTCCGCGCCGCGATTCGGCAAGATCGTCTGGCCGGCGACCGCCGCCTGCGCGCTGGTCTTCTGGGCGAGGCCGGCGCGCTCCAGGCGCTGGGTGCTGTCCTCGAATGCGCGCACGGCCGCGAGCCGCGCCGCGGCCGCCTTATTCGCCGAGAGGGCGCCGATCTCCTCCGCCCGGGCGATATCCGCCAGCGCGGCCGAGTAGCGGGCGCCGGCCGCGGCCATCGGGTCGAAGCGGCTCTGGAGCGTCGCGACCTCGCGCGACAGCACCTCCGCCCGGCGCGCCGCCTCGTCGGCGGCCCGGGCCTGCAACTCGAACACGGAGGCCGAGTCGCGCGCGGCCCCGGCCGAGCCCTGACCGACGCCGAGCACGGCGTTGATGTTCGCCTGCGCCCGGGCCTGCGTTTCTGCCTCGCGTGCGGCCGCCGCCAGCCGCTGGAACTTCGCGGTCTGCCGGTCGACGGCGGCGCCGGCCGCGTCGCTCGCGGCAGCGATCTTCTGGAACGCGGCCTGGCCGTCCTGACCGGTCTCGGTGAGGACGCGCTTGACCTCGGCCCCACCCTCGACGCCGAGGCGGATGGCGACGCTAGTCGGCATTCTCGCTCTGCTCCTGGTAGGCCTTCACGATGACGGGCTCGACGTGCGGCAGGACGTCGGCGAGGAGCGCGGAAGTCGCGCCCATGGCGTCGGCCAGCGCCAACACAGCGCCGAAGTCGAGGGCATAGGGGGCGCCCATGCCGGCCCTGACCTGCCCGCCGCAGCGACGAATCACGGCCCAGGCCGTCAGGCCATCATCCGTGGCGGGTGCGTGCTCGTGGTACGGGCAGGCCTCGCATTCTACGCCGCAGGCGTCGCAGTATCCGGCGCCGCCACCGAAGTGCCAGCGGACGAGTTCGACGATGCGTTTTTTTCCGCGTCCCTCGCCAGGGCCGGCGCGACGTAGAGGTTGTCGATCGCGTCGTAGGCCGGCCAGTTCTCCATCAGGAGATCGACGGCCTCGCGGGTGACCGGGATCGGCTGACCATCGGCATCGCCGATACCCTCCCACTCCACGATGCCGCGGCGGGCCAGCTCGCGGACGAGCGCAATGTTGGCGCGGGCGCCGACGTCGTCCTGGTTCTCGTCGCGGAACACCTTGCCCACGGCCTCGCGGGCGACCAGCATCGAGGCGACGGTGATCGGCCGGAAACGGATTCGGACGCCCGGCAAGATGTCGAGCCAGAACGGCTCGACCGACTGGGAGAGCTTGATCATTTTTTCTCGCGGAGAAAGAAGCGATCGGACGCTGACGTGCGATCATCTTGCCAGTCGGCAGGTTCGCAACGATCCCCAGGCCCGCGGGGAACTTCGCTCAGCGTAGCGAGCAAAGCTAACGCACGGCAGGTGCGAATACCTTCCGTGCGATCCATCCCCGCACGAGCGGGGTCATGCCGTTGTACCGAGGGCCGCGCCCGGAGGGCAAGGGATTTGCCGACCGGTGCGCGGTCTGTACCGCGCTCAGTATGTCGCGACGTTGTTGATGAGCGTGGCGGTGACGGTCTTGCCGAGCGTCATGTCCTTCGCCGCCTGCCACGCGAAGGTGGCCTGCACCCCGTTCGGGCCGGTCACCGGCGTCTTCGCCCGCGGCAGGTAGACGGCGTGCGCCGTGAACACGAGCGAGCGCGCCGCGTCGGTGACCCAACCGAACGTGAGCTCGATGGGCGTGCCGGCGGTGGCTTGGTCGAGAAGGACCGTGTTGGCGAACCGGACCGTCACGTTGCCGGACATCATGACCATGCCCGGGTCGGCATCCTCGATGCGGCCATCGCCGCGGATCACCTCGACCTTGTCGAGGTTGTTCGAGTAGGTGAAGTCGGCCGAGACGACGGACCCGAGCGGCTGCCCGGCCCGGGTGATGGCACCCTGGAACGGGCTGAACCGCTCCACGCTGGCCTCGGCGAGCGTGCCGGCGGCCGACGCCACCAACTTATTCTCGCCCTGCGCGATCAGCCCGAGCGTCGCGGTGAGCAGGCCGGAGCGCTGCATCTGCACCCGCATGGTGTTGCCGCGCACGCCGAAGTTCTGACCGTAGCTCGGCACCTCCGGCAGGCCGACCTCCACCGTCATCGAAGGGAGGGCGACGGCGCCGGACGTGAACACGTGGGTGCGGGTGCCGCTGGCGTCGGTGCTCGACGGCGCGCCCATGAACAGCTTCAGCCAGTTGCCGAAGTTGCGCAGGTCGATCGGCACGACCACGTCGCCGTCGTTGTTCACGACGTCGCGGGTCGGCGGCAGCGGCTCGCGGCCGTAGCCGAGCAAGTCGCTGGCGATCAGGCCCTGC
>NZ_JTHF01000238.1 GCF_001043895.1 Methylobacterium indicum
CCCTGGCGCGCCAGGGTGGCGCTGCCGGTGAGCCGCCCGCCCGCCAGCCCGCCGGTGAAATCGCGGATGGAAAGGCCGTCGGACCCGAAGCCGAGATCGAACCGCGCCCAGTCCGACGCGAGGCCGCGGCCGAGATCGAGGCGGCGCACCGTCATGGCGACGTGACCGGTCGCGGGCGGCGCCGGAGCCGGTCCGAACCGGGCGCTGGACCAGCCCGTGGACGACGCATCCTGCCCGGCCGGGGCCGTCCCGCCGTTCAGGACCAGCGCCTCGGCGAGCCAGGGCAGGGCGAGCGTCTCGACGGCCACCGTGCCGGCGACGTCGCCCCCCGCGTTGCGGGTCAGCGTCGCGTCGACCGCGGATCCCCCCACGGTGCCGGTCACCGCGAGGCGCGGGGTCTCGCCGGTGCGCGACAGGCCGAGGGTCACCTTGGCCGGCACCGGCTCCCGCGGAGGGACGGCGCGGCCGAGGAGGCCGGCGAGCGGCCGCAGGTCCGCGCTCGCCACGGTGAGGGCGCCGTCCTGCGGTGGCCCGCCGACGGCGGGCAGCACCAGGGCCCGGGCGGTGCCGATCGTCGCCCCGGCGATCTCGCCGTCGAGGGTCAGGCGCAGCGGGCCCTGCGCGCCGTCGCGGCGCCCCGCCATGTGGACGCTTGCCGGGCTCACGAGGGCCGGATCGCTTGCCCGGCCGAGCCAGCGGCCGGAGGGCACGCCGTCGAGGCGGAGGTCGAGGTCGTCGAGCCGCCCGGCATGGGCGGCGAGGGACAGGGCGAGGCGCCCGCCGGCCGCGGTGCCGCGGGCCTGGCCGCGCAGGCGGTCCTGGTCGGTGCCGGGTTCCCGCTCCAGCGTCACGTCGAGGGCGACCGGACCGTCGCGCAAGAAGCCCGGCACCAGCCGCGCCTCGTCCACGAAGGTGTGCGCCAGGAGGTCGACGAGCGGCGCGGCGACCGGGGCGCTCACCTGCCCGGCGATGCGCCCGGCGCCGTCGGCGCCGATCCGGCCCGACAGGCTCGCCCGGGCCCCGGCGAGGTCGCGCACCTCCAGGCTGTCGAGGCGGATCGCGGCGCCCTCCGATTGCAGGCTGGCGGCGATCTCGCCGGTGCGGGGGCCGGCCGGGCCGTAGCGCAGGTCGCGGGCGAGCAGGGTCAGCCCGACATCGTGGTCGTGCAGGGCGGCCACCGCGCCGCGCATCGGCGGCAGCTCCGCCACGTCGAGGCCGTCGGCGATGATCTGGGCGTCGAAGCGCGGGCGGGGCTGGTCCGGCCCGGCCGGGCTGTAGCGGGCCGACCCCGTGATCCTCGCGCTGCCCAGCGCCACCCGGGCGTTGCGCAGCGACAGGACCGGCAGGGCCGCCGCCACGTCGGCCTCGGCCGAGAACGGCCGGCCGTCGAGGAGCCCGGCGAGGGGGCCGCCGAGGCCGAGCCGGTCGAGGAGGCGGGCGAGGCGGTCGGAGGCCGGCGCGTCGAGGGCGACGTGGCCCGAGAGGCCGCCGCTCGGCGTCACGTCGCCGGAGAGCGCCAGCCCCAGGCCGCCGGCCGCCGTGCCGGCGAGCCGCCGCAACGCCACGGCGCCGGAGGGCCGCAGGACGGCGCTCAGGGCCGCGCCGGTCCATTCCTCGCGAGCGAGCGTCAGGCTGTCGACCGCGACGTCGAGGGAGAGGGTGCCCGGCAGGGCGCCGGGCGACAGGCCGCGGCCGAGGAGCGACTGGCCGGCGGCGCTCATCAGGAAGCCGTCGAGGTCGAGGCGGCGCGCCTCGAGGCTCAAGGCGGCCCGGGCGCCCGCGAGGTCGAGGCTGCCCCGGCCGGTGAAGCGCAGGGGCGCCTCGCCCGGAACCTCGAGGGTCAGGGTCTCGAAGGTGGCGAGCCGGCCCTTCGCCTTGAACCCGCCCTGGACCGAGAACGGCAGGGCGGCGCCCGCCGCCTGGGCCGGCGGCCCCACCACCAGGCGGGCATTGCCGGCGGCCTCCGGCACGCGGCCGCCGTCCGGCCCGGGGAGGAGGGTCACCCGGGCGTCGAGATCGAGCCGGGGCACCGTGTCGCCGCCGGCCCCGAGCTTCACCGGCACCGCCCCGTCGGGGCCCGGCTCGCCGGTGGTGACGCGGAACGGCACCCCCTCGACGCTGCCCTCCGCCCGCCACGGGCCGGTCAGCCGCGGGGCGGAGAGCCGGACGGTCTCGGCATAGACCTGGTCGGTGCGCCCGGTCGCCGCCACCCGGGTGGTGACGAGGAGCTGGGCCACCCGCAGGTCCTCGACCGCGAGGTCGTGGCCCTCCCCCGCGAAGTCCGGCAGCGCCAGGAGGCCGCCGGCCTCGGTCGTCGGCAGGGTGACCTCGCCGCGGCCGATCCGGGTCTCGGTGAAGCGGATCTCGCCGGAGAGGAGCGGGGTCAGGGCGATCTCGGCCTTGACGAAGCGGGCGTCGAGGGAGGGCCGGTCGCGCCCACCCGTCAGCCGCAGGTGGTCGACCCGCAGGCGCGGCGAGGGCAGCAGGCGGATCTCCAGGCGGCCGTCGCTGCGGACCTCGAGCCCGAGCGAGCGGCTGAGCGCCGCGTCGAGGGAGCCGCGATAGGCCTCCCACGGGATGAAGGGCGGCGCGACGAGCGCCGCGGCGAGGATCAGGATGACGAGGCCCGCCAGGGCGGTCAGGATGTCGCGCACCGTGCTGTCCGTGCCGCCCCGCGAGGAGAGCGCCGCCCCATGTTCGTCCGACGGCCCGACGGGCCGTACCCCGATGACAGGGCTAGCATATCGGCATCGGAAACGAGGGCGAAATCCGGCGGGATCACGCAGCGAGAGCCCGCCCCCGATGCGCCCGTGCCACGCTCGGGCCCCGCCTGACAGGGCGGGGCGACGCTGCTAGAGCGGCGGCGTGACCCAATCGACGGACCCGATGCGCTACTATCTCGGCCTCGCCACCACCTTCCACGACCCGGCCCTCGCCCTGGTCGGGCCGGACGGCACGGTGCTCTTCGCCGAGGCGACGGAGCGCTACCTGCAATACAAGCGCGCCCCGAACTGCGAGCCGGATTCGGCGCCCCGCATGGCCGGCCTGCTCAAGGCCCACCTGCCGCCGGGCGCCGAGCTCGTGATCGCCACCACCTGGGGGCCGGACTTCAGCCGCTACCTCGCCGACCAGGCGGGGACCGGCGCCTTCGGGCTCGACGCGCTGAAGGCCCATTCGCCGGCCCTCAACCGCTCGCTGGTGCCGGAGCGGGCCGAGCGCACCTTCATCGCCGAACTCGCGCTGGCGCAGGGGCGGGCCGGCTACGGCACGCTGCTGGGCCTCGACCGGGCCCATGGAAACCGGGACTCTGGCGGCCGCTCGACCATCGCGGGCCTCAGGCGCTACCCCCACCACCTGACGCATGCCGCCTACGGCCTGTGGGGCTCGCCGTTCCGGGACGCGACCTGCCTCGTCGTCGACGGCATGGGCGAGACCGGCGCCTCGGCGATCTACCGGATGGAGGCGGGGCGCCTCCGGGAAGTGAAGCGCCATCGCGGCCGCGAATCGGTCGGCTTCTTCTTCGGCTTCGTCACCGATCTCGCCGGCTTCGACCAGGCCAAGGGCGAGGAATGGAAGATCATGGGGCTCGCCCCCTATGGCCGGCAGGATCCCGAGCTGATGGCGGCCCTGCGCCGGCTCTACCGGATCGAGAACGGCCGCCTGCGCTTCTCGGACGCCGCCACGGTCCAGGCCGTGGCCGAGGAGATCCGCGCCCGCCGCCCAGCGGAGGCCGACGAGGACGGCTGGGCCGATCTCTCGGCCTGCGGCCAGGCGATCTTCTCGGAGATGATGGACGTGCTCGTCGCCGAGGCCTGGCGGCTCTCTCCCCACGAGAATCTCGTCGTCACCGGCGGCTGCGCGCTGAATTCCTCCTATAACGGCCGGCTTCTCGGACGCAGCGACTTCCGGCGCCTCCACGTCCCGTCGGCGCCGGCCGACGACGGCA
>NZ_JTHF01000239.1 GCF_001043895.1 Methylobacterium indicum
CTCGTCCGGCGCAGCGCCGGAATCGGCCTCGTTCTCGTCCTGCTGGCGGGGGCCTCCTACCCGTTCCTGTCCCCTTCGTTCACGCGAGGAACCGCCGCCAGCGCCGCGACGCCGCCGGCCGAGCAGGCGGTGTCCGCCCCGGTCGCCGCGATCACGCCGCGCGACGTGGTGCTGTGGGACGATTTTTCCGGCCGCCTGGAGGCGGTCGAGCGCGTCGACGTGCGGGCCCGCGTCGGCGGCGCGGTCCAGGCGACGCACTTCGCGGAAGGGGAACTCGTCAAGGCCGGCGACCTCCTGGTGACCATCGATCCGGCGCCCTACGCGGCGGAGGTCCAGCGCCTGGAGGCCCAGGTGGCCGGGGCCGAGGCCCGCGTCGCCCTGACGGCGAGCGACCTCGAGCGCGGGCGCCGGCTCTCCGACCAGCAGATCGTCACGGCGCGCGACCTCGACGTGCGGGCCAACGCCTTCAAGGAGGCGAGGGCGAGCCTGGACGCCGCGAAGGCGGCGCTGGCGGCAGCAAGGCTGAACCTCGGCTACACCGAGATCCGGGCGGCGGTGGCGGGCCGCGTCGGGCGCCGCGAGGTCACGCCCGGCAACCTCGTCACCGCGGGCGCGGGGGCGGCGGTGCTCACCACGCTGGTCTCGGTCGATCCGATCCATGCGAGCTTCGACGCCGACGAGACCGTCGTGCTCCAGGCGCTGGCCTCGATCGGCGGCCCGGCGGGCGGGCGCGGCCGGCTCGACGCCATCCCGGTCGAGATGACGACCGCCGAGGGAACGCCCGCCCGCGGGCACCTGCAATTCATCGACAACAAGGTCGACGCGCGCAGCGGCACGGTCCGGGTGCGCGCCAGCTTCGCCAACGGCGACGGTCGCCTCATCCCCGGGCAATTCGCCCGGATGCGGCTCGGCCGGCCCGCGCCCGAGCGGCTGCTCCTCGTCGACGAGCGGGCGGTCGGCACCGACCAGGACAAGAAGTTCGTGCTCGTGGTCGGGGCCGATAACCGCGCCGCGTTCCGGGCCGTCACCCTCGGCCGCGCGGTCGAGGGACTGCGCGTCGTGACCTCGGGCCTCTCGGGCGGCGAGCGCATCGTCGTCAACGGCCTGCAGCGGATCCGCCCCGGCACGCTGCTCAGCCCCGAGCCGGTGACGATGGGCGCCCGCGGCGCCCCCGAGACGCGCCGCCTCGCCGGGCGCTGACGCGCTCCACGGCGCTCGCTCGCACCTCCGATTCCGAAACGCGAGACCCCGCGACCGCACTCGGGCGGCCGCGCGGATCCCTCATGCCCGCTGCCTCCTTGCCCGCTCCCCTCTTGCCTGCTGCTTCCTTGCCCGCTGCCCCGCCCCGGAGGGCGCCATGACCCTGTCCAAGTTCTTCATCGACCGGCCGATCTTCGCGGGCGTGCTCTCGGTCCTCATCTTCATCGGCGGCCTGCTGTCGCTCCTGGCGATGCCGATCTCCGAGTATCCGGACGTGGTGCCGCCCTCCGTGGTGGTGCGCGCGACCTTCCCGGGGGCCAACCCGAAAGTCATCGCCGAGACGGTGGCGACGCCGATCGAGGAGCAGATCAACGGCGTCGAGGGCATGCTCTACATGTCGAGCCAGGCCACGACGGACGGCATCATGACGCTGACCGTCACGTTCCGCCTCGGGACCGACCCCGACAAGGCGCAGCAGCTCGTGCAGAACCGGGTCTCGCAGGCCGAGCCGCGCCTGCCGGCGATCGTGCGCCAGCTCGGCATCGTCACGGTGAAGTCCTCGCCCGACCTGACGATGGTGGTGCACCTCGTCTCGCCGAACGGGCGCTACGACATGACGTACCTGCGCAACTACGCGGTGCTCAACATCAAGGACCGGCTCGCCCGCCTCGACGGCGTCGGCCAGGTCCAGCTCTTCGGCTCCGGCGACTACGCGATGCGGATCTGGCTCGACCCGCAGAAGACCGCCGAGCACGGCCTGTCGGCGGGCGACGTGGTGCGGGAGATCCAGGCCCAGAACGTCGAGGCGGCGGCGGGCGTCATCGGCGCCTCGCCGGCGGTGCCCGGCCTCGACCTCCAGCTCTCGCTCAACGCCGAGGGGCGCCTGGCGAACGAGGAGCAGTTCGGCGACATCGTGGTCAAGACGGGAGAGAACGGCGAGATCACGCGGCTCCGCGACATCGCCCGCATCGAGCTCGGCGCCTCGGACTACGCGCTGCGCTCGCTCCTCGACAACAAGGCGGCGGTGGCGCTGCCGATCTCGCAATCGCCCGGCTCGAACGCGATCGCGATCTCCGACGAGGTCCGCCGGACCATGGCGGAGATCAAGCGGACGATGCCCGAGGGGATCGACTACCAGATCGTCTACGACCCGACGCAGTTCGTGCGCGCTTCGATCGAGGCGGTCATCCACACGCTGCTCGAGGCGGTCGCCCTCGTCGTCGTCGTGGTGATCCTGTTCCTGCAGACCTGGCGGGCCTCGATCATCCCGCTCCTCGCCGTGCCGGTCTCGATCGTCGGCACCTTCGCGGTGATGCACGCCTTCGGCTTCTCGATCAACGCGCTCAGCCTGTTCGGCCTCGTGCTGGCCATCGGCATCGTGGTCGACGACGCCATCGTGGTGGTCGAGAACGTCGAGCGCAACATCGAGGCGGGGCTGTCGCCGCGGGACGCCAGCGAGCAGGCGATGCGCGAGGTCTCGGGGCCGATCGTCGCCATCGCGCTGGTGCTGGTGGCCGTGTTCGTGCCGCTCGCCTTCATCAGCGGGCTCACCGGGCAGTTCTACAAGCAGTTCGCGCTGACCATCGCGATCTCGACGGTCATCTCGGCGATCAACTCGCTCACCCTGTCGCCGGCCCTCTCGGCGCTCCTGCTTCGCGACCACCACGCCCCCAAGGATCGGCTGACGCGGGTGCTCGACACCCTGCTCGGCTGGTTCTTCCGCCGCTTCAACCGGGCCTTCGGGCGCGCCTCCGACGGCTACGGGCGCGGCGTCGGCGCGGTCGTCTCGCGAAAAGGCGCGATGATGCTCCTCTACCTCGTCCTCGTCGGGCTGACGGTCGGGCTGTTTCGCCAGATTCCCGGCGGCTTCGTGCCGGGCCAGGACAAGCAGTACCTCGTCGGCTTCGCGCAGCTGCCCGACGGCGCCACCCTCGACCGGACCGAGGAGGTGATCCGCCGGATGAGCGAGATCGCGTTGCGGGAGCCCGGCGTCGAGAGCGCGGTCGCCTTTCCGGGCCTGTCGATCAACGGCTTCACCAACTCGTCGAATTCGGGAATCGTGTTCTCGACCCTCAAGCCGTTCGACGAGCGCCGGGACCCCTCGCTCAACGGCGCGGCCATCGCGCAGTCCCTCAACCGCAAATACGCGGCGATCCCCGAAGCCTTCATCGCGATGTTCCCGCCCCCGCCGGTCAACGGGCTCGGCACCATCGGCGGCTTCAAGTTGCAGATCGAGGATCGCGGCGGTCTGGGCTACGAGGCGCTGAACGAGGCCACCAAGGCGTTCCTCGCCCGTGCCGCGCAGGCGCCGGAGCTCGCCGGCCTCTTCTCCAGCTTCCAGATGAACGTCCCGCAGCTCTTCGCGGAGATCGACCGGACCAAGGCGCGCCAGCTCAAGATCCCGGTCACCGACGTGTTCGACACGCTCCAGATCTATCTCGGCTCGCTCTACGTCAACGATTTCAACAAGTTCGGCCGCACCTACTCGGTCCGGGTCCAGGCCGATGCCCCCTTCCGCGCCCGCCAGGACGATGTCGGGCTCCTGAAGGTCCGGGCGGGATCGGGGGAGATGGTGCCGCTCTCGACCCTGCTGCGGGTGCGCCAGACCGCGGGGCCCGAGCGGGCGATGCGCTACAACGGCTTCCTCACCGCCGACATCAACGCGGGCGCCGCCCCCGGCGTCTCGTCGGGCCAGGCCCAGGCCGCCGCGGCCCGCATCGCCGCAGAGACGCTCCCGCGGGGATTCGCCTTCGAGTGGACCGACCTCACCTACCAGGAGTTCATCGCCGGCAATTCCGGGATCTGGGTCTTCCCGCTCGCACTGCTCCTCGTCTTCCTGGTGCTGGCGGCGCAGTACGAGAGCCTCGCCCTGCCCCTCGCGATCCTGCTGATCGTCCCGATGGGGCTCCTCGCGGCGATGACCGGGGTCTGGCTGTCGTCAGGCGACAACAACGTCTTCACCCAGATCGGCCTGATTGTGCTCGTCGGCCTGTCGGCCAAGAACGCCATCCTGATCGTGGAATTCGCCCGCGAGCTGGAATTTTCGGGCCGCAGCCCGGTCGAGGCGGCCATCGAGGCGAGCCGCCTGCGGCTTCGCCCGATCCTGATGACCTCGATGGCCTTCATCATGGGCGTCCTGCCCCTCGTCACCGCGACCGGGGCCGGGGCCGAGATGCGCCGCGCCATGGGCGTCGCGGTGTTCTCCGGCATGATCGGCGTCACCGCCTTCGGGCTTTTTCTGACGCCGGTCTTCTACGTGCTGCTCCGCCGCCTTTCGGGCAACCGGCCGCTCAAGCGGCACGGTGCGACGATGCCGGCCGCAGGACAAAACGGATCCGGACACGACGGAACCGCGCATGCCGGGCTCGCGCAGGACAGTGTCGGACAGAGCGCGTAGCGGATCCTCCGGCCGCGCGGACCGCGCGGCCGGCACGCCGCGGGCTGATCGGTAGTGTCGCGACGGGGCATCCGCCTCGCTCAGATATGGGACGCCTGCAGCTCCACGGCGCGCGCCGACGACAGGGATGCCGGATGATCGCGTCCGGCATCCCTGTCGTGTGACACCCAATCGATCGCTTCGCGATGCGGGGTTCCATTTCGCTCACGCGCCGCGTGGGCTGGCGAGACCGTTTCCGGACGGGCTCTTCCGAAAACGGTATCAGGCCCTAACGCCCTCCCCCGAGTCCGTGGACGTAGATCGCCAGCGACTTGATCGTCGCGGTGTCGAGCCGCCCCTCCCAGGTCGGCATCACCCCTTTTCGGCCGCCCTGGATCGTCGCGATCACGTCCTTGGGCGCGGAGCCGTAGAGCCAGACCGCGTCGGCGAGGTTCGGTGCCCCCATCTCCGGATTGCCCCGGCCCTGCTCGCCGTGGCAGGCGGCACAGTTCCGGGAAAAGAGCGCGGCGCCCGTCTCCAGGCTCAGGGCCGGTGCGAAGGCCTTGCCGGAGAGGGACAGGACGTAGTTCGCCACCGTCTCGACCTCGTCGCGCCTGAGGATGCCGTCGCGGCCGAAGGCCGGCATCTCGCCCGCGCGGGTGTCGGCATGGCCCGACCGGATGCCGACGCGGATCGTCTCCGCGATGGCCGCGAGGCTGCCGCCCCAGAGCCAGTCGTCGTCCTGGAGGTTCGGGTAGCCGGTCCGGCCGGTGGCGGCGGTGCCGTGGCAGGCGGCGCAGTTGTCGCCGAAGGCCGCCTTGCCGGTGACGAGCGCCAGCGGCAGCAGCGCCGGATCGGCCGCGATCTCACCGAGATCCGCCACGGCGAGCGTCGACTGGCCGAGCGTCGCGCGGGCCGCCTTCGTCGCGGCGACGTCGGCCAGCACCGCGGCGCGGGTCGAGTAGCCGAGCACGCCCCGCGTGTGGTCGGAGACCAGCGGCCAGGCCGGATAGAGGATCCAGTAGCCGAAGGCCCAGACGATCGTGGCGTAGAGCGAGGTCAGCCACCAGCGCGGCAGCGGGTTGTTGTACTCGGCGATGCCGTCCCACTCGTGGCCGGTGGTCTCGGGGGTGGAGAATTTCTGGTCGGT
Source organism: Methylobacterium indicum (assembly GCF_001043895.1). GTDB lineage: Bacteria > Pseudomonadota > Alphaproteobacteria > Rhizobiales > Beijerinckiaceae > Methylobacterium > Methylobacterium indicum. Next base: position 5,727 of record NZ_JTHF01000239.1, read on the forward strand.
CACGAGGCTCACTCCTCGTCGAGGGGCAGGCGGGCGGCAGCGTCGAACCGGCCCTGGTTGCGCGGCCAGACGGCGTAGAGCGCGACCCCGGCGAACAAAGCCACGAAGTAGAGAAGGCCGCTCGTCTGGGCGAAGCGGGCGGCGAGGTCGTAGGTCACGGGCATCACCTCAGGTTCTTGCCGTCGTCGTAGAGCTTGAAGTCGACCATCGTGCCGAGCACCTGGAGGTAGGCCACCAGCGCGTCGAGCTCGGTCGGGCGGCCCTTCTCGCCGGGGGCATGCGCGACGGCGCCGGGATAGCGCTGCGCGAAGCCGGCATCCGCGCCGTCGGGATCGAGCTGGGCGGTGAGGTCGCTGCCCGCCCGCAGGATCATGTCGCGGCTGTAGGGCACGCCGAGCCGGGCATTCGCCGTCAGGTCGTCGGCGATGGCCTCCGCGTCGAGGGGCCGGTCGAGAAAGGAATAGGCCGGCATGATCGAGCCGGGCACGACGGCGCGCGGGTCCTTCAGGTGCTCGCGGTGCCAGGCATCGGAATATTTGCCGCCGACGCGGGCGAGGTCGGGTCCGGTGCGCTTCGAGCCCCACTGGAACGGGTGGTCGTACAGCGACTCGGCCGCGAGCGAGAAATGGCCGTAGCGCTCGACCTCGTCGCGCATCGGGCGCACCATCTGGCTGTGGCAGAGGTAGCAGCCCTCGCGCACGTAGATGTTGCGGCCGGCGAGTTCGAGCGGCGTGTAGGGACGGATGCCCTCCACCGCCTCGATGGTGCTCTTCAGGTAGAAGAGCGGGACGATCTCGATCAGGCCGCCGATCGCGACGACGATCAGGATGCCGATGAGCAGCGGAAACGAGTTCCTCTCGAAGAACTCGTGCCTCTTCCAGAGGCCGGGCTGGGCGGTGGCCATGGCCGGAATCTTTCGATGTGAGACGGACGAACGGGGCCCGCCGGCGGGCGGGCCGAAACGGTCACTCGGCCGGGACGAGGGTGGCACCGGACGCGGATGCCGGGTTCGACGCGGTCGCCTCGCGGCCCAGAATCGTCATGGCGAGGTTGTAGGCCATGATCAGCGCGCCGATCAGGAACAGCACGCCGCCGAGCGCCCGCACCAGGTAATAGGGCTGCATCGCCTCGACGGTCTCGACGAAGGAGTATTCGAGGAAGCCGAAGTCGTTCGTGGCGCGCCACATCAGGCCCTGCATGATCCCGGCGACCCACATCGCCGTGATGTAGAGGACGATGCCGAGCGTCGAGACCCAGAAGTGCCACTCGACGAGGCGAAGGGAATAGACCTCGCGCCGGTTCCACAGCCACGGCACCAGGCAGTAGAGCGCGCCGAACGACACGTAGGCGACCCAGCCGAGTGCGCCGGAATGCACGTGGCCGATGGTCCAGTCCGTGTAGTGGCTGAGCGCGTTGACGGCCTTGATCGACATCATCGGCCCTTCGAACGTCGCCATGCCGTAGAAGGCGAGCGAGACGACCATCAGGCGCAGGATCGGATCCGTCCGCAGCTTGTCCCAGGCGCCCGACAGCGTCATCAGGCCGTTGATCATCCCGCCCCAGGACGGCATCCACAGCATGATCGAGAAGGTCATGCCGAGCGTCTGGGCCCAGTCGGGCAGCGCCGTGTAGTGCAGGTGGTGCGGGCCTGCCCAGATATACATGAAGATCAGTGCCCAGAAGTGGATGATGGAGAGCCGATAGGAATAGACTGGCCGCTCCGCCCGCTTCGGGATGAAGTAGTACATGATGGCGAGGAAGCCGGCGGTGAGGAAGAAGCCGACGGCGTTGTGGCCGTACCACCACTGCACCAGCGCGTCCTGCACGCCGGAGAAGATCGGGTAGGACTTCGAGCCGAAGACGCTCACCGGGAGCGCGAGGTTGTTCACCACGTGCAGCATCGCGATGGTGACGATGAAGGCGAGGTAGAACCAGTTCGCCACGAAGATGTGCGGCTCGCGCCGCTTGGCGAGGGTGGCGAGGAAGACCACGAGGTAGACGACCCAGACGACCGTGAGCCAGAGGTCGGCGTACCATTCGGGCTCGGCGTACTCCTTCGACTGGGTGACACCCAGGAGGTAGCCGGTGCCGGCGATCACGATGAACAGGTTGTAGCCGAGCACCACGAACCACGGCGCGAGGTCGCCCGCGAGCCGCGCCCGGCAGGTCCGCTGCACCACGTAGAGCGAGGTCGCGATCAGCACGTTGCCGCCGAAGGCGAAGATCACCGCGGACGTATGGAGGGGGCGCAACCGCCCGAAGGTGGTGTATTCGAGACCGAGATTGAGCGAGGGCGCCCAGAGCTGGAAGGCGATGATGCAGCCGACCAGGAACCCGGCGATGCCCCAGCCCATCGACGCGATGGCCGCGAACTTGATCGGCCCGAGATTGTAGTTCGGCCGTCCCCCGATCTCCTGCGGCACCGGCTCGGGGTCGCGGGCGGCGTAGCGGCGCAGGATCGCCACGATCCCGGCGACCGCCGCGAGCGAGAACAGCCCGGCATGGAAGCCGAAGGCGGGGTCCGCGGCCTTCGCCGAGGCGACGAGGCACAGGAGGGCGCCGAGGCCGAAGGCGGCGCACAGGCCCGCCTCCCCCTCGGTCATGTATTTGGGTGCGGGTGTGGCGGGCATGGCTGGTTTCGGTTCGCTCCACGCGCGGCTTCGCGTGATCGCCCCGTTAGGTCATGCGGCTCCCGGCCGGGCGTTGATCTGCGTCAACCGACCCCGGCCGGCCGGAGGATCACGGTCATGGCGGGATCGCCGGGGGGCCGGCTTGATCCAGCGCAAGGCGACGCGTCCGATCACCGGCGAGCGTCGGCCGGATGTCCCTCCGACGGCGATCTCCCGACCATGATCACGCCCGACCTGATCGACCGCCTCGGCGGCGAGCGCGTCCCGCGCTACACCAGCTACCCGACCGCGCCGCACTTCACGACCGAGGTCGGTCCCGCCGAATTCGGCCGGTGGCTCGGGGACGTGGGGCCCGACGAGGCGGTCTCGGCCTACATTCACGTCCCGTTCTGCACCGCGCTCTGCCTGTATTGCGGCTGCCACACCCGGGTCGTGCGCCGCTACGCCCCGGTCGAGGCCTACGTCGCCGCGCTGACCCGCGAGATCGACCTCGTGGCGGCGCGCTTGGCCGGCCGGCCGGTCCTGCGCCACCTGCACTGGGGTGGAGGCACCCCGACGATGCTGCGCGGCTCCGACCTGCGCCGCATCGCCGGGCACCTGCGCCGGACCTTCGCGTTCGCGCCCGACATCGAGATCGCGGTCGAGATCGATCCGCGCACGCTGACGCCGGCCGACGTCGAGACCCTGGCGGCGATCGGCGTCACCCGGGCGAGCCTCGGGGTGCAGAGCCTCGACCCCGAGGTCCAGCGCGCGATCCGCCGCGAGCAATCGGTGGCAGAGACCGCCCGCGCCGTCGATTGGCTGCGCTTCTCCGGCATCGCGGCGGTCAATGTCGACCTGATGATCGGGCTGCCGCACCAGAGCGTCGCCAACGTCGTGGCGACCGTGGACCATGCGGTGGCGCTCGCGCCCGACCGGGTCGCGGTGTTCGGCTACGGGCACGTCCCCTGGATGAAGCCGCACCAGCGCGCCCTGCCGGAGGCCGCGCTGCCCGGCCCGCACGAGCGGCACGCCCAGTTCGAGGCGGCGGCCGGGCGCCTCGTCCGGGCCGGCTACGTGCGCATCGGCCTCGATCACTTCGCCGCGCCCGACGACCCCCTCGCCCGCGCCGCGGCGGCAAAGACCTTGCGCCGGAACTTCCAGGGCTACACCACAGACGGGACCCGGACGCTCCTCGGCTTCGGCGCTTCGGCGATCTCCAGCCTGCCCGGCGGCTACGCCCAGGCGATGACCGACATCGCGGCTTACGCCGACGCCGTGGCCCGGGGCGAATTGCCGACCACCCGCGGCCTCGCGCTGACGCGGGACGACCGCCTGCGCCGCGACGTGATCGAGGGCCTGATGTGCGACCTCGCCGTCGACCTCGACGAGATCTGCGGCCGGCACGGCGTCACCGCGGATTCGGCCTTCGCGCCGGAATTGGCGCGGCTCGACGCCATGGCGCGCCTCGGCGTCGTCGCGCGGTCGGGCCACCGCATCGCGGTGCCGGACGAGATGCGCAGCCTGGTACGCTCGGCGAGCGCCGTGTTCGACGCCCGGCTCGCTGGCGGGCCGGGCCGGCATTCGACCAGTCTGTGAGGCGCGCCGGCCGGAACGTCCGGGCGCGGCGGGTGCCGCGCCCTCTCAGAAGTCCATCGAGGCCGACAGAAGAACCGTCCGCGGTGCGCCCTGGCTCAGGATGCCGCGCCCGGTCGAGGCCCAGTAGTTGGTGCCGGTGACGTTGGCGACGGTGGCCCGCAGGGTCAGCGGCCGCTCCTGGAGCGTCGTGGCGTAGCGCAAGCCGACGTCGAGGGTCGCCCAATCGGGAATCTTCTGGCTGTTGGCGAGGTCGTAGTACTGCGCCGAGGTGTAGATCACCCGCCCGGTGAGGGTCAGGCCGGGGACGAGGCTCGGCGGCAGATCGAGTTCGCCGGAGAGGTTGAGCTGTACGTCCGGCACGCCGATCGCGGTCCGCCCGACATTGCGCGGATCCTGCGCGCGAACCTGGACCCCGTCGAGCAGGGTGATGCCGCCCAGGAGCCGCATTCCCGGCGCCGGCTCGCCGAACACCGTCAGCTCGACGCCGCTGTTGCGCTGGCGACCGTCGACGGAGAAGAACAGGGTGCGCGAATCGAGGAAGCCGGAGGGCTGCTCGATGTCGAAAGCCGCGACGCCGACGCCCACCGTGCCGAAATCGTACTTCGCGCCGACCTCGGTCTGGCGCGAGACGAAGGCCGGGAAGGCCGCGGTGGCATTGACGGCGTTGATCGGCACGGCCGGCGAGGTCAGGCCCTCGACGTAGTTGGCATAGAGCGAGAGCCGCTCCCACGGCTTCACCACGAGGCCGACGCCCGGCGAGAAGGCGCCGGTGTCGCTCGTCCCCGTGCGGTATCCGGTGACGGGGTTGTAGGACTTGACGTCCAGACCCTGCCAGCGCCCGCCGATCGTGAGCAGCACCCGGTCGTCGAGGATCGACAGGGTGTCGGCGATGGCGATGCTGCGGTTGATCCGGCTCGAGGTGCGCGGGGTCGCATTCGACAGCCCGAAGGGCGAGCGCGGGGCGACGTAGGTCGGGTCATAGAGGTTCGAGGTGATCGTCGGGCCCACGGTCTGGGCCGGGGGCTGGGCGAGGTCCTGCCAGAACCCGACCGCGGCGAGCCCGAAGCTGTGCTTGATCGGCCCGGTCTCGACCGTACCGCGCAAGCCCGCCTCCGCCGTCTGGTTGACGATGTGGAACGGCAGGTAGCTGACGGGATCGCGGTAATCGCCCCGCGCGTTGAAGATCGTCAGGACGCCGCCGAAATACTCCTGGCGGAAGTTCGACACGCCGTAGGCGCCGTAGAGCGTCAGGTCCGGGGTGAGGTCGTACTCGACTCGCGTGGCGAGCTGCTGGTTGGCGCTGTCGCGGTATTCCCAGGGCTGCTGCTGGTTGCGCGTCAGGTCGGGCGCGCGGGGAATGCGCACGCCGGCCGCCACGTTGCGGTTGCGCAGCGGCGAGGTGAAGTCGAGCTCCTGGTAGCCGAGGTCGAGGCTCGCCCGCAGCCGCTCGCCGCGGTAGTCGAGGGCGAGCGCGGCGACCCCGAAATGGATGCTCTGATTGTCGATCGGCGTCGCGCCGTTGTTGAAGGCACCGTTGAAGCGCAGGCCCCATTCCTTGGCGTCGCCGAAGCGGCGGCTGACGTCGACCGCCTTGTAGATCTGGGCGTCGGAGGCGTAGCCGATCGTGGCGCGGGTGAGCGGATCCTCGAGCGCCCGCTTCGGGATCAGGTTGATGCTGCCGCCGATATTGCCGAAGGGCGGCACGCCGGAGAGCAGGGTCGCGGGGCCACGCAGCACTTCGACGCGCTCGATCGACTCGATCGCCGGATTGAAGGCGTCGGCGACGCCGTACAGCCCGTTGAACGCGATGTCCTGGGCGAAGACCGGGAAGCCGCGGATGAAGAAGCCGAGAATCCCCGAGTAGGCCGGCACGTTGGTGCGGATCGACGGATCGTTGTTGACCACGTCCTGAACGTTGCGCGCCTGCTGGTCGCGGATCAGCGTCTCGGTGTAGCTCGTCGCGCTGAAGGGCTGGTCGAAGACGCTGCGATTGCCGAGGAAGCCGAGGCGCGAACCGGAGCCGACCTCGCCTCCGGCATATGCCGGAGG
>NZ_JTHF01000024.1 GCF_001043895.1 Methylobacterium indicum
TCCGGGATCCAGCACGAAAAGTCGCGAAGCGTCCTCTTGTCTGCAACGGTGCAGCAGGCAGAGCCGCTTCGCGGCACTTCTTTCGCTGGATCCCGGATCTCCTTCCGCTTCGCTGCAGTCGTCCGGGAAAGGGGAGGGTGTCATGACGCGGGACTAAAGAGATGGCGAGGATCTAGGAGCTAACAAACCCCCATCGCCCCCGCCGCCTGGCCCGCGATGCGCCCGAGCGCCACCGCCGCCAGCAGCCCGTTGCCCGAGAGATACCCGCCCGGCCCCGTCCCCGAGACGCCGCAGGCCGCTCCGCCCGCCGCGAACAGGTTCGGGATCGCGGCGCCGCTCTTCGTGAGGACCTGCGCGTCGTCGTCGACCACGAGGCCGCCCTGGGTGTGGAACAGCGCCCCGGTGACCCGCACCGCCCGGAAAGGAGGTGTGAGCGCCGGCACGCCGGCGAAGGAGCGCCCGAAGGCATCCCGTCCCCCGTCGCGCTTCAGCGCCTCGACCTCGGCCAGGGTCGCCGCCAGGGCGTCCTCCGGCAGGTGCAGCCGCGCCGCCAGCTCGGCGATGGTCTCAGCCTCGACGATCGCCCCGGCGCTCTGGGCCTTCCGGAAATCCTCGAACTGGCGGGCGATCCCGGCGATGCGGGCGTCGAACACCGTCACGACGTGGCCGCCGGGCTGGCGCAGCACTTCCGCCGCCTGCTCGGAATAGCCCTTGCTCTCGTTCGAGAAGCGCCGCCCCTCCGCGTTCACCTGGAACCCGCCCTCGGTGACGGTCGCCCAGGTGATCAGGATGCCGTGCGGATGCGCCACCGAGCCGTGGCCCTGGTGGCCCGAGAGATGGCGGGTGGCGGCGCCCAAGGCCTCGCCCCAGAGCAGCGCGTCGCCCTGGTTGCCCTCGTGGCCGAAATACAGCGCGCCCGAGAGGTCCGGGACGTGCCGGGCCACCAGGGCCTTGTTGCCGCCATAGCCGTTGCAGGCGAGCACCAGCGCCCGGCAGGCGACGCGCTCGCGCGAGCCGTCGGGCCGCACGAGGCCGAGGCCTCGAATCTCGCCGTCCTCGGCGTAGAGCGTGTCGACCGCGGCCTCGCACAGGATCGGGATACCCGCTTCCTCGACGGCGCGGGCGAGGCGGTCGACCAGCTCCTCGCCGGACCGGCTCGGCAGGCCGTGCATCCGGTTCGCCGAGTGGCCCGGATAGCGGAAGTCGGTGATGACCGAGAAGGGGAGGCCGTGGCGATCGGCGAGCCATTCGAGGGCTGGGCCCACGGCATTGGCGAGCCGCGCGACGAGGGCCGGATCGGGCTCGTCCTTGGCTTTCGCCATGATGTCGGCGGCAAACAAGGCCGGGCTGTCCTCCAGGCCGGCCTCTCGCTGCCAGCGGGTGCCGGGGGCCGGGATCAATCCGGCCGAGAGGGCGGTGGAGCCGCGGGGCACGGGATCGCGCTCGATCACCAGAACCTCGGCCCCGGCCTCGTGCGCGGCGAGCGCCGCCACCAGCCCGGCGGCGCCGGCGCCGATCACCGCGACCGGAACCTCGATGTCGAAGGCGGCTCCCTTGGCGGATTCGATCGTCATGCGGACAGCTCCGCCAGGATCTCCGCGACGGGCGCGACGCGGCAGACCGGCTTCAACGCGTCGATCGCGGTCTGGTGGATGGCGGGCGAGAAGGCCGCGCAGGCATCCGACAGCACGGTCACGGATAAGTCGCGGACATGGGCGTCGCGCACCGTCGAGGCGACGCCGCCATTGGTGACGATGCCCGAGACCAGCAGCCGCTCGATTCCCGCCTTGCGCAACACCCATTCGAGCCGGGTCATGTAGAAGGCCGAATAGGCGACCTTCTCGACCGTGAGGTCGGCGGGCTGAAGCTCGTCCACGAGCGCGTGGCCCCAGGCGCCGGGCAGAAAATCGCCCTTGCGCAGGAACGGCCGCAGCTCGCGCAGGTGGGGCGAGATCATCGGCTCGCCGCCCTTGCCCGGCACCAGCGTGAAGTGGGTCGAGACGATGAAGCCGCCGCGCGCCCGGATCAACTCGGCCAGTGGCCGGACCGTGGCCGGAACGGCCGCGATCTCGGGCGCCGCCTGGCCGGCCCGGCCATAGGCGCCGTCCGGGTGCAGGAAGTCGTTCTGGAGATCGCAGATCAGGAGCGCGGTGCGCTCCATCGGGATCGGACCATGGCTCATGCAGGGGCTCCCGTGCGGGTGACGACCACGTTGCCGAGCCGGTCGACCCGCGCCGTCAGGTCGGGATCGACCACGGTGGTGGCGTCCGGCTGCTCCAGGATCGCCGGGCCGGGGATCTCGGCGCCGACGGGAAGCGAGAGGCGGGCATAGATTGTGGCCTCGTGCCAGGCGCCGGCAAACCAGACCGGCCGGCTGCCGGTGCGGGCGGCGTCCAGCGAGGCGTCGGCCCCCGGCGCGAGCGCAGCGAGGTCGAAATGCGGGCGCCGTCCGATTGCCGCGGTGCGCAGGTTGACGATCCGGGTGCCGAGGCCCGGCAGCAGGCGGCTGAACGAGGTGCGGTAGGCCGCCTCGAATGCCTGCTGGATGATCGCCGTGGTGATTCCGGTGGTGCCGTTCTCGACCGTCACCGGCAGGGCGACCGCCACGGTGTGGGTCTGGCCGACATAGTGCATGTCGAGCTCGAACACCGTGTCGATGCGCGAGACGGTGAGGCCGGCGGCCTCGACCACCTCCCGGGCGGCTTGCGCCTCCGCCACCATCCGCCGGTCGAGGGCGGCGGCGTCGAGGCCGGCCAGCGACAGGTTGAGGGTCTGGACCTGGTCGTGCCGGATGTCGGCGATGACGCAGCCGAGCGCCGAGGTGACACCCGGATAGCGCGGCACCAGCGCCCCGCGCAGGCCCACATCCTTGATCAGCGCGCCGACATGCAGCGCCCCGCCGCCGCCGAACGGCACCGCGGCGAATTTTTGCGGGTCGTGCCCGCGCTCGATCGAGACGAGGCGGATCGCGCCGGCCATCTTGCCGTCGGCCACCCGCACGATCGCTTCCGCCGCCGCCATGACGTCGAGGCCGAGGGGACCTGCGACATGCTCCTGGATCGCCGCCTTCGCCGCCTCGACGTCGAGGCGCTTGAGCGCCCCGCCGATCGGCCGCTCGGCGTTGATCCGGCCGAGCACCACGTTGGCGTCGGTGAGCGTCGGGCGGGTGTTGCCCTGGCCGTAGCAGACTGGGCCCGGCCGCGAGCCGGCGCTCTCCGGCCCGACCTGGAGCAGCCCGCCGGCATCGACATGGGCGATCGAGCCGCCACCGGCCCCGATGGTGCTGATCTCGATCATCGGCGTGCGGATGACGAGGCCGAAATCGATCGTGGTCTGGGCGGCCAAGGCGGTTTCGCCCTCGACCACCAGCGACACGTCGAAGGAGGTGCCGCCGAGATCACCCGTGATCACGTTCGGGAAGCCGGCCTCCTTGGCGATGGCGGCCGCCGCGATCACGCCGGCCGCCGGCCCCGACAGGGCGGTGCGGACGGGAAGGCGCCGGGCGGTGGCGGTCGACATCACGCCGCCGTTGGACTGGACGATGTGGAAGCGGCCGGAAAAACCCTCCGATTCGAGCGCCCGGTCGAGCTTGCCGAGATAGCTGCCGACCACCGGCTGGAGATAGGCGTTGAGCACAGTCGTCGAGGTGCGCTCGAACTCGCGGATCTCCGGCAGGATGCCCGACGAGCGCTCGACATTCGCGTTCGGCCACACGGCGGCGGCGGCCTCCAGCGCGATCCGCTCGTTCTCCGGGTTGGCGTAGGCGTTGACGAAGCAGATCGCCAGGGCCTCGGCGCCGTTGGCGATCAGGGCGCGGGCGGCCTCGGCCACCTGGTCCGGGTTTACCGCCTCCCGGATCGTGCCGTCGGCGAGCGTGCGTTCGTCGACCTCGAGCCGCAGGTCGCGGTCGACGACGGGGACGAAGTCGCCCCACAGGCCCCAGGTGTGGCGCCGGTCGCGGCGGCGCATCTCCAGCACGTCGCGGAAGCCGCGGGTGGTGATGAGGCCGATCCGGGCGCCCTTGCGCTCCAGGAGCGCGTTGGTGCCGACCGTGGTGCCGTGGACGATCGAGGCGAGGCCGGCGACCGGCCCAAAACCTTTCAGGCCGGCGAGGAAGCCCACCGCCTCGTCGCCGCGGTTCGACGGGACCTTGCCGGTCTGGAAGCGGCCGGCGGCCTCGTCGTAGTAGAAGAGATCGGTGAAGGTGCCGCCGACATCGACGCCGACGATGGCACGGGGGGTCATTGCTCGTCTCCGGTCGTCAGGGCGTAGTCGCGGGCGGCGGCCTCCGGGCTCACGTAGCCGAGGCGCAGGTCGCGTTGCAGGGACTGGCGGTTCCGCTCGGCCGGGTGGCCGAATCCGCCGCCGCCGGGGGTCTCGAGCCGCACCCGCTCGCCGGCCTTGATGCGAACATCCGTCACCTTGGAGACCATCGGCGGGCTCGCCCAGCCATCCGGCGTCTGCCAGCCGAAGCGGTTGAGCGCCGCGGAATGCCCGCCCTTGACGCCGAACGGCGCCACCTTGCCGCGCTCGCCGAGCAGGAACACGTCGGCATCGGTCAGGGTCTCGATCTCGTAGACCGCGCCCAAGCCCCCGCGATGGGCGCCGGCCCCGGCGCTGTCGGGCCGCAGACCCCACTGGGTGAAGACCACCGGATAGGCGGCCTCCAGGATCTCGACCGGGGGAATCGTCGCGGTCGAGATCGGGTTGTTGGCGTGGCTCAAGCCGTCGCTCTCGGGATTGCCCCCGAGCCCCCCGCCGAAGAACGAGAACATCACCCAGCGCGAGCCGTCGGCCCGGTGGCCGGCGAGCGAGAGCGCGTTGATGGTGCCGAAGGGCGCGGCGGTGGCGCGATCCGGGTCGGCCTCGGCGAGCGCACCCAGCACCACGCCGATCAGCCGCAGGATCGTCTCGGTGTAGCCGGCCATGGGCTTCGGGGCGCCAGCGCCCAGCAGCGTCGTCTCCGGCACCGTGAAGGTGATCGGCCGCAGGCAGCCGGCATTCGCCGGCACCTCGGTGAAGACGTGCTTCAGGGCGACGTAGCAGGCCGCGACCGTGGTGGCGTGCGAGATGTTGATCGGGCCTTGAGCCGGCGCCGAGGAGCGCGAGAAGTCGAGCGTCATCGCATCGCCCGCGATGGTCAGGTCGAGGGCGATGGTCAGCGGCTCGTCGGTGATGCCGTCATTGTCGAGCACGTCCGAGAAGCCGTAATGGCCGTCCGGCAGCGCCCGGATCGCGGCGCGCATCAGGGCCTCGGCCCGGTCGGAGAAGGCCGCGAATGCCGCATCCACGGTCGCATCGCCGTACTCGTCGAGCAGAGCGATGAACCGGCGCTCGCCGAGGTCGAGGGCGTTGAGCTGGCCGTTGAGGTCGCCCCAGTTCGAGGTCGGCACGCGGGTGTTGGCGGCCAGGATGTCGACGATGTCCTGGTTCAGGCGCCCGGCGGAAAACAGCTTCACCGGCGGGAAGCGCACGCCCTCCTGGAAGCTCTCGGTGGCCTTCGGGTTGTAGCCGCCCGGCACGTTGCCGCCGATATCGAGCCAGTGGCCGACCGAGGCGAGCCAGCAGAACAGGTGTCCATCGCGAAACACCGGGCGGACGAGGCGGAAATCGTTGAGATGGGTGCCGCCGCTATAGGGGTCGTTGAACAGGAAGGTGTCGCCGGGCACCAACCCGCCCTCGCGCTCGACCTTGGCGATGACGGCCTTCACCGCGAAGGCCATGGCGCCGACGAAGATCGGCAGACCCTTGGTGCCCTGGACCAGGGTGTCGCCGGTTTGGGCGTGGTAGAGGCCGTGGCAGGCGTCGCGGGCCTCGGCGATGATCGGGTTGAAGGCCGAGCGGTAGAGCGTCGCGTCCATCTCGTCGGCGATCTGCTCGAGGCGGCCCTTCAGCACCGCCAGGGTGACGGGATCGATCGGATTCATTGTCCCGCTCCTTCATAGGCGCGGCCGCGGGCCAGCATCTCGGGCGTGCCGATGAGCGCGTTGAGCTCGCCGAAATCGAACATCCGGTCGGCGAACGGCGTGTTGGTGCCGGCCTTGGCGAGCGAGCCGTAATAGGCCTGGGCGGTGCGGGCGAGCGCCCGGACGATCCCGCCGGGGAAGATCACGAGGCGAAACCCGATCGCGCCGAGATCGGCGGCCGAGGCCAGCGGCGTGTCGCCGCCCTCGACCATGTTGGCGAGCAGCGGCCGGGTGTGGCCGAGGGCCTTCGTCACCTCGGCGAGCTGGTTGGCCGAGCGGGGGGCCTCGACGAACAACACGTCGGCGCCGGCCTCCGCATAGGCCCGGGCCCGCTCGATGGCGCGCTCGAACCCTTCGACCGCCACCGCGTCGGTGCGGGCGACGATCAGGGTCTCGGCGCTGACGCGGGCGTCGAGCGCCGCCTTGATCTTGCCGACCATGTCGCCCTGGCCGATCAAGGTCTTGTCCTGGAGGTGGCCGCAGCGCTTGGGGTAGCTCTGGTCCTCGAGCTGGATCGCGCTGGCGCCGGCTCGCTCGAACAGCCGCACGGTGCGCTCGACGTTGAGTGCGTTGCCGTAGCCGTTATCGGCATCGACCACGAGGGGCGTCGCCACCCGGTCGCGCACCAGCGTAATGGTCTCGGCGACCTCGCTCATCGCGACGAGGCCGATATCGGGCCGGCCCAGCCGCGTATAGGCGATGGCCGCACCCGAGAGGTACAGGGCCTCGAATCCCGCATCCGTGGCGAGCGAGGCCGTGAGGGCGTCGTAGACGCCCGGAGCGACGAGGACGCGGTCCTCGGCGAGACGGGACTTCAGGGACATGACGCGGGGTGTTCCTCGTTCGGTTTCATCGCGTTTGCGGGGTGCGCATGTCTCCTCTCCCCGCGGGCGGGGAGAGGGCTGTGTTCCCGTTCAGGGAACGCAGCGAGGCGGCAGCCGAGGGTGAGGGGGTGTTGCCGGAGATGGCTCTTCCGTCGCCTCCCCCTCACCCTCGCTCCGGCTTTCGCCTGCGCTCGCTTCATCGACGACAAGGTCGATGAAGCCCTCTCCCCGCCCGCGGGGAGAGGAGAAATCCTGTGCTTTTCTGGTGTGTGCTTGAGCTTGAGTTTGGCGTCGATAGACGCCGCTTCAAGTGTCTCATCTCATCAGTGTATTATTGTGCTGTACTGGCAGAAGCTCACGCCGCCAGCCCCAGCAACGCCCCAACCCCCTCCGCCTTGTCGATCTCCGCCACCGCGCGGATGACGTCCTCGCTCCGCTCCGTCCCCCAGACCGGCCCGGCGAGCGCCCGGAACTTGTCCCGGACGTCGTCGGCCGAATACGGGTCCTCGGTGTCGCCGCGGTTGGTGAGCGCCTTGGCCGAGAGCTTGCGGCCGTCGGCCAGCGTCAGGGTGACGGTGGCGGGCCGCAGGGACGGCAGCTGCGCCGTCATGGCCGGATCCTCCCGCACCATCACCCGGCGGGCCAGCGACAGGATGCGCCGGTCGGCCCGCGCCTCGTCCCGGAAGGCGTCGGTATTCGCCTCGCCCCGCACCAGTGCCGCCGCCAGGGCGAAGGGCAGGGAGAACTTCGCCGCCAGCATCGTCTCGGGGGCCGGGTGGTCGAGCTGCGCCGCCCAGACATAGGTCGCGACCTCGACCGACCGCACGGAATCCGGGTCGATCGGCCCGGATTCGTCCCGGATCTGCGCCAGGGCGTCGAGGGCGCCGTGGGTGTAGCGGCAGGCGGCGTGGCGCTTGAAGTAGTTGCGGGCGATCTCCCAGCGGGTGCCCAGCTCCTCCACCATCGCGTCGGCCGAGAAGTCGTCGGCCAGGATGCCGCCATAGACGGTGCCGATGCCGTCGCGTTCGGGCAGGAAGCCGCTCTCGGCGAGGTCCCAGGCGGTGAGCCCGAGCTGGTTGGAGAGGCCCGCATAGACGTTGCGGACGGTCGCCCCCTCCAGCATCGTGCGCCGGCTGGTGCTCAGACCCAGCGACGAGGCGAGCCCGATCGCCCGGCCGATCGTCGCGGCATCGGCCCGATGGAGCTTCGCCACCGCGAGCGCGGCGCCGACCGTGCCCCAGGTGCCGTGCGGGTGCATCGTCACCCGCAGCTTCGAGGCGATGCCGATCCGCGCGCCGATCTCGTAGCCGAGGACCAGCGCCGCGATCAGGTCGGCGCCCGAGGTCTTGATCTCCTGGGCGACCGCGAGGGCGGCCGGGACGACGTGGATCGCCGGATGGCCGCGGGCGTACTGGTTGCCCTCGTCGAGCTCCAGCGTCGTGCCCGCCGCCCCGTTGACCAAGGCCGCGTCCCGGGGATCGAGCGACAGGCCGCTGCCGATCGCCGGGGCCGCACCCGTGCGGCGGGCGGCCAGCCGCTCGGCGAGCGCCCGGCATTCCGGTTCGCGCATCCCGGCGGCGATGACGCCGAGGGAATCGAGGAGGACGAGCCGGGCGCGGTCGATCGCCGCCTCGGGCAGGTCGGAGAAGCGGAGATCCGCCGCGAAGGCGGTCCAGCGCCCGAGCCAGGCGGGGGCGGGCTCGGCCATCAGCGTGGTGGCCGGCACGATGCCCGGGGTGACGATGCCCATGGCTCAGAGCCCCAGATAGGCGCGGCGCAGGGCCGGGTCGGCGGCGAGCGTCGCGGCGTCGCCTTCGAGCGCGACGGTGCCGTTCTCCAGGATGTAGGCGCGGGTCGCGAGATCCAGCGACTGCACCACGTTCTGTTCCACCAGCATGATCGGCAGTCCTTCCTGGTTGAGGGTCCGGACGAGCGTGAACATCTCCTCGACGAGGAGCGGCGAGAGCCCGAGCGAGGGCTCGTCGAGGATGAGGAGGCGGGGTTCCGCCATCAGGCCGCGGCCGATGGCGAGCATCTGCTGCTCGCCGCCCGAGAGGGTGCCGGCGGCCTGGGCCGCCCGCTCGCGCAGCCGCGGGAAGGTGGCAAAGACCCGCTCGATGTTTTGCGCGCGCCGCGCCCGGCCGCGGCGGTAGCTGCCGAGCACCAGGTTCTCGCGCACGCTCAAGTTCGGGAAGATCTTGCGGCCTTCCGGGACGTGGATCAGCCCGGCCTCGACGATCGCGGCGGCCGAGGCGTTGGTGATCGCCTGGCCGTCGAAGCGGATCGTGCCGGTCCGCGCCGAGACGACCCCGGACAGGACCTTGTTCAGCGTCGTCTTGCCGACGCCGTTGGCGCCGAGCACCGCGACGATCTCGCCCGGCTGCACGGACAGGTCGAGGCCGCGCAGGACCTCGGTGGCGCCGTAGCCGGCGCGAAGGCCCGAGATCTCAAGCATCGACGGCCTCCTCAGCTTTCATGCGGGCGGCCGCGCCCTTGCCGAGATAGGCCTCGATCACCTGGAGATCGGCGCAGACCTGCCGCGGCGGCCCCGAGGCGATCATCCGGCCTTGCGCGAGGACGAAAACCTCCTCGCACAGGGTCATCACTGCCTGCATGATGTGCTCGATCATCAGGATGGTGACGCCGCCGTCGCGGATGGAGCGCACCACCGGCAGGATGTCGCGGATCTCCGACGGGTTGAGGCCCGCCAGCACCTCGTCGAGGAGGAGGAGGCGCGGCTCGGTGGCGAGCGCCCGGGCCACCTCCAGGCGCTTGCGCCCGGCGACCGTGAGGTCGGATGCCGGCTTGTCGAGCTGGTCGCCGAGACCCACGCGGGTCCCGACCTCGCGGGCCTTGGCGACGGCATCGGCACGCTTCGGATGGCGCAGATAGGCGCCGACCGCGATGTTCTCGGCGACCGTCAGCCCGGCGAAGGGCTGGACGATCTGGAAGGTCCGGGCGATGCCGCGGCGCGCCCGCAGGTGCGGCGCCTCGGCGGTCACGTCCTGTCCCTCGAACAGTACCCGGCCCTCGCTCGGGGTGAGGAAGCCCGAGATCATCCCGAACAGGGTGGTCTTGCCGGCGCCGTTCGGGCCGATGAGCCCGGTGATCGAGCCCGCCGGTACGGCGAGCGAGGCGTGATCGACCGCGACGAGGCCCTGGAAGCGCTTGGTGAGGGACACCACACTGAGCATGGATCAGGCTCCCACCGGGACGGCGCGCGCCTTGCGCGGGCGGCGGCGCAGGCCGAGGAGGCCCCGCGGCGCGAAGGCGATGACGGCGATCAGGCAGGCGCCGAACACCACGAGGTCGACCCCCGGGACGCCGCCGGCGAGGTGCTTGGTGATCTCGCCGAGGCCCTGCAGGGCGAGCGCCCCGACGAGCGGCCCGAAGGCGGTGCCGATGCCGCCGACGATCGGCGCCAAAAGCGCCTCGACGGAGATCCAGGTGCCGTAGGCCACGCCCGCATCGAGGTAGAGGAAGGACTGGACGTAGAGCCCGCCCGCCGCACCGGTGATCGCCGCCGAGAGCGCGATGGCGCGCAGCTTGACCGCGAGGGCGTCGACCCCGAGCGCCCGGGCCGCCTCCTCGTTCTCGCGCACGGCGATGAGGTGGGCGCCGAAGCGCGAGCGCTCGAGCCAGCGCGAGATCAGGAGCGCCACGCCCACGAAGGCGAGGACGAGGAGGTAGAACAGCTTGCGGTCGGCAAATTGCAGGGTCGCGAGGCCCGGCCGCAGGGGCAGGAGCAGGCCGGCCGCTCCGCCGGTGAAGTCCGCCGCATTCGCCAGGATGCGGAAGACTTCCGCGAAGGCGAGCGTCACGAGCGCGAAGTAGGAGCCGCGAAGCCCCGCCCGGAAGCTCAGGTAGCCGATGGCGAGGCCGACGAGCGCGCCGAGCCCGATCCCCGCCCCGAGCGCCCCCCAGGCGTTCCAGCCGAGCTTCATCTGCAGGATCGCGGTGGCGTAGGCGCCGGTGCCGAAGAAGGCGGCATGCCCGAAGGAATACTGGCCGCCGAAGCCGCCGAGCACGTTCCAGCCAAGCCCCGCGAGCGCGATGATCAGCGTCGTGACGAGGAAGTTGAGGACGCTGCCCGATAGCCCGAGGAAGGGCAGGGCGGCGAGCACGCTTAAGACGAGGATCAGGGGCAGGAGGTCGCGGGCGTTCATGCGCGGGCTCCGAACAGGCCGGCCGGCCGCACCAGCAGCACCAGGATGAAGATCAGGAAGATGCCGATCTGCCCGAGGCTGTCGCCGAGCAGCAGCCCGGAAAAGCTCTCGACCACGCCGATGATCAGGCCGCCGACGAGGGCGCCGGCGATCGACCCCATGCCGCCCAGCACCACGATGGTGAAGGCGACGAGCACGAAGGCGGCGCCCGAGCGCGGATTGACATAATAGGTCGGCATCAACAGGCAGGCGGCGACGGCGAGGCACGCGCAGCCGAGCCCGAAGGTCACGGCGTAGACGTGGTCGACCTCGATGCCGACGAGGCGGGCGCCGAGTTTTTCCCGCGCCACCGCCCGGATCGCCCGCCCGGTATCGGTGCGGTTGAGGAGGAGCCAGAGCAGGCCGGTCACCGCCAGGGCCGCCACGAAGCCGATCACCCGCGGCGTCGAGAGCAGGAGGGGCCCGAGTTCGATCACCTGGAGCGCGGCGTCGGAATCGAGCGCCCGCGTGTCGGAGGTGAACAGGGCCAGAAGCCCGTTCTCCAAGACGATCGACAGGCCCAGCGTGACCAGCAGCACGTTGTTGTCGTTGCCGTGGCTCGCCGGTCCGATGACGAAGCGCTGCAACCCGTAGCCGAGACCGAACATCAGCGGCACGATCGCGATCATCGCCACGTAGGGATCGACATGGACCAGCGCGAAGGCGCCCCAGACCGCGAACATCGCGACGGTGAGGAGCGCCCCGTGGGCGAAGTTGATGATGTGCAGCACCCCGTAGACCAGGGTCAGCCCGAGGGCGATGAGGGCGTAGACCGCCCCCGTCATCAGGCCGTTGAGGGCCGCCTCGATCAGGATCTGGGGGGCGTACATCGTCACGCCTTGAGCGGGAAGTTGGCCTTGGCCTCGGCGAAGGCCTCCGGGGCGATCACCTTGACGTCGCCGCCCTGGACCTGGGTGTTGAGCGGCATGGCGCTGGTGTTCTGGCCGGTGTCGAACTTCGACTGGCCGTAGGGCATCACGCCGCTGCCAAAGCTCTGGGTGGACAGCGCCTCGATGATCTTCTGCCGATCGGGCGCGCCGGCCTTCTCGATCGCCTCGGCCATCAGGCGGACGGCGGAGTAGTTCATCGGCACGTTGTAGGCGAAGGCGCGGCCCGCGGCTTCCGTGCGCTTGCGCAATTCGGCGGTCAGCGGGTTCTTCGGATCGGGCCAGTGGTTGCAATCCATCACGCCCTCGGCCGCCTGCGGGAACTCCTTGACGAAGCGCAGGGACGAGGCGCCGCCGCCGAGGATCGCGTAGATGCCCTTCGGCCGGACCCGCTGCTGGAGCATGGTGCGGGCGAGCAGCACGAACTCGCCGTAGTAGTTCGAGGGAATCACCAGGTCGGGCTGGAGCGAGCGGATCCGCAGGACGACGTTCGCCATGTCGCGGGCCGGGCTCGGATGGGCGATGGTCTCGAGGATCTCGAAGCCGAGCTTGGGCAATTCCGTCTGGAGGAGCTTGGCGAGGCCGGAGCCGAACAACCCGTCCTCGTGCACGATGACGACGGTACGGGCCGGCTTGCCGGCGGCGTCGTTGAGCGCGACGAGGCGCTCCAGGGCGTTCTTCGTCACCATGCCGAAGCTCGGCGAGAACCGGAACGTGTTCTTGAGGCCGCGCTTGGTCAGCTGGTCGGCGACGCCGACATCGATCAGGTAGGGCAGGTCGTAGCGCGAGGCCGCCTGGCTCGCGGTGGCGCAGAGTCCGCTGCCGAAGCCGCCGACGATCGCCGCCACGCCCTCGCCGTTCAGGCGCTCGGTCTCCTGCGCCGCCGTCTCGGGGTTCGAGCGGCTGTCGGCGAAGACGATCTCGAGCTTGGCGCCGCCCAGGGCCTTCAGGCCGCCGGCCGCGTTGATGTCCTGGACCGCCAGTTCCGCGCCGAGCTTGCCGAGATCGCCGTCATTGGCGAGGGCGCCGGTGACCGGCTGGATGATGCCGAGCTTCACGGCGGCGCCCTGCGCCCGCAGGATCGCGGGCATCGCCACGAGGGACGTCGCGGCAAGGCCGGTGCGCAGGACGGCGCGGCGGGACGGAGCGAGGATCGAGGTCACGGGGCGGGCCTCCTGTGGGCGGGACGGCGGGGGGATTCGGATTTGGCCGGACGCGGGATCGCCGGCGTCCAGCGCCGCTCGCCGGCATCGCCGGTGCGCACCAGATCCATCTGGAAGGCGTAGCGGTCGGGCCGGTAGAGGGCGTGCAGATGCTCGACGCCGCGTGCGGAGGGGTCGAACACCACGCGGGTCAGTTCGATCAGCGCCGAGCCGACTTCGAGGTCGAGGGCGCCCGCCACTTCGGGGCCGGCCAGCGTCGCGCCGATCGCCTGGGTCGCCCGGTCGGCGACGACGCCGGAGCGCTCCATCAGCGAGAGGAGCGGCGTCGCCGCGAGATCGGCCTCCGAGTAGGACAGGCCGACCCGCTCGGGGACGTGGGTGGTGAGGTAGGAGAAGGGCTGACCGTCGATCAGCCGCACCCGCACCGAGCGTTGCACCCGCTCGCCGGGCTCCAGCAGCAACGCCTCGGCGATGCCGGCGGGCGCCGCCACGTACTCGAAGGACAGGAGCCGCACGCCGGTGGCGCGCCCCATGGCGATCAGCCCGGAGAGCAGGTTCGGGAGGTCGGCCACCACCGGCCGGGGGCCGGCCGGTGCCTGCACGAAGGTGCCCGAGCCCGGCCGCCGGCGCACCAGTCCCTCGCCGGCCAAGAGGTCGAGGGCGCGCCGCACGGTCACCCGGGCGAGGCCGTGATCGGCGGCGAGCACCGGCTCGCCCGGCAGCCGGGCGCCGTTCGGCAGCCGGCCGCTGGTGATCTGGTCGCGCAGCAGCAGATAGAGCCGGCGCGCCTTGTGGGGTTCGATCGCGGAGGTCACGGGGCCATCCCTGGCTCGTGGCTTGCTTGGTGGCGGCCGGCTCGAACCGGCGACGCACTCACCTGTCCGATTATGCAGACAGGTTGCTGTCCGTCAATTGGGACAGGTATGCGGGGACTGCACGCATCCACACCCGTCGCATCGGCGCGGGGCCTCGCGCGACCGGCGGGCCGCCGGCCCGCACCTAACGGTGACGTAGGGGGAGCGCGACGCCGCGGCGCCTCGCCTCGCACCGGTTGCGCCTGTAGACCGGGGCCGCCGCGACGCCACCCACGATCCTGCCCGTGCCGCCACACCCCACCGACCCCGCCACGCTGAGCGCTCAGCTCGAGGAGAGCGCGCACCTGCTCGAACTCGCCGTCGAGGCGGCGGATCTCGGCCTGTGGTGGCTGAGCCTGGAGGCCGACACCCTCAAGGGCTCGCCGCGCTGCCGGCGCATCATCGGCTTTCCGAGCGAGGCGCCGCTGACCTATCGGCAGTGGCTCGGGATGCTGCATCCCGACGACCGGGACGAGAATCACCGCCTGGTGCAGGCGGCGTTCGATCCCCGGGGGGAGGGGGCCTACCGCACGTCCTACCGGCTGCTGCGGCCGGACGGGCGCATCGTCTGGATCGCCGCCATGGGCCAGGTCGAGTTCGTCGGGGAGGGCCCGGCGCGCCGCGGCCTCCAGCTCGTCGGCACGTTCCGCGACATCACGGCGGCCCGGCAGGCCGAGGAGGCGCGCGCCCTGCTGACGCGCGAGCTGAGCCACCGGATCAAGAACATCTTCGCGGTCGTCACCAGCATGGTCGCGCTGAGCGCCCGGGACCACCCGGAGGCCAAGCCCTATGCAAGCGACCTGCGCGAGCGGATCGACGCCCTGTCGCGCGCCCACGACTACGTGCGTCCCCACCTGAACGAGGACGGGGCGGGCGGCGGCACGACGACGATCCAGGGCCTGCTCGACGGGCTCCTGGCGCCCTACCGGGCGGCGGGGTCCGAGCGCATCCGGATCCGCTGCGCCGAGACCGCGATCGGCGAGCGCGCCGCGACGGCGCTGGCCCTGATCGTCCACGAGCAGGCCACGAACGCCATCAAGTACGGGGCGCTCGCCGTGCCCGAGGGCATCGTGCTGATCGACGGCACGCGCGACGGCGACACCTATCGCCTGCGCTGGCGGGAAGAGGGCGGACCCCCGATCGCCCGCGCCCCCGACCGGCGGGGCTTCGGCACGGTGCTGGCCGCCCGCAGCGCGCGCGACCAGCTCGGCGGCAGCATCACGTATGACTGGGCCGCCACGGGGCTGGTCATCGACATCGGCATCCCGGTCGAGACCCTGACGGGCTGAGCGGACGGAGCTTGGCACGTCGATCGCTCCGCGGTCCGACGACCGGGTCGATCGGATGCCGCGCGGTCGACGCTCTCCATGTCGTTCCGGGGCCGCGAAGAGGAGCCCGGACTGACCATGAGGGCACGAAGACCCTATCGATCGGGTCGGGCAGGCTCCGGACGATCGGCGCCGGGGCCGGTCGTGTCGCGAGGCCTGCAACCGCCCTCGTGAGAGCCGTTCTCGTCCGGCCGCGGGATCCGTGGGGACGCCGTTGCGGGTCGGAGGCGGACAATACTGGGCGAGGGTTCGCTCGCGGAAGGCCATCGGGCCCGGCGGGATCGCCCGGCCTGATGACCGGCTCACGGCAGAGCCGTTATCTCCCGTTAAATCAGGGGCATGCCGCTTGGTCAGCGCTCGTGATGCTTCTGATTGCAAGTGAAATGATCTCGAAAAATTCGAAAATACGGCTTTTTCTCCCTATGAATCGCCTATCGGGCCAGCGCGACAATCTACGATCGGCTTTTTTCGCCTGAGGGCTGGGTCCGCATTGCAGCTTGACCGGGGGTTTGCCGCGGGGCCGCAGCTTCATGAGGATGGAGACCGGGCGAAAACATCGCGGTCCGGGGCCAACCCGCGGATCACCACAGCTTTAACAGCGCGATTAACGTATGTGAAACCTCCGTGCGATCAAATCAATTTCAGGTTGATCAACTCGGGGTTGCTCATGCCGGCATCACGCTCCCTCGTGGCCGCGTTCGCGCGGCAGCGATCGGGCTCGGCCGCGGTCGAATTCGCGATCGTGGCGCCCGTCCTTCTCGCCATCCTGTTGGGAATCATCGCCTTCGGGAGTTATCTCGGTGCTGCGCATTCCCTGCAGAACGCGGCCAGCGAATCCGCCCGGGCGGCCGTCGCGGGTCTGGATTCGGCCGAGCGGGTTGCCCTCGCGACCTCGGCGGCACAACGTAGTGTTGTTGCGAGCACGATTTTGCGGCCCGATGCCGTCACCATCGAGGCGAAGCCGGATACCGGCGACCCGGACATCTTCACCGTCACGCTGCGCTACGACCTCAAGACGACGCTGCTCAACGTCTTCCCCCGGTCGGTGCCGCTGCCCCAGACCCTCTCGCGCTCCGCGAGTATCCGGAGGGGCGGGCTATGAGAGGGTGGCCCGTGAAGGACCGGCTCGGCCGGCTGGGATCCGACGAGGCGGGCTCGATCCTGCCGCTGGTCGCGGTGGTGTTGGCGATGCTGTGCGGCATCGCCGGCCTCGGGGTCGATCTCGGCCTCGTCTATCTCGAGAAGCGCCGCATCCAGTCGGCGGTCGATCTCGCCGCCCTCGCGGCGGCCCGGGCCAGCGACGGCGCCGCCGCGGCGACGCGGGCGCTCGTCGACAACGGCTACCGCATCCCCGACGACGTCACGGTCACCCCGGGCACCTACGTGCCGGACCGCGCGATCCCGGCCGCGAGCCGCTTCACCCCGGGTTCGAGCGCCCCCAACGCCATCCGAATCCGGCTCGCCAACACGGTGAGGACCGCCTTCACGCGGATCGTCGGCGGTCCGTCGAGCTTCGTCGTCTCCGGCGACGCGACGGCCCGGCGGGCCGAGCTCGCCGCGTTCGGCATCGGCTCGCGTCTCGTCGGCTTGGATGCCGGTATCGCCAACGCGCTGCTGTCGCGCCTCTTGGGCACCACCGTGTCGCTCTCGCTCATGGATTACCGGGCGCTCGCCGCCCTGCGGGTCGATGCCCTGGGCTTCCTGCGCAGCGCGGCGCCCCGGATCGGTCTTCAGGCCGTGACCTACGACGACGTGCTGAAGGGCAGCCTGCGCCTGTCGGACTTCGTGGCCCTGCTCGGCCAGGCCTCCGAGCCGGCGAGCGGGAGCGCCGCCGCTCGCGCGAGCCTCAACGCCCTGACCGCCGCCCTGAGCGGGACCGGGACCTCGGTCCGCCTCGCGGGCCTGCTGACGGCGGGCGAGATCGGGTCGTCCCCGGTGGCGCAGACCGGAGAGGCCCTCTGGGTCAACGCCCTCGACATGATCGGCGGGGCGGCCTTCCTGGCCAATGGCGGCCGGCAGGTCGGGCTCGACCTCGGCACCGCCGTGCCGGGCCTCCTGCGCGCGTCGGTCTCGCTGCGCACCGGGGATGCCTGGCACACCTCCGGCTTCACCGGGATCGGCGGCAGCCTGAGCACGGCCCAGCAGCGCATCCTCGTCGAGCTGTGGATCCCCGGACCGGTCGGCCTCGTGGATCTCTACCTGCCGATCGCGATCGAGCTGGCGCCCGCGCGCGCCGTGCTGCGCTCGGTCGTCTGCCCGTGGAACGCCAGCAACGAGCGCACCGCGACCCTCG
This sequence comes from Methylobacterium indicum, assembly GCF_001043895.1. Taxonomy (GTDB): domain Bacteria; phylum Pseudomonadota; class Alphaproteobacteria; order Rhizobiales; family Beijerinckiaceae; genus Methylobacterium; species Methylobacterium indicum. The sequence continues at coordinate 17,521 of NZ_JTHF01000024.1, forward strand.
ACGTCACCACCGGCATCGCGGCGCTCTCGATCGGCGCGATTCCGGCGAACGCCCTCGACCTCGGAACCCCGCGTCCCGCTCCCACGCCGGTGACGATCCTGAAGGCGCCGCTCCTCTCCGTCACGGGCGTCTCGGCGGTGCAGCTCGGCGCGTCGACCCGGTCCCTGACCTTTACCGACGACGACATCCGGACCGGGCGTATCCGGACGGTGTCGACCACGACGCTCGTCACCTCGGTGACCGCCTCGCTGCTCGCCAACCTCGACCTTCAGATCAACGGTCTGTCGCTGCCGGGCCTCGTCGACCCGAAGGGCCTGGTCGCCACGGCGCTGGGCGCCGCGGCGGGGCCGATCGATGCCTTGCTGTTCTCGATCCTGGGCCTGGCGGGCGTGCAGCTCGGCGCCGCGGACGTGGCCGTCACCGGCACCCGGTGCGGCGGTGCCGTCCTGGTGCAGTGATGCCAAGAGCATCGACGCGGATAGCGGACAAGACCCGTCGGACCGACTTTCCGCCCGGACGAGAAATTCAGTAACGCGACCGTCGCGACGCTTTTCTGGATACCGCTCTTCCTCCCGCCACCCTTCGTCTTCGCCGTGCAGGAACGTCGCGCCCGCGCGAGCCCCGAATCACGTCCGTCTTCACCGAGGTCGTTCGATGTACCGCCCGATCGCCTGCCTGGTCGAACAGCACGCCGCCTGGGTCGTCCCGCTCGCCGGCCTGATCTGCTGGGTCTCGCTCCACACGGCCCTGCGCCTCAACCGGCACAGCCTCGACACGGTCGGGATGGGGCGCTGGGTCTGGCTCGTCGTGGCGAGCTTCTCGGCCGGGGCGGGGATCTGGTGCACCCACTTCATCGGAATGCTCGGCTACGATCCCGGCTTCACCATCGGCTATCGCCTCGACGGGACGCTCCTGTCGCTCGTGGCTTCCGTCCTCTCGGTGCTGGCCGCCTTCGGGGCGAGCCGTGCCCGCAACCGCGCAGTGGCCTCCCTCGGGGCCGGCCTGATCCTCGGCCTCGGCGTCGCGGCGATGCACGGCGTCGGAACTCTCAGCCTCCAGGTGCCCGGCACGCTCGCCTGGGACCAGCCGCTGGCGCTCGCCGCCGTCGCGGTCGGCTGCGCGCTCGCCACGGCGGGATTCGCGATCCATGGCGGTCCCGCCCGGCCGCACAGCCGCCTCGTCGTCGCCACCGTGCTCACGGCCTCGGTCGCCGCCATGCACTTCACCGCGATGGCCGCCCTGGTGATCGTGCCCGACCTGATGCCGGTCGAGACCGGGGCGATCCTGCCCCGCCTCGTGCTCGCCGCCAGCATCACGGCGGTGATGCTGAGCATCCTCGGCTTCGGCGTCCTGGCGCTCTTCGCCGACCGCACCCTGCGGGCCAACGCGGCCCTGCGGGCGAGCCAGACGGCGTTGCGTGTCAGCGAGGAGCGGCTGGCGCTCGCCGTCGATACCGACGGATTGTGGGACCTCACCCTGACGACCGGGGCGATGTGGCTGTCCGACCGCTGGCAGACGATGCTCGGCTACGCCCCCGGCGAGCTCGACGGCCGTATCGAGACCTGGCACGGCCTCGTCCATCCCGAGGATGCCGCGAAGGTCGTGCGGCTCCTCGACGACCACCTGACGGGACGAACGGCGGTCTTCGAGTGCGAGCATCGCCTGCGGCGCAAGGACGGCGCCTGGAGCTGGGTCGTCGCCCGCGGCAAGGTCGTCGGCCGCGACGGCGACGGGGCCGGGGAGCCCGGCCGCCCGGTCCGCATGGTCGGCCTCCAGGTCGACACGACGCTCCGGCGCGAGGCCGAGCGGCGGATCGCCCACATGGCCGTGCACGACGCCCTGACCGGGCTGCCGAACCGGGTACTCTTTCGCGAGCGCCTGAGCGAGCGGCTCGCGGGCGCATCGACCCGGCGCGGCAGCGTCGCGGTGCTGGCCTGCGACCTCGACCGCTTCAAGGCCGTCAACGACACCTACGGCCACCCGGCGGGCGACGCGCTCCTGAAGGTCATCGCCGACCGCCTGCGCGGCGTCGTGCGCAGCGCCGACACGATCGCGCGGCTCGGCGGCGACGAGTTCGCGATCATCCTGGACCGGATCGACGACCCGCGCTGCATCGACGGGATCGCGCAGCGCCTGATCGAGGCGGTGGAGCGGCCGGTCCCCCTCGGGGGCGTCGTGGCCGGGGTCGGGATCAGCATCGGCATCGCGGCCGCGGACGGCGAGACCGACGCCGACGACCTGTTCAAGAAGGCCGACATCGCGCTCTACCGGGCGAAGGCGGAAGGCCGCAACACGTTCCGTTACTACGTGCCCGGGATGAACGAGGCGATCACCCGCCGCGCCCGGCTCGAACGCGACCTCCACGCCGCCCTGGGCAGCGCCGGTGGGCTGGTGATGCACTACCAGCCGATCCTGCGGGGCGCGGACGGGGCGTTGTGCGGGTTCGAGGCGCTGATGCGCTGGCGCCATCCGGAGCTCGGGCTCGTCGCGCCGTCGCACTTCATCCCGCTCGCCGAGGAGACCGGCCAGATCGTAGCGCTCGGCGCCTTCGCCCTGCACGAGGCCTGCCGGGCCGCCGCGCGCTGGCCGGGGGACCTGCGGGTCGCCGTCAACGTCTCGGCCATCCAGCTGCGCCAGCCCGGCCTGGAGCAGACCGTGGTGGCGGCGCTCGCGGGGGCGCGCCTGCCGGCGGCGCGCCTCGAGATCGAGATCACCGAGAGCGTCCTCGTCGAGGACGACCCGGCCTCGCTCTCCTGCCTGCAGCGCCTCAAGGCGCTCGGGGTGCGCATCGCGCTCGACGATTTCGGCACCGGCTACTCGTCCCTGAGCTACCTGCGGCGCTTCCCCTTCGACCGCATCAAGATCGACCGCTCGTTCATCCGCGACATCGCCGATGCGGACACCGCGGCGATCGTCGGGGCCATCGTGGGGATGGCGGCGCATTTCGGGGCGACCGTGACCGCCGAGGGCGTCGAGACGCAGGATCAGTTCGAGGCGGTGCGCGCCCGGGCCTGCACGGAGGTCCAGGGCTACCTCTTCGGCCGTCCGGTCCCGGCCCGGGAGGTGGACGATCTGATCCGCCGCCAGGCTCCCCGTCCTGCCGGCCAGGCCGCGGCGTGATCCCGCCCGAGGGATGCCCTCGGTGGGCGAAGTGACGCGGGGTCGAGGCCGGCGACGACCCGCCCAACGGACCGGAAGCGCGCTATCGTTTCGTTCGGGCGCGATCGAAGCGTCCCACAGACGATCGGCCACCGGGGCATCCGGGGCGGTTCAGGGGAGTGACCGATGCGACGCCTCGTCCCGACGACGGCACTGGCCGCCTGCCTCGCCCTCCTCGGGACCGGCCCGGCCCCCGCCGAGCAGGACATGCTGCTCGGGGCCGACATGGCCTCTCCGGCGATGACCCGGGCCGAGATGACCCGGGCCGACGTCGAGGCGTTGATCGCCCGCGCCGCCGGCCGGCCGATCGATCTCTCCGACAAGGCTCTCTCCGGCCTCGATCTCTCGGGGCTCGACCTGCGGGGCGCGAACCTGCGCACCGCCCGGCTCAACAGGGTGAATCTGCGCGGCGCGGACCTCAGCGGCGCCAACCTCGAACAGGCCTGGATCATCAAGGCCGACCTGACCGGCGCGAAGCTCGTCGGCGCCCGGATGTTCGGCATCACCGCCCGGGAGGCGAACCTGACCGGGGCGGACCTCAGCCGCGCCGTGCCGATCGGGGACTTTCGCGGCGCGACCATGCGGGGCGCGACGCTCGTCGGCCTGCGTGGCGGGGCGGACCTGCGCAACCAGTCCATGGGCCTGATGCGGGCGGTGTTCGTCTCGGTGAACCTGTCCGGCGCGAACCTGACGGGGGCCGATCTCGGCCGGGCCCGGCTGGACTTCGCCAACCTCGCGGGCGCCGACCTCACCGACGTGGCGCTGACCGGCGCGGACCTGTCGGGGGCCGACCTCACCGGCGCGACGGTCGCGGGCGCCGACTTCCGCAGCGCCGATGTCGGCGGGGCGAAGCTCGTCGACCTCAAGGGCCAGGATCGCGCCCGGGACTGGGCGCAGCGCGTCAACGCCGACCGCGCCGTCCTGCGGCGGCCCGAGTGAGCCGGTGAGGCAAGGTCCCGCTCAGGTGCGCCAGGGATGCGCCGGCAACTCGGTGTCGCCGATGGCCCGGGCCCCGGCGAGCGCCACCGCGTCGTCGTTCTCGACCGACGAGCCCGATACGCCGATCGCACCGGACATCTCGCCGGTCTCGTCGACGATCGGGATGCCGCCCGGGAAGGTGATCAGCCCGTCATTCGAGTGCTCGATGCCGTAGAGCGGGCCGCCGGGCTGCGAGAGACCGCCGATCGCGCCGGTCTTCATGCCGAAGAACACCGCGGTCCTAGCCTTCTTGTGCGCGATGTCGATGGAGCCGACCCAGGCGCCGTCCATCCGGTGGAACGCCTTCAGGTTGCCGCCCGAATCGACGACGGCGATGCACATCTGCGTGCCGAGTTCGACCGCCTTCTCCCGCGCGGCGCGGATGGCGGTCTCGGCCTGCTCGATCGTCACATGCATGCGCGTCTCTCCCGGAAGCCCGCCGTCCCCGACGGAACGGAGGGCGCGCTGGTTCGACGGACGACTCTCGTGATCATCGGGCCGGCGTCAGCCCGGACCTTCGTCCACGAGACCCGACAGGAACGATCGGCGTGGGCCGGACACCTAAGCAGATTTCGCCGAAGCGGACACCGTTTCGGCGAAATCTGCGACAAGACAACAACCTGAGCGGGCGAAGCGGTGGCCTGCCAATGCAAGTCTGCTTGGCGGCGCCGGGCCCCGCTCCGTCTCACGCCGCGGGCCTCGCCCCGCGATCCGCGCCGGGCCGGCGCTCCATGGTGAGCCGATGGAGCGCCATGCCGGCGAGCATCGCGGCGACGAACACGGCGACCGCGGGCAGGCCGAGGACGAGGCCGGCGAGGGCCGGGCCGGGGCAGAAGCCGGCGAGCCCCCAGCCGATGCCGAACAGGGCGGCGCCGGCGAGCAGCCGGGCATCCACCCGCCGGTTCTCCGGCACCGCGAAGCGGGCCGCGAGGACGGGGTGCGCCATGCGCGTCCGGGCGAGGGTGCCCAGCGCCGAGACGCCGACCGCCCCGGCGAGCACGAAGGCGAGGCTCGGATCCCAGGCGCCCGCGAGATCGAGGAAACCCAGGACCTTGCGTGGGTCCATCATGCCCGACAGGGCGAGGCCGAGGCCGAACAGCAGACCGCTCGCGACGGCGGCGAGGAGGCGGAGGGCGCTCATCGGGCCAGTCCGTGCCGGACGAGGAAGACGGTGAGGATGGCGCAGGCCATGAAGGTCGCGACCGCCGCGAACGAGCGCGGCGACAGCCGGGCGAGGCCGCAGACCCCGTGCCCGCTGGTGCAGCCGGAGCCGAGCCGCGTCCCGAACCCGACGAGGAGGCCGGCCAGCACCAGGACCGGCCAGGACGCAACGCTGCCGACAGCCGGCCAGTCGCCGGAGACGAGGCGGTACAGGACCGGACCGGCGAGGAGCCCGACGAGAAAGGCCAGCCGCCACGCCCGGTCGCGGGCCTCCGCTCCGGCCAGACCGCCGAGGATGCCGCTGATGCCCGCGATGCGACCGTTGGCGAGCAGCAGCAGCGCCGCCGCGGCGCCGATCAGGGCGCCGCCGGCGAGGGGATCGAGGTAGGCCGTCACGGGAGGAATCTCCTGTCTTGCTCCGGTTCGCGAGAGCCGGACGGCATCCGGCCGGGTCTCGGATCATCCGTCCTGTCGATCTCGCATCGTCGATGCCGGGCCACACGCTCGGCGACAATCCGAGACCGGAACCCATGGTCGTTTCGACGAGCGTCGGTATCATTCCTCCGCGCGCAGCGGCCGGCTGAGCAGGCCGGCGACGGCCTCGTCGAGATGCAGCGTGCCGGCGACGAGGCCCGCCACCGCCTCGGCCACCGGCATCTCGACCTCGCGGCGCCGGGCCAGCGCCACCAGCCCGGAGGCGGTCAGGGCGCCCTCGGCGAGCTTGCCGCCGGCCGCGTCCTCGAGGCTCGCGCCGCGTCCCAGGCGCTCGCCGAAGGCGAAGTTGCGCGATTGCGCGGAGGCTGCGCTGAGCACGAGGTCGCCGAGGCCCGACAGCCCCATCAGGGTCTCGGGCCGGGCCTCCCAGGCGCGGGCGAAGCGCATCAATTCGGCGAAGCTGCGGGCAACGAGGGCGGCGCGGGCGCTCTCGCCGAGGCCGCGCCCGATCACCGCCCCGCAGGCGATGGCGAGCACGTTCTTGGCCGCCCCGCCGATCTCGACGCCGCGCGGGTCGCTGCCGTGATAGACCCGGAAGGTCGGCCCCGACAGGGCGGCGGCGAGGGCGGCGGCACGCGCCCCGTCGCGGCTCGCGAGCGTCACGGCGGTGGGCAAACCGCGGGCGACGTCCGCCGCGAAGCTCGGGCCCGACAGCACCGCCAGGGTTGCTCCCGGCGCGGCCTCGGCGGCGACGTCGGTCATGAACGCATCGGTGCCGCGCTCGATGCCCTTGGCGCACAGGATCAGGGCGGCGTCCGGCGCGAGGTGGGGACGCAAACCCGTCAGCACGCCGCGCAGGGTCTGGGCCGGGGTCACCACCAGCACCGCCTCGGCCCCGGCGAGGTCCGCCGGGTCGGCCGTGGGCGCGACGCCCGGGTGCAGCGTCACGCCGGGGAGGTGGCGGGCATTCTCGCGCGAACGGGCCATGGCGGCGGCGGCCTCGCCGTCGCGCATCCACAGCGTCACCCGCCGCGGCGCGGAGGCCGCCGCCGCGTTGGCGAGCGCCGTGCCCCAGGCGCCGCCGCCCAGGACTGCGACCGGTCCGACGGTGGTCGTCGGCCCGAGGGTGCTCATGCTGCATCTCCGGCAAGGAAATCCGCAGCCGCCAGCCGGTAGAGCCGGTGCGGCCGCAACGGGTGGCCCTCGGGCAGGGCCGGGTGGTCGAACCCGCCGACCGCCGCCATGCCGAGCCGCTCCATCACCCGCCAGGACGGTTCGTTGAGGCTGGCGGTATAGGCAAAAATCTCGGGCAGGGCGCAGCGGGCGAAGGCGTCGGCGAGGGCGAGGCGAGCGCCGCGGACCGCGAAGCCCCGGCCCCAGGCCGGGCGGGCGAGCCGCCAGCCGATCTCGACGAGGCCGGCCTCCCGGCCGATCAGCGAGCCGAGGGGCAGGGGCCGGGCCGGCCGCCAGCAGCCGACGAAGCCGACGAACCCCTCCGGGGCCTCGACGGCCCAGGGGCCGAACCCGTCCTCCTCGAAGCGCCGGGCGAGCGCCCGCGCCTCCGCCTGGCTCTCCCGGGCGGTCTTCGGCGCGGGGAAGAAGCGCATCACCGCCGGGTCGGCGCAGAGCGCCGCGAAGGGCGCGTCGTCGGTCAGCCGCCAGCGCCGCAGCGCGAACCCGTCGCCGGGCAGGCTCGCGGGGGGCTGGGGCACCGGGCGCTTGCGCCGCCACAGCAGCGAGCGGTGGTTGAGCACCGCGAGGTCCTGCCGGCCGGCCAGCACCGCCTCGCCGAGGGCGAGGGCGACGTCGAGGCGCTCGGGCGGCATGTTGGCCCAGGCGGGTGGGGCGACGCTCTCGCGCCAGGGCCCGCCGCAGGCATTGTCGAGCAGGATGCGGGCAAAGCAGTGGTTGCGCGAGACCGGCCAGTCCGGGCGCCCGCCCGCCGCCTCGGGCAGGCGCTCGTCCACCAGGGCCCGCCAGCGGCGGCGCTGTGCCTCGACCTCCGCGGGGCTCATCCGGCCGCGGGGGAGCGGGCGTCGGACCGGGCCTGCGCGAAGGGCCAGCGCGGCCGGGCCGGCGCCGTGATGTCGTCGGTGAGGCCGAGGCGCAGGCGCTCGATCCCCGCCCAGGCGATCATCGCGCCGTTGTCGCCGCAGAGCGGCAGGGGCGGGGCGACGAGGGGCAGGCCGGCCTCGCCCGCCTGGTGGGTGAGGGCCCGGCGCAGGGCTCCGTTCGCCGCGACGCCGCCCGCGGCGACCAGCGCGGTCGGATGGCCGGCGACGTCGCCGAAATCGCGCAGGGCCACCCGCACCCGATCCACCACCACGTCGACCACCGCCGCCTGGAAGCCGGCGCAGAGATCGGCGACGTCCTGGTTGGTGAGCGGCGCGATGCGCTCGGCCTCGATCCGCAAGGCCGTCTTGAGGCCCGAGAGGGAAAAGTTCGGCTCGCGCCGGCCGAGCATCGGGCGCGGCAGGGCGAAGCGCTCGGGGTCGCCGGATTCGGCCGCGCGCTCGACCTCGGGGCCGCCCGGATAGCCGAGGCCCAGGAGCTTGGCGACCTTGTCGAAGGCCTCGCCGATCGCGTCGTCGATGGTGCCGCCGAGGCGCACGTAGTCGCCGACGCCCTTCACGGCGACGAGCTGGGTGTGGCCGCCGGAGGCCAGCAGCAGCAGGTACGGGAAGGCGAGGCCGTCGGTCAGCCGGGCGGTCAGCGCATGCGCCTCGAGGTGGTTGACCGCCACGAGGGGCTTGCGGGCGACCAGCGCCAGGGTCTTGCCGGTGACGAGGCCGACGAGCACGCCGCCGATCAGGCCGGGTCCCGCCGCCACCGCGATGCCGTCGAGGTCGGCGAGCCGCAGAGAGGCGGTGTCGAGGGCCCGGGCGACCAGGCGGTCGAGCACCTCGACATGGGCGCGGGCCGCGATCTCCGGCACCACGCCGCCATAGGCGGCGTGCTCGGCGATCTGGCTCAGCACCTCGTTGGAGCGGATGACGGCGCGCCCATCCTCCTCCACCGCCACGATCGCGGCCGCGGTCTCGTCGCAGGTGGTCTCGATCCCGAGGACGTTCATGGCGTGGGGGTGGTCTCGCGAGGGGGCTGGCACGCCGCGCGGCGGCCGGTATGGTGCCACCAGATAACCCGCCGGCACGGGGCCGGCCAAGGGGTCGAACGTATCAGCCGGGTCGATCGTGTCCGTTCGGCCGATCGGTCCGGTGGGGGCGCGGGCCGGATCGCGGGAAGGGGAGGATGGCGTGACGGGGCCGACGGAAGGCGGGACCGCCCTGCGGGTCTGGGTCGCGCGGCCGCTGCCGGCCGGGCGCCGCACCGCCGAGCGCGTCGCCGCCCTCGGCCACCGGCCGCTCCTCGCCCCCGTCCTCGCCCTGGCGCCGAGCGGCGCGCCGCCGCCCGACGGTCCCTTCGACGCCCTGGTGCTGACGAGCGCGAGCGCGATTCCGGCGGTGGCGGGCACGCGGTTCGCGGCCTTGCCGGCCTATTGCGTCGGAGGCCGCACCGCGGCCGCCGCGCGGGCGGCGGGACTCGGGTCCGTCCACGAGTCCGTCCATGAGGCCGCGGGCGATGCCGCGGCGCTGGCCGGACTGATCGGCCGCACCCTGCCGCCCGGGGCGCGCCTCCTTCACGCCGCCGGGCGCGAGCGCAAGGACGAGCCGGCCGCGACGCTCGGGCGCCGCGGCTACCGCCTCAAGGTCTGGGTCGCCTATGCCGCCACGCCCCTGCCGGCCCTGCCGGAGGCCGTCGCGGCGGCCCTGGCCGACCAGGGCCTCGCCGAAGGAGGCCTTGCCGAAGCGAACCGTGTCGACGGGAGCCTCGACGCGGCCCTGCATTATTCGCGGCGCAGCGCCGCGACGGCGCTCGGTCTCGCCCGGGCGGCGGGCCGGGAAGCGGGATTTCGGCGCCTTGTGCACCATTGCCTGTCGGCGGACGTCGCCGCGCCCCTGGTCGCGGCCGGCATCCTGTCCCATGTGGTCGCGGCGCGGCCCGACGAGGACGCCCTGATGGCCGGACTCGCCTCCGTCCACCCGGAGTGTGACGCAGAGGCGTCGCCGGCCCTTCGCCCGGGCCGGGACCGATGCTAAGGGACGATGAATCAGCGCCCGGGCGGGATCCTGCCCCGTGGACGCGCTCCAGCCGAGCCGACGGGCCCGCCTTCGCGGCGGACTCCCGGCCCGACCCAGAGGTGAGGATCTTTCGCCGTGAACCCATCCGACAAGGACCAGAAGGATTCCCGCAACCGTTCCGGCGGGCGCGGCGGCAACCCGGCGGATGGGCCGATCATCGACCTGAAGGCCACCCGCGTCGCCGACGCGCCGAAGGCCGAGCCGGGCAAGGCCGAGGCGGGCAAAGCTGAGGCGGGCAAGCCCTCTTCGCCCGCGGCGGCGTCCGCGCGTCCTGGCGAGCCGACGAAGAGCGGCGAGGCGCCGAAGCCCGGCGCGACCGGGACCGTACCGGGCTCGGCAACGGCGTCCGGCGCGTCCGCGGCGAAGCCGGCCGGCGCCACGGGCGGCCCGACGGGACCCACGGGCTCGACCGGTTCCACCGGCCCGAGCGGGGCGACGGGCGGGGCGACGGGATCGGCCACGGCGACGAAGCCGGGCGAGGCCGCCAATGCGGTGGAGACCAAGCCCGGCGCGACGGGATCGACCGGGTCCACGGGACCCGCGGCGTCGGCCATGCCGGGGAGCACCGCGAAGCCCGGCACCCCTCCGGTCGCCACCGGCCCCGGCAGCGGGCCGCTCAAGCTCGGGGATGCCAAGCCGGGCGAAACCAAGCCGGGCGAGACCAAGCCGGGTGAGACGAAGGCTGCGGACGCGAAGCCTGGCACCTCGCCGGCCGGCGTGCCCGGCATCAAGCCCGCGATCGACAGCAAGGCCCCGACCGCCGGAACCGGCGCGACGACGGGCGCCGCCGCGGCGGGCTCCGGCCCGAACCCGGCGAGCCCGAAGGCCGTGGGCGCGACCGGCACGACCGTTGCCGGAGCGACGGGCACGGCCCCCACGGGCGCGACCGGCGCCACCGGGGCACGCCCTTCGACGGTGCCGAAGACCGGCCCGCAGGCGGGCGCCGCCGCCGGGAGTGCGGTCCCACCGAAGGACACCTCCAAGGAACCCCCCAGGACCACGGCGGCGACCCCGGTCGTCCCCACCCCGGCCCGCTCGGGCGCCGGCTTCGGCTCGCTTCTCGCCGCCTCGCTGCTCGGCGGCGTGGTCGGTGCGGGCCTCCTCTACGGCGCCACCACCTACGCCCCGGCCTACGGCATCAACCTGCCGAAGCCCGCGACGCCGCAGGCGCAGGACGCGGTGCCGCTCGATCAACGCCTCGCCGACCTCGCCCCGCGCGAGAGCGTCCAGGCCCTCGACCGGCGCATCGCCTCGATCGAGCAGACCGTGCGACCGCTCCCCGACGCGGTGCGGGCGGCCGATGCCGCCGCCAAGACCGCGACCCAGCGCGCCGACGAGGCCCTGCGCAAGGCCGAGGCCGCTCCCGCCGGTCAGACGGCCCCCACCGCGCAGGCTCCCGCGACGCAAGCCCCCGCGACCTCGGCGCCGGCCGCCGGCATCGACCCGGCGCGCCTCCAGGGCATCGAGAAGCAGCTCGCCGACCTCCAGGGCCGCGGCGGCGGCGATGCCGGCCTGCGCCAGCGGGTCGACGGTCTCGCCCAGGCGGTGACGGCGCTCCAGGGCCGGAACGACGGCGCCGACCTGCGCGGCCGCCTCGACGGGCTCGACAAGGGCCTGAAGGCGCTCCAGGCCGATCTCGGCACCCGTACGGCCGCCGAGGAGCAGGCCGACAAGGCGCTGGGCCAGCGCATCGACGAGCTGCGCCAGGCCCTCGACACCCGGGCAAAGGCCGCCGACCAGCGCGCGGACGGGCTGCAGCAGGCCTTCGACGCCCGCACCAAGACCGTCGACCAGCGCCTCGCCGACCTCGCAAAGTCGGTCGAGGGCCGGGCCGAGGCCGGCACCGTCCAGGCGGCGCTCCGGGTCGTCGCCGCCGACCGCATCGCCAGCGCGCTCGCCTCGGGGGCGCCCTATGCCGACGCGCTCGCCACCCTCAAGCAGCTCGATCCCGGCCAGGCCGGGGCGCTCGCGCCGCTCGAGCCCTTCGCCCAGAGCGGCGCCCCGACCGCGGCCTCGCTCGCCCAGAGCTTCCAGCCCGTCGCCGCCAAGCTGAACGCCGCGGCGCTCGCCGCGCGGCAGAAGGCGGTCGCGGAGCGCGGCAGCATCACCGACCGGCTGACCAGCATGGCCGAGTCGATCGTCTCGGTGCGCAAGGTCGGCAGCGAGGGCGCGGCCCCGGCGGCGAGCACCCCCGCCGATCCGACCGAGGCCGGCGTGGCCAAGGTCCAGGACGCGCTGGCCCGCGGCGCGGTGGCGGATGCCGCCAAGGCCTTCGACGCCCTGCCGGAGCAGACCCGCCAGGAGGCCGGCGATGTCGGCCAGCGCCTCAAGGCCCGGGCCGCCGCCGGCGAGGCGGCGCGGGCCCGGCTCGCCGCCGCCTTCGCGGCGATCCAGGGTCCGGCGACCCGCTGACCACCTGACGCAGTGCGGCCGCCTGCCCGGGCGGCCGCGGGAAGCAACCTCCCGGGGCTCGATCGACGCCCCCTCGCGCGCCCGGTGCGGCAGCGCGGCTTTCTGGAGTTGATGGACCGATGTGGCGCGCACTCGCCTTCGTGGCACTCCTCGCCCTCGCCGCCTACGGGGCGGTCTGGCTCGCCGACCGGCCCGGCGTGGTCACCGTGACCTGGGGCGGCTACGAGCTGGCGACCAGTCTCGCGGCGGCCCTCGTCGGCGTCATGGTGCTCGCCGTGGTGCTCGGCTTCATCTGGGCCTTCGCCCGCGGCATCCTGAACCTGCCCGAGCGGCTGACCCTGTCGAGCCGGCGCCGGCGCCAGGCCCGCGGCTACAACGCGCTCTCGCGCGGCATGGTGGCGGTGGGCTCCGGCGACCCGGTCGCGGCGCGCCGCCATGCCGGCGAGGCCGAGCGCCTGCTCGGCAACGAGCCGCTCGCCCTGCTGCTGACCGCCCAGGCCGCCCAGATCTCGGGCGACCGCGCCGGGGCCGAGCGCGCCTTCCAGCGCATGGTCGACGATCCCGAGACCCGGGTCCTCGGCCTGCGCGGCCTCTTCGTCGAGGCCCGGCGCCAGGACGACGAGACCACGGCCCGCGCCTACGCCATCGAGGCCTCCCGCCTCGCCCCGAGCGTGACCTGGGCCAATGAGGCGGTGATGGAAAGCCAGTGCGCCGACCGCGACTGGGCCGGCGCCCTCGACACCGTGTCGCGCCGCGCCGCGCTCGGCCTCTCCGACAAGGCGGCGATGCGCCGCCAGCGCGCCGTGCTGCTCACCGCCAGCGCCCTCGACCTCGAGGCCGGGGATCCCGAGCGCGCGCTCGCCCAGGCCCGGGAGGCGGTGAAGCTCGCCCCCGACCTGGTGCCGGCCGCCGCCCTCGCCGGGCGCCTCTTCGCCCGCCGCGGCGATCTCAAGCGCGGCGCCCGGGTGGTCGAGGCGGCCTGGCGCGCCGGCCCGCATCCGGACCTCGCCCGGGTCTATCTCGACCTGCGCACCGGTGATTCGAGCCGCGACCGCCTCGCCCGCGCCGAGACGCTGGCCCGGATCTCGTCGTGGCATCCGGAATCGCGCTTCGCCATCGCCCGCGCGGCGCTCGACGCCCGCGAATTTGCCCGGGCCCGCGACGTGCTCAGCCCGCTGCTCGCCGACCAGCCGACCGTGCGTGCCTACGAGACGATGGCGGAGATCGAGGAGGCCGAGCACGGCGCGTCCTCCGGCAAGGCCCGCGAGTGGCAGGCCCGCGCGGCCCGCGCGGCCCGCGACCCGGCCTGGTGCGCCGACGGCCTCGTCTCCGACCGCTGGGCCCCGGTCTCCCCGGTGAGCGGCCGCCTCGACGCCTTCGTCTGGCAGACCCCGCCCGATCTCCTGGGCCGCGCCTCCGCGGGCCCGGCCCACGCGTCCGCGCCCGGCGCGACCAATGGGACCGCCGCCCCGAAGACCGGCACCATCAACACCCTGGCCTCCGGTGCCTCGGGCCCGGCGGTGGTGCCGGTGCCGGTGACGATGCCGGAGGTGGTCGGACCGGGGCGCTGACCGCGCCGCGGACGATGGGCGGCGTCGCATCCGGGCGGGGGCGTCCGGTTGCGGCACAGACCGAGGACGCCGCCCGGCCCCGGATCGGGCGACGCTCAGCCCCGGCTCTCGCCCAGGACGCGCGGCCCTAAACAGACTTGCGTTGGTAGGCCAACGCAAGTCTGTCGAGACTATGGCTTTATCTCAGATTTTCTGCGCCGAACCGGTACCCACTTCGGCGAAATCTGCTTAGCCGATCCCCGCCAGGAGCTCGACGACCGTCTCGGGGTGGGGCACTTCGACGTCGTGCGGGACCGCCAGTTCGCGGTAGGTCCAGCCGGATTTCGCCCGCGCCCGCTGCCGGCTCGGCTCGATCGCGGCGAGCGCCGGGTTGGTATAGGCGACATAGGTCACCGGCAGGCCGGCACCGGCGGGTTTGGAGAGCCGCACCGGGCTCTCGTAGGTGCCGATCGGGTGCGGCCGCAGGCGCTGCATGAACCAGTCCTTGGCCGGGCCGGCCGGAATCGGAAACGCCTCCGGGCCGGGTACCGGCAGGGCCACCCCAGCCCCTTGCTCCAGCGCCACCTTGCGCCGCGCGTCGGCCATGCCGGCGGGCAGGATCGTGAAGGCGGTGTCGCCGGTCTCGGGGATCAGCGCGTCGAGATAGACGACGTGGCGGATGCGGTCGGTGAGGCGGTCGGCGACCCCGGTCACCGCCATGCCGCCGTAGGAATGCCCGACCAGCACGACGTCGCGCAGGTCCTCGAAGGCGAAGACGCTCGCCACGTCGTCGATATGGGTGTCCACCGTGATCTGGCGCGACAGGAGGTGGCTGCGCTCGCCGAGCCCGGTCTGCGTCGGCGTGAAGACCCGGTGCCCGCGGCCGCGAAGGCCCGCCGCCACATCGCGCCAGATCCAGCCGCCGCCATAGGCGCCGTGGACGAGGACGTAGGTCTTCGAAGCCGCGCCTTGCGCCTGCGCCGCGCCCGGCGCCAGGGCCGCCGCCGCCAGGGAGACGCCCGCCAGGGCCGTTCTGCGATTGACCGTCACGCGCTGTGTCCTCCGGATCGTTCTCGAGTTTGTTCGTTCTTGAGTTTGTTCGTTCTTGCCACGTTGTAGCGGCGGAACGGCCCGGGTCCACCGCGATGTATGCGCGGGACGCGGCTCGCGCGCCGCAGTACCGGTGCTATGGAGGGGTGACCGACACGCTTGAACCAACGAGGGCACGAGCCGCCGATGACCCATGCGGAGACCGCCACGCCGCCGGACCTCGCCGGTACCCTGTCGCCGCGGATGCAGGGCATCGGCACGAGCCAGATCGGCCTCGTCGCCGACCGGGGCCGGGACGATCCCGAGGTGGTCAAGCTGTGGATCGGCGAGGGCGACCTGCCGACGCCGCCCTTCATCGTCGAGGCCGCCCACAAGGCGATGCTGGCCGGGCATACCCGCTACGCCACCTCGCTCGGCCTGCCGCGCCTGCGCGAAGCCCTGAGCGCCTACCACGCCCGGCACTGGGGCGTGGACGTGCCGCCGGAGCGCTTCGCCGTGACGGCGGGGGGCATGAACGCCATCATGCAGGCGGCCCAGGCGCTGCTGGAGCCCGGCGACGAGATCGTCATTCCCTCGCCGGCCTGGCCCAACCTCGCCGAGGCCGTGCGCATCACCGGCGGCGTGCCGGTGACGGTGCCGTACCGGGTGCAGGGAGACGGGCGCTTCGCCCTGCCGCTCGCCGACATCGAGGCCGCCCTGACGCCACGCACCCGCGCCGTCGTGGTCAACTCGCCCTCGAATCCGACCGGCTGGATCATGCCGCTCGACGAGATGAAGGCCCTTCGCGACCTCGCCCGGGCGCGGGGGCTGTGGATCGTCGCCGACGAGGTCTACGCCCACTTCGCCTACGGCAACGCCATCGCGCCGTCCTTCCTGCAGATCTGCACCGAGGACGACCGCCTGATCGTCACCAACACCTTCTCGAAGAACTGGGCGATGACCGGCTGGCGCGCCGGCTGGCTCATCGCGCCGCGGGGTTTGGCCCCCACCTTCGCCAAGCTCGGCCAGTACAACACCACCTCGATCCCGACCTTCATCCAGCATGCCGCCGTGACCGCCCTGGAGGAGGGCGACGGCTTCATCCGCCAGATGGTCGGCCGCTGCGCCGAGAGCCGCGAGATCCTGGTCGAGGGCCTGTCGCGGCTGCCCGGCATCACCGTGTCGGTGCCGGAGGGGGCCTTCTACCTGATGGCCCGGGTCGCGGGCCCCGGCACCCCGCGGCCGGAGGAGACCAGCCTCGCGATCGCCTTCCGGCTCCTGGCCGAGGCCAAGGTCGGCGTCGCGCCCGGGACCGCCTTCGGGCCCGAGGGCGAGGGCTTCATCCGCCTATGCTTCGCCATCAGCCCCGGCCTCGCCCGGGAGGCGGTGGCGCGGCTCTCCGCCGTCCTCGGCCGCTGAAGAAGGGCCCCCGATGTCCGAGCCGATCGCGTTCCTGGGCAATCTCGATCCCGACGAGGAGGCCGATTTCCTCGCCGCCCTCGGCGCCGCTCTGCCGGAGGAAACCATCCGGCCGTTCCGCACGCTCACGCCCGACGAGCGCGCAACGGTGCGGATCGCCATCGTGGCCAATCCCGATCCGGCCGAGGTGGCGCTGCTGCCGAACCTCGCCTGGATCCAGAGCCTGTGGGCCGGGGTCGAGCGTCTGGTGCGCGACCTCGGTCCGGGGACCGCGCCGATCGTGCGGCTCATCGATCCCGAACTCGCCCGCACCATGGCGGAAGCGGTGCTCGCCTGGACCTACTACCTGCAGCGCGACATGCCGGCCTACCGGCGCCAGCAGGAGACCGCGACCTGGCGCCAGCTCGCCTACCGTCCGCCGGGCGAGGTCCGGGTCGGGCTCCTCGGCCTCGGGGCGCTCGGGAGCGCGGCGGCCGCGCGGCTGGTGCAGGCGGGGTTCCGGGTCGCGGCCTGGACCCGCGCGCCCAAGCCCGTGCCGGCGGAGGTGACGGCCTATTCCGGGCCGGAGGGCTTGCCGGACCTCTTGGCGGCGAGCGACATCGCGGTCTGCCTGCTGCCGCTCACCGAGGAGACGCGCGGCCTCCTCGATGCCGGGCGCTTCGCCGCGATGAGGCCCGGGGCGGCACTGATCAATTTCGGCCGCGGCGCGATCGTCGATACCGACGCGCTCGTCGCCGCCCTCGATACAGGCCGGGTCTCGCACGCGGTACTGGACGTCTTTTCGGTCGAGCCGCTGCCGCCGGATTCGCGCCTGTGGCGCCATCCGGGCGTGACCGTGCTGCCGCACATCTCCGGGCCGACCACGCCGGGCAGCGCGGCGGCGGTCGTCGCCGGCAACGTGCGGGCCTACCGGGCGACGGGGCGCATCCCCGCTTCCGTCGACGTGGCGCGGGGGTATTAGCTCAGGCCACCCGCCGCAGGACCGGGGGCAGGGGCGGGATCACGACCGCCAGCTCGTCGGGGGACCGGGCCTGCTCTGGGCGGTTCGCGCGCTGGAGCCAGGCCAGGGCGCTGCGGGCCGCATCCTCGGCCTGGCGCGCCCGCTCCTCGGCGGCGGCGACCCGGGCATCCGCCCCGGTCTCGATCCTTCGCGCCCGCTCCTCGGCCTCGTCGATGCGCTGCCTCGCCTCGTCGAGCCGCTTATGGGCGCTGCGCAGGAGGCTCCGGGCCTGCGCCTCGCGCCGCCGGATCTCCGCATCGGTCTCCTCGACGATCCGCGCGGCGGTCTGGACCTGGGCGATCAGCCGGTCCCAGTCCCGGGGCGGGGAGCGGCGATCGATGGAGCCCAGGCCGCTCTCCGCGTGGCGCTCGACGACCGACCGGATCACCGCCGCGAGATGCGGGTGGCCCTCCGGCGAGGAGCGATCCTCACAGGCGCTCCGCCGCGCCGCGCGCTGGCTGGCGAAGAAATCGACTCCCATGACGTCCGTCCCGTCGCTCCAGCCGGGTCGCCCCGAATTTCCGTCGCAAGCCTCGCTCATCGTGGTTAATTGACGATTAAATCTGGCAGATATCGGCCCCATCGCCCTTGGGGAAGGAACCATTTTCCGCCGATATCGGTGTGTCACGGACGGAACGATCGTGCCCTAGACATTGGGGCCATGCGTCCGGCCGTGGCCGCGACGGCAAGGCTCTACGGAGGAACCGTGAGGAGGGAGCGAGATTCAGCCGCACCGGACATCGCCGCCGACGAGACGCCGCAACCGCCTGAGCCTCTGACTTCCCCCTTAACGTCGCGGTTCCCCGGTGAAACCTCGATCGACCGAGGAGCGATCTGTCGCCAAGCACGATCTGCGGAAAACGCGATGATGTGGAGATGTCCGATGAGGCTCCCGGCGGCCCCATCCCGGGATGCGGTCGAGCGCGCGGGAGACATTGTCTCGACCGCCTGCCAACCATGTCGTGCGAGATGACGGACATCGGGAAGACCCGGAAAAGATCGCCGGGAGCTCGCGTGCGGCCCGACCTTCGCCATTGACGCCTCCGGGTCGCAGGGCTTAACCGGCGATCATGCGCAGGGCCTCGCCGCAACGATCGATCGGCCGCGCGACCATCGCGGTGGTCGCGCTCTATGCGCTATGCCTGCAGGCTCTGTTCGGCGCGCTCGCGCCGGTGCCGGCCGTCGCGGCCTCCGGCGCGGTGATCTGCCAGCACGATGCGGGCGACGGCTCGCCCCGGACCGGCACGCATTGCGCCCTGGCCTGCTGCGTCGCGGCCCATCACGTCGCCCTCGCGGTCCCGGTCCTCCTCGCCTTCGGGTTCGCCTGGGACGGCCCGCGCCCGCCCGAACACGCTCCGCCCGCCGCCGACGAGGTCCCGGCCCGGGCGCCGCCCGACCGCATCGCCAGCCCGAGGGGACCGCCGCAGGCCTGATCGATCCCGTTCGCCATCGATCGCCCGCCTGTTCGGATCCCCAACCCCATGTCCACATTCTCCGCCGCTCCCGCCGCGGGGCGCGCGTCCTCGCGCGGCGTTCCCCCGCAGGGAGGCGCCTTGCGCGACGCGCTCTACCGCGCGGTCTGGCGCTGGCACTTCTATGCCGGCCTTCTCTGCCTGCCGTTCCTGATCCTCCTGTCGGCCACCGGCTCGGTCTACCTGTTCAAGGACGAGATCAACCGGACGCTGTTTGCCTACCGCACGGTGGTGCCGGTGCGCGCGACGCCGCCGCTCTCGCCCGAGCGGCTGATCTTCATCGCCGCCGAGGCGGTGCCGGATGCCGCGCCGAAGACGTTCGCGAGCCCGGACGCCCCCGACCGGGCGGCGATCGTCACCATGGCCGGGCCGCAGGGCAGGACGCTCGTCTATCTCGACCCCTATGACGGCGCGGTGCTCGACCGGGTCGGGCGCGACGCCGAGGCGATGATGGTGGTGCGCCGCCTCCACAGCCTGGCCTATTTCGGCCCGGTGGCGAACGGACTGATCGAGGTCGTCGCCGGCTTCACGGTGATCCTGGTCCTGAGCGGAATCTATCTGTGGTGGCCCCGCGGGCAGGGGGGCGGGGTCGTCACCGTGCGCGGGACGCCGCGGCGGCGGGTGTGGTGGCGCGATCTGCACGCGGTCACGGGCTTCGTCGCCGGGGCGGGCCTGCTGTTCCTCGCGACGACCGGGCTGCCATGGTCGATCCTGTGGGGCGATCAGGTCCGGGCGATCTCGAACCGGGCCGGGCTCGGCCAGCCCAGTGCTCTCTGGGCCCGGGTGCCGGTCTCGACCGTGCCGATGGGCGAGGTTCTCGACACGGCGGGCTGGGCGCTGGAAGCCGCGCCGCTGCCGCGCTCGGAAGGACGGTCTCCCGGACGGGATGGGGTTCCGATCGGCATCGACCGGGCCGTCGCGATCATGACCGGGCTCGGCATGCCGGCGGGCTACGAGCTCGCCCTGCCGGAGGGCCCGGCCGGGGTCTACGCGGCCGCCGCCTATCCGCGCGACGTCACGCGCCAGCGGATGATCACCCTCGACCAGTATAGCGGCCGGCCGCTGGTCGATGTGCGCTTCGGCGATATCGGCCTCGTCGGGCGCGGCATCCAGTACGGGATCGGGCTCCACAAGGGCGAGCTCGCAGGGCGGGTGAACCAGCTCCTCATGCTGGCCTTCTGCCTCGCCACGATCCTGCTCGCGGCGAGCGCCGCGGTGATGTGGTGGAAGCGCCGGCCCGCCGGGCGCCTCGGCGTGCCACCCTGGCCCGGGAACCGCCGGGTCGTCGGCGGCGTCACCGGGATCGTCGTCGCGCTCGGAATCGTCTTTCCCCTCACCGGGCTGGCGATCCTCGCGATGATCGCGCTCGACGCCGCGTTCATGGGCCTGCGCCGCACATCCCGGCGCCCCGCCGCCGCCTGATCCGACGCCGGCGCGACCCGCGCCGGGCCCTCGCATCCTCGTCCCGAGATTCGTTTCGATGCCGCGCCCCTCCGGTTCCGGCCTGCGCCCCCGCGCGCTCGCCCTGCTGCTCGCCACCATCCCCGGTGCCGCCTTTCCCCAGGTTGCCGTCGCACAGGACACCATCGCCCTCGACGAGATCTCGGTCGCGGGCGCGGCGGCGTCCCCAAATCCATCCTCGACGCCCGCCTTCGGGGTCGCGGCACCGCCCGGCTCCGCCCCGAGCGTGATCGAGCGCCCGGTCGGCGAGATCGTCACGGCGATCGGCCGGCGGGACGTGATCGCCAACCGGCCGGCGACCAGCGTCGCGCAGGTGCTCGTCAACAGTCCCGGCGTCACCGTCCGCCAGGGCAACGGGCCCCGCGACGTCGTGGTGTCGATCCGCGGCAACAACGCCCGCTCGACCGGCGTGATCAAGAACATGGTGGTGCTGGAGGACGGCTTCGTCGTCACCCAGCCCGACGGCGCCTCGCGCTTCGACATCACGGATCCGCGGGCCTATTCGCGCATCGACGTCTTTCGCGGGCCGCAATCGCCCCTGTTCGGCAACTACGCCACCGGCGGGGCGATCGCGTTCCGCACCCGCACCGGCCGGGAGATCGACGGCTATGAGGTCGGGGTCGATGCCGGCAGCTTCGGCACCCTGAGCCGGTACTTCACGGTCGGCGGCGTGAGCGGGCCCTACGAGGTCAGCCTGTTCGCCAGCGATTTTCGCAGCAACGGCTACCAGGACCACGCCAGCGCCGACACCCAGACGGTGAACCTGCTGGCGAGCTACACGCCCAGCCCCGACAACCGCTTCACCCTCAAGGTGATCAACAACACGCTGGAGGCCGATCTTCCCGCCCGCTCGTCCCTGGCGCAGTACCGGATCAACCCCTACCAGCGCGGCTGCGCCAGCGCCGCCACCGCGGCGCCCGGCTGCACCACCGTCAACCTCCTGCGGAACGGCGCCTTCGGCGCCACCGTGCCGGTGACGGCCTCCGAGGGCGCCTTCGGCCGCAACGACCGGCGCACGATCATCGCGGCGCGCTGGGAGCACGACATCGACGCGAACACGACCTGGCGCACGCAGGTCGGCTTCGACGAGCGCAACTTCAACCAGCCATTCTACACGACCTCCTCGCGGGGCAGCTATCCGTCCTACACCGTCCTGTCGGACATAACGCATCGCGGCGAAGTGTTCGGCCTGCCGACGGTGGGCTACGCGGCGCTCTCGTACAGCGCCATCGACAACTACATCTCGCTGTTCAACCGGGCGCCCTATCTCGGGCCGCGCCTCGGCGCGCTCGCGAGCAACCAGGAGGCGGCGCAGTCGAATCTCGGCGGCCGCGCGCGGGCCGAGGTTGCGCTGTCGGAGCAGTGGACCGGCGTGCTCGGCATCTCGGCCGAGAATACCTGGCTCAAGGGCCGGACCCTGACCTACACGTATTCGGCGAACGGCACGAAGACCGCGCTCGCCGACATCGACCGCAGCTTCCTCAACGTCGCGCCGGAACTGGCACTGGTCTACCGGCCCGACGACACCCTGGCGTTCCGCGGCCGCGTCGCCACCGGCTATGCGACGCCGGCGGCAAGCCAGCTCTTCGTCACCCCGGCCGGCGTGCCGGGCAACAACACCGACCTGCGCACCCAGACCAACCTCGGCGTCGACCTCGGGGTCGACTGGTCGCCGCTGCCGGAGCTGCGCCTCAGCCTGACCGGCTTCTACGAGTTCTTCCGCAACGAGCTCGTCACGCAGTCGCCGGGGGCGGGGCTCCTCAGCTACACCTTCAACGCCCCGGCCTCCGAGCATCGCGGCATCGAGGCGGGGGCCGAATGGGCGTTCTCGCCCGGCTGGCGGGCGACCGCCGCCTACGGCCTCAACGACCAGTTCTACACCCGCTACGTCGAGCAACTGAGCGCCGGCAGCCTGACGGCGCGGTTCGACCGGGCCGGGCGCCTGATCCCGGGGGTACCGGCCCACCAGCTCCTCGCCCGCATCGGCTACAACCAGCCGACGGGGCCGCTGAAGGGGCTCGGCGCCTTCGTCGAGGCGGTCTACCAGGACGGCTTCTTCCTCGACAACGCCAACCAGCTGAAGGCGCCGGGCTACACGCTCCTCAACGCCAACCTCCATTACGACACCGACCTCGTCGGGTCCTACGCCAAGCGCCTCAGCCTCTACGTCGAGGTGCGCAACATCCTCGACACGACCTACATCGCCTCGGCCCAGCCGCTGGCGAACTCGATCAGCGCGGCGACCGGGCTGCAGAACGGGGCGGGGGTGCTCGCCACCACCACCGGCTCGATCTTCGCGGGCGCGCCGCGCAGCGTCGTCGGGGGGATGAAGCTGGCGTTCTGACGCGCCGGGCGACCGAGCGTCAGGCCACCGCCGCCATGGCGCCCGGGGCCTCCCATTCGGGGCCCCAGACCTGCACGACGTGGCCGGGCGAGACCTCGCGGTAGATCCGCTCGGGCGGGACATAGTCGACCGGGCGGATCGGGCTCTTGATCTCGTCGCTGCGCACGGCGTGGAGCTGGCGGCGCCGGCCCGGATCGGGCACCGGCACGGCGGCCATCAGCTTCTTCGTGTAGGGGTGCTGGGGCGCGCCGAAGATCGCCGCCCGGGGACCGATCTCGACGATCTCGCCGAGATACATCACGGCGACCCGGTGGCTCACCCGCTCCACCACCGCCATGTCGTGCGAGATGAACAGGTAGGCCAGACCCAGCGAGGCCTGAAGGTCGAGCATCAGGTTCACCACCTGCGCCTTCACCGAGACGTCCAGCGCCGAGACCGATTCGTCGGCCACGATCAGCCGGGGTTCGAGGGCCAGCGTGCGGGCGATGCAGATGCGCTGACGCTGGCCGCCGGAAAATTCGTGCGGGAAGCGGCTCGCCATCTCGGGCTTGAGGCCGACCCGGCGCAGCAGGTCGGCGGCACGCGCACGCGCCTCCCCGCGCGAGCAGAGGCGGTTGATCAGCAGCGGCTCGGCGATGGCGGCGCCGACGCTCATCCGCGGGTCGAGGCTGGCGAAGGGATCCTGGAAGATCATCTGCATCCGCCGGCGCGTGGCGCGGAGCGCAGAGGGCGACAGGCCGAGGACGTCCTCGCCGTCGAGGAGCACCGCGCCGGCGACCGGCTCGATCAGCCGCAGCACCGAGCGGCCGGTCGTGGACTTGCCGCAGCCCGATTCGCCGACGAGGGCCAGGGTCTCGCCCGCCCGGACCGCGAAGGACACGGCCTCGACCGCGTGGACCCGGCCGCGCACCCGCGAGAGCAGGCCGCCGCGGATGTCGAACCGGGTGGTGAGCCCCTTCACCTCGAGCACCGGCCGCTCGCCCTCGCGCACCGTGTCGGGGAGCGGTGGCGCCGCCTCCGGCTCGCCGGTGGCCCGGTCGACGATCTCGAACCGGGCCGGCCGTTCCGTGCCCTGCATCGCCCCGAGGCGCGGCACGGCGGCGAGCAGCGCGCGGCTGTAGGGGTGGGCCGGGCGGCGGAAGATCTGCTCGGTGGCGCCGGTCTCGACGGCGCGGCCCTCGACCATCACCACCGTGCGGTCGGCGATCTCGGCCACCACCCCCATGTCGTGGGTGATGAAGAGGACCGACATCCCTTCCTCCTCCTGGAGGAGCTTGATGAGGTCGAGGATCTGGGCCTGGATCGTCACGTCGAGCGCCGTCGTCGGCTCGTCGGCGATGAGGAGCTTGGGCCGGCAGGCGAGCGCCATGGCGATCATCACCCGCTGGCGCATGCCGCCGGAGAAGCGGTGCGGGTAGTCGTGCACCCGCGAGGCGGCGGCCGGGATGCGCACCTTGTCGAACAGCCGGACGGTCTCGGCCTCGGCCTCTCCATGCGACATCCCGCGGTGGAGCCGCAGCGCCTCGCCGATCTGGAAGCCGACGGTGAGCACCGGGTTCAGGCTCGTCATCGGCTCCTGAAAAATCATCGCGACGTCATCGCCGCGGATGCGCCGCATCTCGGCGTCCGGCAGGCGCAGGAGGTCGCGGCCCTCGAGCAGCACCCGGCCGCCGGTGCGGGTCGCGTCGCGCGGCGTGAGCCGCATGATCGACATCGCCGTGACGCTCTTGCCGGAGCCCGATTCACCCACGAGGGCGACCGTCTCCTTGGGGCCGATGTCGAACGAGACGCCGTGCACCACCGGGCGCCAGGCCTGCTCGGAGCGGAACGCGACGGTGAGGTCCTGGACCGAGAGGATCGGGGTGGTCATGGGTGTCCCCTCAATGGGTTTCGGTCGAAAGGCGGGGTCGAGCCTTCACATACGCTCCCCCTTTCCCGGACGACTGCAACGAAGTGGAAGGAGATCCGGGATCCAGCAGAGAATGTGCTGCGAAGCAGCGCCGTATGCTGCACCGTTGCAGACATAAGGACGCTTCGCGAATTTTCATGCTGGATCCCGGATCTCCTTCCGCTTCGCTACAGTCGTCCGGGAAAGGGTGAGGCTGTGAGCACTACAACACCCGCCGCGGATCGAGCGCGTCGCGCAGGCCGTCGCCGATGAAGTTGATCGACAGCACGGTCAAGAAAATCGCGGCGCCCGGAAACAGCGCCCAGTGCGGCGCCACGTCGAGGTGGTCCTTGGCGTCGTAGAGGAGCCGGCCCCAGGTCGGGATATCGGGCGGGAAGCCGAGACCTAGGAACGACAGGGTCGATTCGGCGATGATCGCCGACGAGACCTCGATCGTCGCCGCGACGATCACCGGCCCGATCGCGTTCGGCAGGATGTGGCGGGTGACGAGGTGCCAGGCGGTCGCGCCCTGCGAGCGCGCGGCCTCGACGAACTCCTTCTCGCGCAAGCTCAGGAACTGCGCCCGGACGAGGCGGGCCACCGGCATCCAGCGCAGGCCCCCGATCACCGCGACGATCATCACGAAGACCCCGCCCTCGACCCCGAAGACCTGCTTCAGCTGATCGCGGAAGAGGTAGATGATGAGGAGGAGCAGCGGCAGCTGCGGCAGCGACAGGAACAGGTCGGTCAGCCACATCAGGAACGGGTCGAGGAAGCGCCGCGACATGCCGGCGAGCGCGCCGACCACGACGCCGACCAGCGTCGCCACCACCATGGCGGCGAAGCCCACGGCGAGCGAGATCCGCCCGCCATAGATCATCCGGGCCAGGAGGTCCTGGCCGAGATCGTCGGTGCCGAGCGGGTGGGCCCAGGACGGGCCCTGGAGGGTGGCCGCGAAGTCGATCTCGTCGATCGCCACCGGCCAGACCCAGCCGCCGACCACGACCGCCAGCACCAGGAAGCCCAGCACCCCGACGCTGACCACCGCGAGGCGGTGTCGGCGGAAGCGCCGCCAGGTGTCCCGCCCCGACGCCGCCGGCGGCGCGGGGGCGGCCGCCTCAGCGGTAGGAGATGCGAGGGTCGAGCCAGCCATAGAGGAGGTCCGCGACGAGGTTGAACAGGACGACGAGGCAGGCGAACACGAAGGTGACGGCCATCACCACCGGCGTGTCGTTGGCGAGCATCGCGTTGATGAGGAGCGAGCCGATGCCGGGAATCCGGAAGATCTGCTCGGTGACGATGGCGCCGCCGAACACCGCCGGGATCTGGAGCGCCACCAGCGTCACGACCGGGATCAGGGCGTTGCGGGCGATGTGCCGGACCGTGACGGTGCCGTCCGACAGGCCCTTGGCCCGGGCGGTGGTGACGTAGTCGAGGCGCGCCACGTCGAGCACCGAGGCGCGGACGTAGCGGGTGTAGGACGCCGCCTGGAAGAAGCCGAGCACGCAGACCGGCATGATCGCCTGCCGGACGTGCTCCCAGGCCCAGCGCCAGCCGGTGGCCGAGATGTCGGCCTGGTAGACGAAGGGCAGCCAGTCGAGGGTGAGGCTGAACAGCAGGATGAACAAGAGGCCGGTGAAGAACGTCGGCAGCGAGAAGCCGATGAAGGCGAGCGTGTTGGCGACCTGGTCGAAGACCGAGTAGGGCCGGATCGCCGCCAGGATGCCGACCGGCACGGCGATGAGCAGCGCCAGCACCTGCGACGAGCCGACCACGAACAGGGTCGTGGGCAGCCGCTGCAGGATCAACTCGTCGACATCGACCCGGCTGGCGAAGGAGAAGCCCCAGTCGCCCTGGAGCATCGCCGTCAGCCAATGCAGGTAGCGCACCAGGATCGGGTCATCGAGGCCGAATTTCAGCCGCAGGGCCTCGCGTACCTCCGGCGGCACGTTGGGGTTGGTGGCCAGCTCCCCGAACGGGTCGCCGGGCGCCAGCGCCAGGACGGTGAACAGGATGAGGCTGATCCCGAGCAGGCTCGGGATCGCGATCAGCAGGCGGCGGAGGAGATAGGCTCCCATCGGGGGTTCGTTACGCCTGCTTGTACCACTCGGCCAGGAAGGCCAGCGAGTTGTCCCACCCACTCGCCGGCGCCTCGAGCTTGCCGTTGATCGCCGAGACCTGGGCGCGGTGGAGCAGCGGCAGGACGTAGTCGGCCACCACCAGGTCGTTCATCTTGACGAACAGGGCGGCCCGCTTGACGAGGTCGAGTTCGCTTTGCGCCGCCTTGTAGGCGGCGTCGACGTCCGGGTTCTGCATCCGGCAGATGTTGCGGCCCTGCCACTTGTTGGCTTTGGTGGCGGCTTCCCAGGAGACGTATTGGAGTGCGAACACCGCCGGATCGGCCTGCGTCATGTTCCAGGTATACATCTCCATGTCGGCGTAGAAATGCGGATAGGTATCCGGGTTCGCGACATCCGAGGAGAAGAACACAGAGCCTGGAACCGACTTCAGCTCCATGTCGATGCCGGCCTTCTGGGCGGCCTGCTTGATGATCGCCTGGGTCTTCTGGCGCGGCGCGTTGATCGAGGTCTGGAAGACGAATTTCAGCTTCTTGCCGTCCTTGGCGCGGATGCCGTCGCTCCCCTTCTTCCAGCCGGCGTCCTCGAGGATCTGCGCCGCCTTGTCGGGCTCGAAGGCGAAGGAGGTGCCTTTCGACACGAAGGGCGCCGGGCCGTTGAACACGTTGGCGGTGGCCCGGCCGGTGCGGCCGTAGATGAATTGCTGGATCGCCGCCCGGTTGACGAGCAGGTTCATCGCCTTGCGCACTGCCGGATCCGAGAAGGCCGGGTGCTTGGTCTTGAGCGAGGCGCGCTCGCCGTCGACCTCGACGTTCGGATCGGTGGCGTTGAGCAGCAGGAACTCGAGGTTGCCGCCGTAATCCATCTTGACCCGGCCCTTGCCCTCGGCCTCGAGCCGCTTGAGGATCTCGTCCTCGACCTGCATGTTCCAGGCATAGTCGTACTCGCCGGTCTGAAGCACGGCGCGGGCGGCCGAGACCGCGTCGCCGCCGCCCTTCATCTCGATCGAATCGAAGAACGGCCGGTTCGGGACGTGGTAATCCGGGTTGCGCACGCCGCGCAGGATGTCGCCGGGGCGGAACTCGCTGAACTTGTAGGGGCCGGTACCGACCGGCGCGAGGTTGGCCGGCGCGTCGCGGGACTTGTCGCCGTTGTAATCCGCGAAGACGTGCTTGGGGATGATCATCCCGGCGCTCGACACGAACGCATCGGCCCAGAACGGGGTCGGCTCCTTGAAGGTGAGCTTCACCGTCAGATCATCGACCTTCGTGACCTTGACGTTCATGTAGCTGCCGCCGGTCACCGCGGCGGTGGCCGGGTTGGCGGCGTATTCGGCGGTGAACACCACGTCGTCGGCGGTGAAGGGCTTGCCGTCGTGCCACTTCACGTTCGGCTTCAGTTTCCAGGTGACCGAGTAGCCGTCGGCCGCCACGCCGCCATTCTCCTTCGAGGGGATCTCGGCGGCCAGGATCGGGAAGAGGTTGCCGTCGGCGTCCCAGGCCGCCAGCGGCTCGTAGAAGATCCGCGAGCCCTCCTGGTCCTTGGTGCCGACCGCGAAATGCGGGTTGATCAGGGTCGCGGCCTGCCAGAACAGCAGCTTCAGCGGCCCGCCGCCGCCGGCCTTGGTCGGCTTGTAGGCGTCGCGCAAGGGGCTCGCCGCGAAGGCGACGCCGTTCTGGGCGAGCATCATCCCGGCCATCGGAGCGGTGAGGCCGAGCGCCAGCATCCGGCCCACGAAACCGCGCCGCGACAGGCTGCCGTCCTTCACCTCGCCGATCAGCGCGCGCAGGTCATGCTCGGTTACGCCACGCTCGGTCATCGACAAACACCCTTCTGGCTGGCCTCTCGCGGCCATCAGCATCGCGCCCGCCGCTTGTCCTTACAAGCGGCTCTGCAAAAATCAGCACTAGTTGTTAGCACTAACGAGATTCCATCAGGCAAAGCCCGGGCCACTTGCCCCACGCCGCGCGTCGATCCAAGCTATTCCGGCTGCGCGCGCCACATCCGCTCCCGCCGCGCTTGAGCCGGCGCGCCGCCTGCATGAGGCTCGCCCGCAAGGCGGCCCGCCGCAGGGCCCGCGAGGGAGTGAACCCCATGGACAACCGCAACGCCGTCTGGCGCCAGGTCGACACCCACAAGGCCCGGCTGATCGCCCTCTCGGACGAGGTCTGGGGCACGCCGGAGGTCTGCTACACGGAGGAACGCTCGGCCGCCGCGCACGCCGCCGAGCTGCGTCATCAGGGCTTTCGCGTGACGCAGGGAGCCGCCGGCATTCCGACCGCCGTCATCGGCGAGGCCGGGGAGGGCGGTCCCGTCATCGCGTTTCTCGGCGAGTACGATGCGCTTCCGGGGCTCAGCCAGGAGGCGGGCGTGGCGGCCCATACTCCCGTCCAGCAGGGTGGCCACGGCCACGGATGCGGGCACAACCTGCTCGGTTCGGCGGCACTGCTCGCCGCCACCGCCCTCAAGGACTGGCTCGCCGAGCAGGGGCTCCCCGGCCGCGTGCGCTATTACGGCTGCCCGGCGGAGGAGGGCGGCGCCGCCAAGGCGTTCATGGTCCGCGAGGGGCTGTTTTCGGATGCGGACGCTGCCGTCACCTGGCACCCGTCGAGCTTCTGGGAGGTCTCGCCGCCGCTCTCGCTCGCCAATACCCGCGCCGACTTCGTGTTCACCGGCCGCGCCTCGCACGCGGCGGCGGCCCCGCATCTCGGCCGCTCGGCCCTCGACGCGGTCGAGCTGATGAATGTCGGCGTGAACTACATGCGCGAGCACATGCCGAGCGATGCGCGGGTGCACTACGCCTATCTCGACACCGGCGGCATCGCCCCGAACGTCGTCCAGGCGCATGCCCGGGTGCGCTACTCGATTCGCGCCCGCGACCTTCCCGGTATGCGCGACCTCGTCGCCCGGGTGCGCAAGATCGCCGAGGGCGCGGCCCTGATGACCGAGACGCGCGTGGAGGTGCGCATCGTCAGCGCGGTCTCGAACCTCGTCGGCAACACTCCGCTGGAGGAGGCCCTGCACGGGGTCATGGAGGATCTGGGCGCCCCCCATTTCGACGATTCCGACCGGGCCTTCGCCCGCGAGATCCAGGGCACGCTCACCCCGCAGGACATCGCGGCCGTCTACCGCACCATCGGCCTCCCGGTGACCGACGCGCCGCTGGCCGACTTCCTGGTGCCGCTCGACGCGAACCGCAACCCGGCGATCGGCTCGACCGACGTCGGCGACGTGAGCTGGGTGGTGCCGACCGTGCAGGCCCACGCCCCGACGGTGGCGGTCGGTACCCCGTTCCACACCTGGCAGGTGGTGGCGCAGGGCAAGACCCCGGCGGCCCACAAGGCGATGGTGCAGGTGGCCAAAGCCATGGCGGCGCTCGGCGCCCGGCTCGCCACCGACGCGTCCCTGCGCGAGGCGGCGAAAGCGGACCTCAAGGCCCGCACCGGGCCCGAGGGCTACGTCTCGCCGCTGCCGGCGGAGGTGCAGCCGCCGCTCACGATGTCCGTGGGGTAAAGCGGCTCGCCGCGTCGCGTCCGCTGGGTTAGGCAGGAGAACCCTTTCTTCCGCCCGGACATCCCATGGACCAGACCGAGCCGCCGGCCCCGATCGCCATCGACGACTTCCTGAAGCTCGACGTGCGGGTCGGCACCGTCGTCGAGGCGGCGCCGATCCCCGAGGCGCGCCGCCCGGCCTACCGGCTCGTCATCGATCTCGGCCCGGCGCTCGGCCTGAAGAAGTCTTCCGCGCAGGTGACGGTGCACTACGCCCCCGAGGCTCTGATCGGCCGGCAGGTGCTGTGCGTCGTCAACCTGCCGCCGCGCCAGGTCGGCCCGGTCCGCTCCGAGGTCCTGACCCTCGGGGTGCCGGACGGGGAGGGCGCCGTGGTGCTGATCGCACCCGAGCGGCCTGTGCCGAACGGCGGGCGGCTTTACTGAATCTCACGGAGAGCGAGAGCGTCATGACTACCAGCCACGGACCTCTGCGGGTCGGCATCGGCGGCCCGGTCGGGTCGGGCAAGACCGCCCTGATGGAGGGCCTGTGCAAGGCCCTGCGCGAGCGCTACGACCTCTGCGCCATCACCAACGACATCTACACCAAGGAGGATGCGCGCCTCCTCACGGTGGCCGGCGCCCTTCCGGAAGAGCGGATCATGGGCGTCGAGACCGGCGGCTGCCCGCATACCGCGATCCGCGAGGACGCTTCGATCAACCTCGCGGCGGTGGCCGAGATGCGCCGGCGCTTTCCCGCGCTCGATCTGGTGCTGCTCGAATCCGGCGGCGACAACCTCGCGGCGACGTTCTCGCCCGAGCTCGCCGACATCACGATCTACGTCATCGACGTGGCCGGCGGCGAAAAAATCCCGCGCAAGGGCGGTCCCGGCATCACCCGCTCGGACCTCCTCGTCATCAACAAGACCGACCTCGCGCCCCTCGTCGGCGCCGATCTCGGGGTGATGGAGGAGGACACCAAGCGGATGCGGGGCACGCGGCCCTACGTCTTCGCGTCCCTGCGCCACGGCGACGGCGTCGAGGCGGTGGCCCGCTTCGTGGTGGAGGCCGGGGGGCTTTAGTGCTCCTCGACCTCCTGCACTGGCTCGTCCAGCCCGCGACCCTCGCGGCGCGGCGCCTCGGCCATGCCGGCGAGAGCGTGCGGCTCGCCTCGCGCTCCCGGCGCTGCCGCGGGGCCTGGGCGCCGCACCTCGCCGCCGCGCGGGATACGGTCCGGGCGGCGATGGCGGATCTGCCCCGCCGCGACACCGCCGTGGTGCTGGGCGCGGGCCTCCTCGACGACGTGCCGATCGACGACCTCGCCGCCGCGTTCCGCCGGGTGGTGCTCGTCGACGCGGTGCATCCCTGGCGCGGCCGGTGGCGGGCGCGGCGCCATCCCAACGTCGTGCGTCTGACCTTCGACCTCAGCGGCATGCAGGACCTGATGCTCGGCCGTGGCGAGACCGTCGGCCCGGTCCTGCCGCCGGTCTGCCGCGAGGCCGATCTCGTGATCTCGGCCAATCTCCTGTCGCAGCTGCCGATCCTGCCGGTCGCGCGCCTCGAGGCGACGGGCCGGCTCGGCCCCTTCACGGATCCCGACGCCTGCGGGTGCCGCATCGTGGCGGCGCATCTCGCGGCGCTCGCCGGACTCACCGCCCGCATCTGCCTCGTCGCCGATCGCGACGAGATCGAGGAGGACCGGGACGGGCGGGTGATCGAGCGCCTGGACCTGCTCTACGGGGTCGATCCGGGCCCCGCGCCGCGGAGCTGGGACTGGATCCTGGCGCCGTTCGGCGAGGAGGCACGGGACCGGCGACTGGTCCATCGCGTCTCGGCCTGGCCGGACTGGCGGCCACCGGCATGACATCCCGTCATGCCGAGGCGCGTCCGAGGCGGGTTCGCGCGGAAGGAGGAGGGGGCTAGGGTCGTCCTCTCAGCCAAGATCGCGGCGCGCGAGCCCATCGGCCGCACGGGGGAGGACAGAAGCGATGACCCGCGACGGCAGCGCGGCACCCGAAGACGCGGCGCCGGAGGACGCCTATTGGCGGCGCAACCTCGCGGTCTGCGTGTTCGGCTCCTTCACCACCCTCGTGGCGATGACCCTGCTGCTGCCGTTCCTCCCGCTCTACGTCGAGGAGCTCGGGGTCAAGGACCAGGCGGCGATCGTGCAATGGTCCGGCGTCGCGTTCGGGGCGACCTTCTTCAGCGCCGCCCTGGTGGCGCCGCTCTGGGGGCGGCTGGCCGACCTCTACGGCCGCAAGCTGATGCTGATCCGGGCGAGCCTCGGCATGGCGGTGGCGATGTCGCTGATCGGGCTCGCCGGCGACGTCTGGCAGCTCGTCGGCCTGCGCCTCCTCGCGGGGCTGCTCGGCGGCTACGCCTCGGGCTCGACGGTGCTCGTGGCGACCCAGACCCCGAAGGACCGCTCGGCCTGGGCGCTCGGGATGCTCGGCTCCGGCATCATGGCGGGCAACCTCGTCGGGCCGCTCGTCGGCGGGGTGCTGCCGCCGCTGATCGGCATCCGGGCGACGTTCTTCGCCGCCGGCGGGGTGATCTTCCTCGCCTTCCTGGCGACGCTTCTCCTGATTCGCGAGGCGCCGCGCCCGCCGCGCGCCGCGCGGGCCTCGGCGAGCTTTGCCGGCATCCCCGATAAGCGCCCGGCGCTCGCCATGCTGGCGACCGGGATGCTCCTGATGCTGGCGGTGATGTCGATCGAGCCGATCATCACCGTCTACGTCGCCGAACTGACCCCGGACCCGGCCCGGGTCACCCTGGTCGCCGGGCTCGCCATGTCGGCGACGGCCCTGGGGAGCATCCTGTCGGCGCCGCGGCTCGGGCGCCTTGCCGACCGGATCGGCCCCTGGACCGTCATCACCGCCAGCCTGACGGTCTGCGCCCTGCTCCTGGTGCCCCAGGCCCTGGTGACGCGCGACTGGCAGCTCGTCGCCCTGCGCTTCCTGATGGGGCTGGCCCTCGGCGGGCTCCTGCCCTGCATCGCCAGCGTGATCCGGCACTCGGTGCCCGACCGGGTCGCCGGGACGGTCCTGGGCTACTCGACCTCGTCGCAATATGTCGGGCAGGTGGTGGGCCCGCTGCTCGGCGGCTTCATCGGCGGGCATGTCGGCATGCGGGCGGTCTTCCTCGGCACCGCCGTGCTGATGGCCCTAGGCGCCGCCGGCACCGCGCTCGCCCGGCCCAAGGGAGTGAAGCAGTGACCGATAACGGCCTGGTGCGGCGCAGCCTCGCGACCGGCGACCCCTCCGGCGGGCATCTCGCCGCGCTCGAATTCGGGCCGGCCTCGCGCCCGCCGGACGCGATCCTGCTCCATGCCAACGGCTTCAACGCCCGCACCTATCGCAGCCTCGTCGCGCCGCTCGCCGACCGGTCCATCCTGGCCTACGACCAGCGCGGCCACGGCCGCTCGACCCTGCCGGCCGAGCCCGCCGGGCGGATCGACTGGTGGGACGTCACGCGCGACCTGATCGCCGTGCTCGACCGGCTGGAGACCGGTCCGCTCGTGCTGATCGGTCACTCGATGGGCGGCACCGCCTCGCTGCTCGCCGCCGCCGAGCGACCGGAGCGGGTGCGCCGCCTCGTCCTCCTCGATCCGGTGATCCAGGCGCCGGAGCGGCGCGGTGAGGGCCATGCCGGTCTCGCCGGAGGCGCGCTCAGGCGGCGCAGCGACTTCCCGTCCCGCGAGGCGGCACTCGCCGCCTATCGGGGCCGGGGCGCCTTCCGCACCTGGCCGGACGCGCCGCTCGCCGATTACGTCGCGGACGGTTTTCGCGAGGTCCCGGGCGGGGTCACGCTCGCCTGCACCGGCGCCTGGGAGGCGTCGAGCTACATGGCGCAGGGGCACGACCCGTGGGCGGCCCTCGCCCGCCTGTCCTGCCCGGCCGAGATCCTGCGCGCCGAGACCGGCAGCACCTGTGCGCTGGCGGAGAGCCCCCGCCCGGACATCGCGGTCGAGACGGTGCCGGGCACGACCCACTTCCTGCCCTTCGAGGCGCCCGAGCGCGTCCGCGCCGCGATCCGGCGGGCCATCGCCTGAAGAGACCCGCCTGCTGCCGGAGGGCGGTGAGGCGCCAGAGCATTGTCCGACGAAGTGGATACCGGTTCGTCGAAGAAAAAGCGGCAAAATCAAAAGCCGAGAGAGCTTCGCGATTGCAACGCGATCGTGACGCTCTCTAGCCGAGGCGCCCCTCGACCAGGCCCCCGAAACGACGACGGCGCCGGCCCCGCTCGGGACCGGCGCCGTCTCGTCATCCGCCGAGGCGGATCAGAGCGGCCGCTTCAGCATCCGGGCGACGAGGCCCAGGATGCCCTCGCGAAAGACCAGCACGCAGACCACGAACACCACGCCCTGGATGATCGTCACCCAGGCGCCGAACTGCGCCAGGTAGTTCTCCATCGCGATGATGACGAAGGAGCCGAGGATCGGGCCGAACACCGTGCCCATGCCGCCGACCAGCGTCATCAGCACCACCTCGCCCGACATCGACCAGTGCACGTCGGTGAGCGAGGCGAGCTGGAACACGATCGCCTTGGTCGAGCCGGCGAGCCCCGCGAGCGTCGTCGAGAGCACGAAGACCGCGAGCTTGTACTGGTTGGCGCGGTAGCCCAGCGAGATGGCGCGGGGTTCGTTGTCGCGGATCGCCTTCAGCACTTGACCGAAGGGCGAGTGGATGATGCGGTAGATCAGCAGGAGGCCGAGGAAGAAGATCACCGCCACGAGGCCGTAGAGCACCCGGTCGTCGGCGAGGCTGATGACGCCGAACAGGTTGCCGCGCGGCACCGCCTGGATGCCGTCCTCGCCGCCGGTGAACTTGGCTTGCAGCGAGAAGAAGAACACCATCTGGGCGAGCGCCAGGGTGATCATCGAGAAGTAGATGCCCTGGCGCCGGATGGCGAGCGCCCCGAAGACGAGGCCGAGAAGCGCCGCCATCAGGGTCCCGCCCAGGATCGCGAGTTCCGGCGTCAGGCCCCAGTTCTTGGCGGTGTAGGCGGTGACGTAGCTCGCCATGCCGAAATAGGCGGCATGGCCGAAGGACAGGAGGCCGCCGTAGCCGAGCAGCAGGTTGAAGGCCAGCGCGAACAGCGCGAAGCACAGCACCTTCATCAAGAAGACGGGATACAGGATGAAGGGCAGCACCGCGAGCAGGACCGCGATGATGACGAAGACGAGGCGGTGGAACGCCTTGGCGTCTCGGCCCTCGGGCAGGGTGGCGGCGATCGGGGTGGCGTCGGTGGACGCCGCGGCGGAGGACATGGGGGGTGTTCCTTCAGGCGTGGCGGGTCAGGCGGTGCGGCCGAACAGGCCGGCGGGCTTCACCAGCAGCACCAGCACCATGATGACGAAGATCACGGTCGAGGAGGCTTCCGGATAGAAGACCTTGGTCAGGCCCTCGACCAGCCCGAGGCTGAATCCGGTGATGATCGAGCCGAGGATCGACCCCATGCCGCCGATGACCACGACCGCGAAGACCACGATGATGATGTCGGCGCCCATGTTCGGGTTCACCGAATAGACCGGCGCGGCGAGCACGCCCGCGAAGGCGGCGAGCGCCACGCCGAAGCCGTAGGTCAGCGTCAGCAGCAGCGGCACGTTCACCCCGAAGGCCTGGACCAGGGTCGGGTTCTCGGTGGCCGCGCGCAGGTAGGCGCCGAGCTTGGTCTTCTCGATGACGAGCCAGGTGGCGATGCAGACGACGAGCGAGGCGACGACGACCCAGCCGCGGTAGTTCGGCAGGAACATGAAGGGCAGGCGCTGGCCGCCCGAGAGTTCGGAGGGGATCGCGTAGGGCAGGCCCGACACGCCGTATTCGTTGCGGAACAGGCCCTGGATGATCAGCGCGAGGCCGAAGGTCAGGAGCAGGCCGTAGAGGTGATCGAGCTTGTAGAGCCGCGAGATCAGCAGCCGCTCGAGGATCACCCCGAACAACCCGACGATGATCGGCGCGAGGAGCAGCGCCCACCAGTAGCCGAGGCCGGCGTAGTTCAGCAGCATCCAGGCGACGAAGGCGCCCATCATGTACTGCGCGCCGTGGGTGAAGTTGATGATGTTCAACAGCCCGAAGATGATCGCCAGCCCGAGCGACAGGATGGCGTAGAACGAGCCGTTGATGAGGCCGAGCAGGAGCTGGCCGAAGAGCGCCTGCATGGGGACGCCGAGGATCGTGGGCATGGGGTCTGGCGACTCGCGTGGGGACCGGGCCTGGTGCGGATGGGGCCGGCGGCGCCGCGAGGCGCCGCCGGAAGGAGCGTCAGCTCTTGTTCACCAGCGGGCAGTTGCCCTGGTTGAGCGGGCGGAACGCCTCGTCGCCGGGAATGGTCGCCAGGGTCTTGTAGAGATCCCAGGGGCCCTTCGACTCGGCCGGCTTCTTCACCTCGAACAGGTACATGTCGTGGATGGTGCGGCCGTCGGGGCGGATGTTGCCCTTGCCGAACAGGGGATCGTCGGTCGGGATCTCCTTCATCTTGGCGACGACCTTGCCGCCGTCGGAGGCCGACTTCAGCGCCTCGACCGCCTTCAGGTAGTGGAGCACGCTGGCATAGACGCCGGCCTGCACGGCGGTCGGCTTCTTGCCGCCGTTCTGCTTGGCGAAGCGATCGGAGAAGGCGCGGGTGCCGTCGTTGAGGTCCCAGTAGAACGGCTCGGTCAGCACCAGCCCCTGCGCGATCTTCGGGGTCAGGGCGTGGATGTCCGAGGAGAAGATCAGCAGGCCCGCGATGGCCTGGCCGCCCTCGGTGATGCCGAACTCGGCCGCCTGCTTGATGGCGTTGATAGTGTCGCCGCCGGCATTGGCCAGCCCGATCACCTTGGCGCCCGAGCCCTGGGCCTGGAGCAGGAAGGACGAGAAGTCGGCGGTCGGGAACGGCGTCTTGACGGCGCCGACCACCTTGCCGCCGTTCTTGTTGACGACCTCGGTGGTGTCGCGCTGCAGCGCCTGGCCGAAGGCGTAGTCGGCGGTGAGGAAGAACCAGGTGGTGCCGCCGCGCTTGACCATGGCGCCGCCGGTGCCGTTCGCTAGCGCCACGGTGTCGTAGGTCCAGTGGACGGTGTTGGGCGAGCATTGCGGGCCGGTGAGGTCCGCGGTGCCGGCGCCCGAATTGACGAAGGCCTTGTTCTTCTCCCGCGTCACCTGGTTGACGGCGAGCGCCACCGAGGAGGTCGGGACGTCGAAGATCGCATCGACCCCGTCGCGGTCGTACCATTGCCGGGCGATCGAGGCGCCGACGTCGGGCTTGTTCTGGTGGTCGGCGGCGACGATCTCGACCTTCAGGCCCTTCTCGGCGGCCTTGAAGTCCTCCACCGCCATGCGGGCGGCGACGACCGAGCCCTCGCCCGCGATGTCGGCATAGACGCCCGAGCGGTCGTTCAGCACGCCGATCTTGACCGGTGTCTGCGCGAGCGCTTGGCCGGCGGCAACGGCGCAGAGGGCGCTGGCGAGCAACAACCGTTTCAGCATCGTTCTACCTCCCTGTGGATGCCGCCCGCATGCGGCGGCGTTCGGCTGGTGAGTCGGGCGGGCTTCGCGCGCCGCGACGGCGCCGTGCCCGCTTCTGGATGGAGAGAGCCCGTCAGGGCCTCGGTCCTTCCGCCTGCGCGGCCTTCAGGACCAGCGGGCATCCGCCCTGGTCGAGGGGCCGGAAGGCTTCGCGACCCGGGATGGTCGCCAGGGTCCTGTAGAGGTCCCACTCGCCCTTCGACTCGGCGGGTTTCTTGACCTCGAACAGGTACATGTCGTGGATCTTGCGGCCGTCGGCCCGGATCGTGCCCTTGCCGAACAGGGGATCGTCGGTCGGGATCTCCTTCATCCTGGCGACGACCTTGTCTCCGTCCGCGGCCGAGCCCAGCGCCTCCACGGCCTTCAGGTAGTGGAGCACGCCCGCATAGACCCCGGCTTGCGCCGCCGTCGGCTTTTTGCCGCCGGCGAGCCTGGCGAAGCGGTCCGAGAAGGCCCGGGTGTTATCGTTGAGGTCCCAGTAGAACGGCTCGGTCAGCACCAGCCCCTGCGCCACCCTCGGGGTCAGGGCGTGGATGTCGGAGGAGAAGATCAGGAGCCCGGCGAGTGCCTGTCCGCCCTCCGCCACCCGCAGCCGCGCCGCCTCGCGCACCGCCCCGATCGTGTCGCCGCCGGCATTGGCGAGCCCGATCACCTTGGCCCCCGAGCCTTGCGCCTGCCGGAGGGCGGGCGCGAAGTCGAAGGCCGGGAACGGAGTCTTCACCGCACCGAGCACCCGGCCGCCCCGGCGCTCGATCAGCGCCGTGGTGTCGCGCTGCACCGCCTCGCCGAAGGCGTAGTCGGCGGTGACGAAGAACCAGGTGTCGCCACCGCGCTTGACCATCGCGCCGCCGGTGCCGTTGGCGAGCGCCACCGTGTCGAAGGTCCAGTGGACGGTGTTGGGCGAGCAATCCGGCCCGGTGAGGTCCGCGGTGCCGGCGCCGGAATCGACGA
This sequence comes from Methylobacterium indicum, assembly GCF_001043895.1. Lineage (GTDB taxonomy): Bacteria > Pseudomonadota > Alphaproteobacteria > Rhizobiales > Beijerinckiaceae > Methylobacterium > Methylobacterium indicum. The sequence continues at coordinate 55,993 of NZ_JTHF01000024.1, forward strand.
AGACCTTGTTCTTCTCGCGGGTGACCTCGTGCACCGCCAGCGCCACCGACGAGGTCGGCACGTCGAAGATCGCGTCGACCCCCTCGCGGTCGTACCAGGCCCGGGCGAGGCTCGCGCCGACCGCGGGCTTGTTCTGGTGGTCGCCGGAGACGACCTCGACCGACAGGCCGTGATTCTGCGCGCGAAAATCCTCCACCGCCATGCGGGCGGCGACGACCGAGCCCTCGCCCGAGATGTCGGCATAGACCCCCGAGCGGTCGTTGAGCACGCCGATCTTGACCGGAACGACCCGGCCGGGGGTCCCCGCAAGCGCTGCCACGCCCGGGCCGAGACCGAGCGCGGGCCCCGCCAGCAGGGCCGTGAGGAGGACCCGCGCCCGCATCACACGCCGAGATAGGTGTGCAGCTTGTCGATGTTGGCGTCGAGCTCGGCGTTCGGGATCATGTCGATCACCCGGCCCTGCTCGACGACGAAGTGCCGGTCGGCCACGGTCTGGGCGAAGCGGAAGTTCTGCTCCACCAGGATGATCGTGTAGCCCTCGGACTTCAGCCGGGCGATGGTCCGGCCGATCTGCTGCACGATGACCGGCGCGAGACCCTCGGTCGGCTCGTCGAGCAGGATCAGCTTGGCGCCGGTGCGCAGGATGCGGCCGATGGCCAGCATCTGCTGCTCGCCGCCCGACAGCTTGGTGCCCTGGCTGCCCGAGCGCTCCTTGAGGTTGGGGAACAGGGTGTAGATCTGCTCGACCGTCATCCCGCCGGGCTTCACCCGGGGCGGCAGCATCAGGTTCTCGTAGACCGACAGGCTCGAGAAGATGCCGCGCTCCTCCGGCACGTAGCCCAAGCCCAGCTTGGCGATGTTGCGCGAGGCCATGGCGATGGTCTCGGTGCCGTCGTAGCGGATCGAGCCCTTGCGCTTGCCCAGGATGCCGATGATGGCGCGGAGCGTCGTCGTCTTGCCGGCGCCGTTGCGGCCGAGCAGGGTCACCACCTCGCCGGGCTTCACGTCGAAGGTGATGCCATGCAGCACGTGGCTCTCGCCGTACCAGCCTTCGAGGCCCTGCACCGCGAGGAGGGGGGCGGCGCCCGCGCCCGCCGCCGGGACCGGCTTCGTCATCACCGCCTCAGCCATGACCGGCTCCGATATAGGCCTCAACCACGCGGGGATCCTTCGACACGGTGGCGTAGTCGCCCTCCGCCAGCACCTGGCCGCGCGCCAGCACGGTGATGCGGTCGGAGAGCGAGGCGACGACCGACAGGTTGTGCTCGACCATCAGGATGGTGCGGTTCGCCGAGACCCGGCGGATCAGGGAGGCGGTCCGGTCGACGTCCTCGTGGCCCATGCCGGCCATCGGCTCGTCGAGGAGCAGCATCTCGGGCTCGAGCGCCAGCGTCGTGGCGATCTCCAGCGCCCGCTTGCGGCCGTAGGAGAGTTCCACCGCCGGAATGTCGGCGAACTCCGACAGGCCGACCGCCTCGACGAGGTCCAGCGCCTCGCGGTTCAGCGCCCGCAGCACCGTCTCGGAGCGCCAGAAGTCGAAAGAGTCGCCGCGCTTGCGCCGCTGGAGCGCGATGCGGACATTCTCCTTGACGGTGAGGTGCGGGAAGACCGCCGAGATCTGGAACGAGCGCACCAGGCCGAGCCGGGCCACGTCCGCCGGCTTCATGCCGGTGATGTCGCGGCCGTTGTAGCGGATCGAGCCCGCCGACGGCGTCAGGAACTTCGTCAACAGGTTGAAGCAGGTCGTCTTGCCGGCGCCGTTCGGGCCGATCAGCGCGTGGATCGTCCCGCGCTTGACCTCGAGCGTCACGCCGTTGACGGCGCGAAACCCCTTGAACTCCTTGGTCAGGCCCTCGGTCGACAGGACGATGTCCTGGCCCCGGGCGCCGGCCTCAGCGTGGGTTAGCGGTTGGGCCATGTCGGCGCGTCACCCCTGCGTTTCCTCGCTCGCGCTTATGCGCGTATCGCATAGCGAAACAGCATGCCGCCGAAGGAGTGTCAACGGGTCGACGCCGGCCTGCCGCAGGGCGAATCCGGCCTGTCAGGCCTTATTCACCGCCGGTTTCGGTTCGAGGAGCGCCCGTGCCGTCCGGGTGAGCGGCCGCTCGATCACGCGGTGCAGCACGAGTGCGGCGAGGCAGGCGAGGGCCAGCATCGCGGCCACCACGAGGCCGGGCCCGAGACGGGCGGCGAGCCCGGTCGCCTCGATGGCGATCCGCACCCCGCGCACCGCGAAGGGATGGACGAGGTAGAGCGCGTAGGAGGCATCCCCGAGGAGGGTTGCGGGTCTCAGCAGGGCCGCACGGCGCGGGCCGCCGACGCCGGAGGGCCCGAGCGCGGCGGCCGCGACGAGAAGGCAGGCCGGCCCGCCCCAGGCGAGGCAGCGGGGAAGGGCGGGGGCATCGCCCGCGAGCGACAGGAGCACGAGGCCGATCCCCGCGAGAACCAGGCGGGCGAGGCCGGGGAGGTGCAGCCCCTCCTGGCGCGCCAGGGCCAGGAGGGCCCCGCAGGCGAATTCGAGGACGATCGGGTCGCTCCAGAACGCCAGCGGCACCGGCAGCGCCGTGCCATGATGGACCGCGGCCGCCCCCAGGAGCACGAGACCGGCGAACACCGCGACCGTGCCGGCGACCGCCTGCCTTCGGCCCCAGGGCAGCACGAGGGCGAAGACGACGTAGAACGCCATCTCGTAGTTCAACGTCCAGCCGAGGGAGTAGAGCGGCTGCACCGCCCCGTCGCCCCGGGCCATCGGCCAGAACAGATAGGAGGCCGCGAGGTAGGCCGGCCCCTCGCCGCCGGCCCCCAGGAGGCCCGGTCTGAGCCAGGCGAGGGCGAGGTAGAGCGTGGTGGCGAGCCAGTAGAGGGGCACCACCCGGGCGACCCGGTGGGCGAGGAAGATCCGCCGCGCCTCCCTCCGCCCGTGCAGCGGGGCCGCCGCGTGCACGATGATGAAGCCCGAGATGACGAAGAACACGTCGACGCCCGCCGGCCAGGGCAGCCAGGCGGCCGGCGCGAAGGCGAGGCCCGCCCGATCGGCGAGGCCCGCGACTTCGTGCTGGGCATGGCCGGCGGCGACCATCACGGCGGCCAGCGCCCGCAGGACCTGGATCAGCGGCAGGGGCGTGGGACGGAACAAGGACATCGCTCACCGGACACGGGCACCCGGACGGGACCCGGCGCGGTCTTACCGGAGCCGGGGCGGGTTCGGCCAGGGCCGGCAGACCCCGGATACATGACGCGACCGCGGGAACAATGCCGCCGGAACGTCGTTGTCCAGCCCGAAAGCGTCCTGCCAAGCCGATGACGCAGCCGTGACCGAGACGATCCCTCGATATCCGGCGGTTCTGGCACGTTACGCTCAAGAACAGACTACCAGGAGTTGACCGATGAAGAAGCTCGTTGCCCTGACCGGCCTCGCCGTTGCTCTCGCCACCCCCGCCTTCGCGCAGCAGGTCGGCAATTTCAACGAGTTCCGCTCGATGGCGCTGATGTCGAATGCGTTCGAGGTCAAGGCGAGCCAGATCGCCCTCGACAAGTCGCGCAACCCGCGCATCCGCAGCTTCGCCCAGGAGATGATCCGCGACCACCGCGCCGCCAACGTGGCGCTGCTCGGTGGCCGTGAGAACGTCGCCGGCGGCGTCGGCTCCGGCATCGGCGGCCTGATCGAGGCGCCCTTCGCCATCGCGGGCGGCGCGGTCGGCGCGGCCACGGGTGCGGCGGCCGGCGTCGTCGGCGGCACGCTCCAGGGCGGCCCGGTCGGCGGCCTCGAGGGCCTCGGCTCCGGCGCGGCCCGCGGCGCCCGGATGGGTGCGAACGCGGTCGACTTCGACGGCGACGTGACCACCACCGCCGCCACCCGTGCCATCCCGCTGGGCCCGCAGCAGCAGGCGATGCTCGCCGAGCTCGCCGACACCCCGGCCGGCCCGGCCTTCGACCGGACCTACGCCCGCATGCAGGTCCAGGCCCACTCCATGACCGTGGCCAACTACCAGGCCTACGCCCAGTCGGGTCCGAACCCGGCCCTGCGCAACTACGTCCAGCAGGCCCTGCCGGTGATTCAGCAGCATCTGGCGCAGGCCCAGCGCCTGCCGGGCGCCCGCTGAGCGCACGGACCAACCTCGAGATGACGGAGCGGCGGGCCGAGTGGCCCGCCGTTTCCGTTCGTGGCATACGCTAAGCAGATTTCGCCGAAGTGGATACCGGTTCTAGACAAAAATCTGCGACAAAACAAGAACCTAAGCGGGCGAAGCGGTAACCGGGGCAAATTCACGGGCGAGCAGGTGCAGCATTTCTGGTCTCGCACATGCGAGATGCTGCATTGTCAGTAGCTTGCGGGTTCGAAGGACCGCCCCTGCGACGCATTTTCGAATTCCCGCCCGCGATTTTGCCCCGGTTACGGCGAAGCGTTGGCCTGCCCACGGTACCCGACCCTGGCCGGGAACCGTGCAGCCAGGCTCCATGACCCATTGTAAACCAATCCCTTTTCCGGA
>NZ_JTHF01000240.1 GCF_001043895.1 Methylobacterium indicum
GGCGGGCGCCCGCCCCCATCCGGCGGATTGGACCGGGGGGCGCTGACAGCAGCTTGACTGTCCCGCGGCCAGGTCTTCCAACGGGCTCCGTAAGATCCTGGAGCTTCCCGATGAGCCAAGCCGTCTTCAGTCTCGCCCGCATCCTCGTCGTCGTGCTGTTCTGCGTCTCCGGCGCCCAGAAGCTGATGAACCCGGCCGGCGTCGTGGCGGCGGTCTCGGGCAAGGGGCTGCCCTACCCGCAGGTGCTGGCCTACCTCACCATCGCGGCCGAGCTGGGCCTGGGCCTGCTGATCGCGCTCGGCTTCTACGCCCGCGCGGCCTCGGTCCTGCTCGCGGTCTTCACCCTCGCGACGATCGTGGTCTTCCACAATTTCTGGTCGATGACGGGGGATGCCTTCCGGACGAACCAGATCCAGGCGATGAAGAACCTCTCGATCATCGGCGGCCTCCTGATGATCGCCGCCGCCGGGCCCGGCCGCTTCGCCCTCAACCGGCGCTGATCTCTCGCCTTTTCGTCCTCCCCCGTCTTTTCGTTCCTCGGCCCGCGCGCCGGAACGGCGCCGTGTCCGGCACGTTGACCGGCCCTGAAGGAGCGGATCGGCGACAGGGAACGGGTGGGACCATGGCCTCGCAGACAACGACGTCGGACGCGGCCTTCCGCAGCTTCGCCGAGGGAGCCGGGCTGATGATCTGGCGCGCCGACCGGCAGGCGCGCCTGATCTACGTCAACCCGGCCTGGACCGCGTTCCGCGGCCGCGCGGCGGAGGACGAGGTCGGTCACGGCTGGAAGGAGGGGCTGCATCCCGAGGACCGGGCCGATCACGAGGCCGCCCTGGCGGCGGCCTACGAGAGGCGGGCGCCCCACAGCGCCGAGTACCGCCTGCGCCGGCACGACGGCGCCTTCCGGTGGATGCACGGCCATGCCTACCCGCTGCACGAGGGCGAGACCTTCACGGGTTTCGCCGGGTCCTGCTTCGACATCACCGAGCGCAAGGAATCCGAAGCGCAGGCCGCCCGGGCGCTCTCCGAGCAGGAGGCCCTGCTCGCCGAGATCTATCACCGGGTGCGCAACAACCTGCAGGTCACGGTCAGCCTGATCGGCCTCTACGGCCGCGCGGCGCCGGCGCCCTGCCGCCCGGCCTTCGAGGCGCTCGGCCAGCGGGTGCGGGCGATCGCGCTCGTCCAGCAGCACCTGCACGAGGCGCCCCAGATCGCCAGCGTCGACCTCGCCGACTACCTGACGCGCCTCGCCGAGGGGTTGGGGCAGCTGCGCCGGGCCGGGCGGATCGCCGTCACGGTCGAGGCGGATCGCACGCTCCTCCTCGAGCCGCGCATCGTCAACGCGCTGGGGATGATCCTGGCCGAGATCGTCGCCGAATGCCTGGACGGTACCGGGGAAGGAGTCGCCTGCGTCACCCGGGTCGAGGTGCCGGCGGGCTCGCCGGACGAGCCGGTGCGGGTCCGCATCGCCTCGGGCGGGGTCGCCGGCGTGCCGCCGGACGGCGTGCCGCGGCTCGGCCCCCGCCTGATCGCCGCCTATGCCGGCCAGGCCGGGATCGCGGTCTCGGGCGGGGGCACCCAGGACTCGCCCCTCGACCTGACGCTGCCGGGCTGAACCCAGCCTCGGACGGGTCCCCGGTGGCGGGCGGGTCCCCGCCCGCCTATATGCCGGGTCTCCCCTTCTCCAGCGCGCCGTCAGGTCCCATGCTGCCGCCCATCGACGAGATCGTCTCCAACTTCGAGTTCCTGGACGAGTGGGACGACCGCCACCAGTACCTGATGGAACTCGGCCGCAAGCTGCCGCCCCTGCCGGACGAGGCCCACACCGAGGCCAACCGGGTGCGCGGCTGCGTCAGCCAGGTCTGGCTCGAGACGCGGGTCGACCGTTCCGGCCCCGAGCCGCGGCTGCACTTCCTCGGCGACAGCGACGCCCACATCACCAAGGGCGTGGTCGCCGTCCTGATCGCGTTCTTCGACGGCCGCACGGCGTCGGATGCCGCCCGGGCCGACGCCCTCGGCCTGTTCCAGACGCTCGGCCTCTCCGAGCACCTCACCGCGCAGCGCTCGAACGGCGCCCGGGCGATGATGGACCGCATCCGGGCGGACGCTCAAGGAGCGGCGGCGGCGGCGTGAGCGCCGCGCGCCCTTGCGGCGGCGCCCCCGGGACGGCACATCCGTGCCAGACGCCACCTCCCGGGGAGCCGCATGACCCTTCGCCTGAGCCCGCCCACCGCCGCGCCGACGGCGCCCGTCCGGCCCGTCACCGTCACGGTCCATGGCCGCGCGGTGACCGACCCCTATGCCTGGCTCAAGGCGGAGAACTGGAAGGACGTGCTGAAGGACCCCTCCGCCCTGCCGGCGGAGATCCGGGACCTGCTCGTCGCCGAGAATGCCTACGCGGAGGCTGCGCTCGCCGGCACCACGGCGCTGCGCGAGACCCTGGTCGCCGAGATGCGCGGGCGCATCCGCGAGGATGACGGCAGCGTGCCGGACCTCGACGGTCCCTTCGCCTACTACACCCGCTACCGCGAGGGCGGGCAGCATCCCCTGGTCTGCCGCCGCCCGGCCGACCGCGTGGCCCCCGGCCTCGTCGGCGACCTCGCCGGGGAGGGAGAAGAGATCCTGATCGACGGCGACCGGGAGGGGGAAGGGCACGCCTTCTTCAGCCTGGAGGACGCCACCCATTCCGACGACCACCGGCTGGTGGCCTGGAGCGCCGACACCAAGGGCTCCGAGCTCTACACCATCCGGGTCCGCGACCTCGCGACGGGCCAGGATCTCGAGGACCGGGTGCTCGCCACCACCGGCGACGTGGTGTGGAGCGGCGACGCCCGCGCCTTCTGGTACGTCGCCGTCGACGAGAACCACCGCCCCGCGACCGTGCGGCTGCACCGCCTCGGCACGCCGCAGAGCGACGACGAGACGGTCTACGAGGAGAGCGATTCCGGCTTCTTCGTCGGCATCGGCGAGACCCAGTCCGGCGCCTACCTGGTGGTGACGGCGAACGACCACGAGACCTCGGAGGTCCACCTCGCCGAGCGCGCCACGCCCTTCGCCCCCTTGCGGGTCGTGGCGAAGCGCGAACACAAGCTGATCTACTCGGTCGAGCATCGCGGCGACGAACTGTTCGTGCTGACCAACGCCGACGGCGCCGAGGACTTCAAGATCGCGGTGGCGCCGCTCGACGACCCGGCGAAGGCCAACTGGCGCGACCTGATCCCGCACCGCGCCGGGGTGATGATCCGGTTCCAGCACGTGCTCGCCCGCCACCTCGTGCGGCTCGAACTTGAGAACGCCCGGCCGCGCCTGATCGTGCGCGAAGCCGAGAGCGGCGTCGAGCACACCGTCGCCTTCGCCGAGGAGGCCTACTCGCTCGGCCTCTCGCCGGGCCACGCCTTCGACACCGACCTCGTCCGCTTCACCTACTCGTCGATGACGACGCCGGCGGAAACCTACGATTACCACGCGACGACCCGCGAGCGGACCTTGCGCAAGCGCCAGGACGTGCCGAGCGGCCACGACCCGGCGGCCTACGTGACGCGCCGTCTGTTCGCGACCGCGCCGGACGGAGAGCAGGTGCCGGTCTCGCTGCTGCACCGGCGCGACACACCCCTCGACGGGACCGCGCCGCTCCTCCTCTACGGCTACGGCTCCTACGGCTCGCTGATGTCGGCGGCCTTCCGCACCAACCCGCTGTCGCTCGTCGACCGCGGCTTCGTCTACGCCATCGCGCATGTCCGCGGCGGTACCGAGAAGGGCTGGCGCTGGTACCTCGACGGCAAGCGCGAGAAGAAGCCCAACACCTTCTCGGACTTCGTGGCGTCCGCCCGCGCGCTGATCGAGGCCCGCTACACGGGGGCGGGCCGCATCGTGGCGCATGGCGGCAGCGCCGGCGGCATGCTGATGGGGGCGGTGGCCAACCTCGCGCCCGAACTCTTCGCCGGCATCGTCGCCGACGTGCCCTTCGTCGACGTGCTCAACACCATGCTCGACGGCGAGCTGCCGCTCACCCCGCCGGAATGGCCCGAATGGGGCAACCCGGGCACGGACCTCCAGGCCTTCGAGACGATCCTGTCCTACTCGCCCTACGACAACGTGGCGGCCAAGACCTACCCGGCGATCCTGGCGCTCGGCGGCCTCACCGACCCGCGGGTGACCTACTGGGAGCCGGCGAAGTGGGTCGCGCGCCTGCGCGCCACCATGACCGGGGGCGGGCCGGTGCTCCTGCGCACCAACATGGAAGCCGGCCACGGCGGTGCCGCGGGCCGCTTCGACCGGCTGGAGGAGGTGGCGCTGATCTACGCCTTCGCGCTGGCGGCGGTGGGGGCGGAGGCCGCCGTTTGAGCTCCCGCACAGGAGCGGAAGACCCTCCCCCGCAGAGGGGGGAGGGGGCGGGCGTCGCGTCTCACGCCGCCCGCATCGAACCACCCGGCGCGCCCGTCCCGGCGTGCCGGCTGCGCAGCCGGAAGGCCAGGACCAGCATGAAGGCCCCGAAGGCGATGGCGTAGCCGCCCATCCAGTAGGTGAGGACCAGGAGCGACAGGGCCGGGCTCGCGATCAGGGCGACGGCGAACAGCACCGAGAGCACCCCGCCGATCGCCAGGAACCAGCGGCCGTGGTCGAGATGGAGCCGGAAGGCGGCGGCGATCATCAGGCCGCCGGTCACCAGGGCCCAGGCGGCGATCAGGTACACGAAGGCGACGAGCGCGCTGCCCGGCATCAGGAAGGCCAGCACGCCGACCAGGATGTTGATCGCACCCGCGGCCAGGAGATAGCCCCAGCGCTCGTGCCGCTCGGCCGCCCGCACCGCGGCGACGATCTCGGTGATCCCGTCGACCAGCATGTAGGCGGAGAAGAGGATCACCAGGGTCAGGAGCGTCGCGCCCGGCGCGATCAGGGCGACGATCCCGAACAGGATCGCGAAGACGCCGCGCAGGGCGATCAGCCACCAGTTGCGGGCCAGGACCGCGCTCATCGCATTGAGCCGCGCGAGCGGATCGGCGGCGCTGCCGTAAGGGGACGAAGCGCCGGGCGCGGTATTCGGAAGCGGGGCTGCAGTACTCATGCGATCATCCTCCGGTGCGATTTCCGGGGCGAGGGCCGTCGGGGCCGGGACTACGTGACGTGAACGTCGGGCGAGCGCGGCCGTTCCGCCCGGGCGCGGGCCGGCCCCGCGCGAAACGGTTCGCGGCCGGAATTCATCCCGCTCCCGCTCCGGCTTTTTTGCCGCAATGCGGAACCCACGCCGCTGCCCCTGCGTCTACCGAGCCGAGGCGGGCGCCTTGCCCGGCCCGCATTCGGGCCGTTGCGTGGAATTCACGACATGCTGGACGATCAGTCGCGGGCCGAGGGCCCGGTCGGGCGGGACGCGCCGGCGCCCGTCGCGACGCGAACGGATCCGGCGCGCGGAGCAGACCGGTCGCGCGGAGCGGATCCGGCGCGCGACGAGAACACCCGCGCCCTGCAGGAGAATACCCGTGCCCTGCGCGAGCACACGCCGCAGGACGAGGCGCAGGACAGGGAGGCCGAGAGCCGCAACGGCGAGCCATCGGACGGACAGGACGACGAGGGCGAGGAATCCGGCAAGAAGCCGGGCCTCGTCCGGCGCCACCCGCTCTGGTTCGTCCTCGGGGCGATCGTCCTGCTCCTCGCCGCGGCCGGCGGCTACTGGTACTGGCTGACCTACATCCACCCCTACGAGAGCACCGACGACGCCTTCGTCGATGCGCGCCAGTTCGCGGTCTCGCCCAAGGTCGCCGGCTACGTCACCGCCGTGCCGGTGACCGACAACCAGCACGTCGAGGCCGGCGCCGTGCTGTTCCAGATCGACAAGCGCGACTACGAGGTGGCGCTCCAGCAGGCGCGGGCGCAGGTCCAGTCGGCCCAGGCCCAGATCCAGGGCTTCGACGCCCAGATCCAGGCGCAGCAGGGATCGATCCAGGAGGCGAAGGCCCAGGTCGAGCAGGCCAAGGCTGCCCTGCAATTCGCCAAGCAGGACGCCGCCCGCTACCAGGACCTCGCCCAGCGCGGCGCCGGCTCGGTGCAGCAATCGCAGCAATCGACCTCGAACCTGCAGCAGCAGCAGGCCAATGTCGATCGCGCCAACGCTGCCGTGACGGTGGCCCAGCGCCAGATCGGCTCGCTCCAGGCCCAGAAGGCCGGCGCCGAGGCGAGCCTCGCCCAGGCCCGCGCCCAGGAGGCGCAGGCCCGGCTCAACCTCGAATACACGACCGTGACGACGGCTCAGGCCGGCCGGGTGGTGCGCCTTACGGGCGCCGTCGGGCAGTTCGCCCAGGCCGGCCAGGCGCTCAGCATGTTCGTGCCCGACGACATCTGGGTCACGGCGAACTTCAAGGAGACCCAGATCACCGACATGCGCCCGGGCCAGCCGGTCGACGTCGAGATCGACGCCTACCCGGACCACAAGATCACCGGCAAGGTCACCTCGGTGCAGCCCGGCTCGGGCACCGCCTTCAGCCTGCTGCCGGCCGAGAACGCGACCGGCAACTACGTCAAGGTGGTGCAGCGCGTGCCGGTGAAGATCACGGTCGACACCTGGCCGCAGGACGTCTCGATCGGCCCCGGCATGTCGGTCGTGCCGACGGTGCGGGTCCGCTGAGGGGCGGGCCGTGAGAAGAGTCTTGCCGTGAGAAGAGTCTTGCCGTGAGAAGAGTCTTGCCGTGAGGAAGGTCTCGCCGTGAGCGGTCAGAACCCCGCCGACAGCGCCGCCGGCGACCACAATCCCTGGATCATCGCCATGGTGGTGGCGCTCGCCACCTTCATGGAGGTGCTCGACACCACCATCGCCAACGTCGCGCTGCGCTACATCGCCGGCGGGCTGGCGGTCGGCCCCGACGAGGCGGCCTGGGTGGTGACGAGCTACCTCGTCGCCAACGCGATCGTGCTCACGGCCTCGAGCTTCCTCGCCAAGCGCTACGGGCGAAAGGCCTTCTTCCTGGCGGCGATCGCGCTGTTCACGGTGTCGTCGATCCTGTGCGGCTTCGCCTGGAGCCTCGAATCGCTGCTGTTCTTCCGGATCCTGCAGGGGCTCGGCGGCGGCGGCATGGCGCCGCTGGCGCAATCGATCCTGGCGGATTCCTTCCCGCCGGAGAAGCGGGGCCAGGCCTTCGCCCTCTACGGCGTCGCCATCGTGGTGGCGCCGGTGGTCGGCCCGACCCTCGGCGGCTGGCTCTCCGACCAGTATTCCTGGCACTGGTGCTTCCTCATCAACGCCCCCGTCGGCGTCGTCGCCCTGTTTCTGATCTGGTGGCTGGTCCAGGATCCGAAATCGGCGGTCGAGGAGCGCAAGCGCCTGCGCCGCGAGGGCGTGCGCTTCGACGTCGTCGGCTTCATCCTGGTGGCGACCTTCCTCGGCTCCCTCGAGGTCGTCCTCGACGAGGGCCAGCGCAAGGACTGGTTCGGCTCGACCCTGATCGTGGTCTTCGCCTGCCTGACCGTCGTGTCGTTCGTCGCGATGATCCCGTGGGAACTGAAGCACAAGAACCCGGTCGTCGACCTGCGGCTGCTCGGCCGGCGCCAGTTCGGCTCCTGCTTCCTCGTGATGCTCGCCACCGGCGCCATCCTGATCGCCACGACGCAGTTCCTGCCCCAGCTCCTGCAGGATTATTTCGGCTACACCGCCACCTGGGCCGGCCTGGCGCTCTCGCCCGGCGGTCTCGTCACCTGCGTGATGATGTTCGTGATCGGGCGCGTCTCGGGCTACGTCCAGCCGAAATACCTCATCGCGACCGGCGCCACCATCATCGCCTTCGCGATGTACGAGCTGACGAACCTCTACGGCGACCTCAATTTCGGATTCTTCGTGTGGTCGCGTGTCTATATCGGTCTCGGCCTGCCGATGATCTTCCTGTCGATCACCGCCGCCTCCTACGAGGGCATCTCCAAGGACCAGACCGACCAGGCCTCGGCCCTGATCAACGTCGCCCGCAACGTCGGCGGCTCGATGGGCGTGTCGCTCGCCCAGAACATCCTGGCCTACCGCCAGCAATTCCACACCAGCCGCCTCGTCGAGCACGTCGTGCCCTCGGAGCCCGCCTACCAGGAGACCCTGCGGGCGGCGACGCAGTTCTTCTCGACCCGCGGCGCCAGCACGGTGGACGCCCAGAACCAGGCGATCGCCTGGATCGGCCGGCAGGTCCAGACCCAGTCGGCCTTCCTCGCCTATATCGACGTGTTCTGGGCGCTCGCCATCGTGTCGGCCTGCGCGGTGCCGCTGGCGATGATCCTCAAGAACGTGAAGCGCGGCGGCGACGCCCCGGTGGGCGGACACTGACGACGTGGCACCAAGCGGATCGAAGCTCGTCGTCTACGCGGCGCTGGCCGGCAACCTCGCCATCGCGGTCACCAAGCTCGCGGCGGCGTCCTATACCGGCTCGGGGGCGATGTTCACGGAGGCCGTGCATTCCTTCGTCGATACCGGCAACCAGGGCCTCCTGCTCTACGGGATGCGCCGCGCCGCCCGGCCCGCCGACGACAGCCACAATTTCGGGCACGGGTTGGAGCTGTATTTCTGGTCCTTCGTCGTCGCGCTGCTGATCTTCACGCTCGGCGGCGCCTACGCGGTCTACGAGGGCGTGGAGAAGCTGCGCCATCCCGAGACGATGACGTCACCGTGGGTCAATGTCGGGGTGATCGTGCTCTCCGGCGTCTTCGAGGGGCTGTCGTTCCGCACCGCCCGGCGGGAGATGCGGGCGCGCTTTGCCCGCGAATCGCTCTGGACGGCGGTCACCCGCAGCAAGGACCCGAGCACCTTCGCGATCATCCTGGAGGACGGGGCGGCGCTGATCGGCCTCGGCCTGGCGCTTCTCGGCGTGGTCGCGAGCGGCTTTTTCGGCTGGCCGCAGGGCGACGGGGTCGCCTCGGTGGCGATCGGGCTGCTCCTGATCGCCACGGCGGGCGTGCTGTTTCGCGAGACCCGCAGCCTGCTCACCGGCGAGAGCGCCTCGCCGCGGGTGATCGAGCAGGCGCGGGCCATTCTCGCGGCCGATCCCCGGGTGGTGCGGATCGAGCGGATGCGCAGCCTGCAGCTCGGTCCCGGCACGGTGCTGCTCGCGGTCAGCCTCGATCTCGCACCGGACCTCACCGGCGACGGCCTGCGCCGCACCACCGCCGACCTGCGCGCCGCGATCCGCCACGGCCTGCCGGGCGTCGCGCACCTGTATTTCCAGTTGCCGGTGCGGGAGCGCGCGGCCGGTCACGGCACCGGTTAAAAAATCCTGAAGGAGGCTGGAACCGGCGCCCGTATCCCTCGTTATCGCAACGTCCCGGCGCGCGGGCCGTCCTTCCTTCGCGTCGTCCCCCTGGCCGCTTCGCTCACACAGAGGCCTCGGGGAGGGCCGGACCTACGGGAGTTGGCTCAATGCCGCCGGCGGGGCCTCGGTCGGACGGCGGGCATCGATCTGCTCCGCGATCGCCGAGACCGGTTGGTAGAGGTCGAGGCGCTGGTCGATCATGCCGTCGAGGCGATTATAGACCTCGGCGACCGTCAGGCTGCGCGTCTTCCGGCCCTCGCGGCGAAAAAAGAGAGAGCGGTTCGCCCGCGCGGCGGCCTTGAACGAGGCCTGCGCCGGCTGGTGCGGCTTCTCCGCCGTCAGCTCCATGAACCTGCCGGCACTCGCCGCGCCCAGGAAATGGGCGAAGTAGCATTCCGTCGTCGTCAGGTCGCGGCCGAGGCGCTGCTCCACGCGGCTGCGGTCGCGCTTCATCATCTCGCCGGCCATCAGGCTCGCCACGTAGGGGTCGCGCCGCAGGGCCAGCACCCGGCGCCGGTCGGCGTCCTTCAGCACCACCAGCGTCCCGCCGCGCTTCTCGATCAGCTCCGCCTCGGCCGCGTAGCCGTGCTTGGCGCCGAACGTCCGCACCAGTTCGAGCCAGGTGCCGGTCAGGAACTGGAAAAGCCCCTCGGCCGTCGAGGTCGCCGCGCGCACGCTCGGCTGGAAGGTCGATTCCTTGTCGGCGAGCGCCATCAGGTAGACCGGATCGACCTCGGTCTCGCGCGCCGCCCGCACGATGGTCTCGACCAGCGCCCGCGGCACCTTCTTGTCGCCGAAGATCACTCGGCCGTCCTCGGTCTCCTCGGGCAGGGCCGTCACTTCGGGGAGGGAGATATCGTCGAGCGGGGAGGGTGTGTCAGCCAGGGTGGCGGCCTGGGGCAGCGATGCATCCGACAAGGGGACCGCCTTTAGGGAGGCCTCTTGGATGGACTTCTCGTGGGCGGGCATGTCCTGGAGCGACGCCGTCCCGGTGCCGGGCGCGGCGTCGTCGGGGGCCGCCCCGCCCGGCGTCCCACCCCCCTGCACCTGCTCCCGCAACTCCTGGCGCAGGCGCTCGAGGTCGTCGCGAATCAGGGCCGCGGTGCTCGGGGTCTCCTCGACGAGGGTCGGGCCGCGCCAGTTCGGCATCGCGCCGCCCGACGGGGCGGGGGGACGGGCGGCGGAGAAGTCGATCCGGTCGTGGGCTTCCGCCGCCGGGGCGAGAGCGTCCTGCGGCAGG
>NZ_JTHF01000241.1 GCF_001043895.1 Methylobacterium indicum
CGCTCGATCGGCTTGATCGCTCTCATGATCCGTGTCCGGATCAGACACATGAACAACCACACGCGATGAAGACCCGCGGAGCAGCCACAGGCTGCAGCCCGCGAAAGACATGCTTGCCGAACGACGTGCTTGGCCGGTCTGGTGGTTTGAGCGGGGTGATCAGAACCCGATCCCATCTCGAACTCGGCCGTTAACCGCCCCAGCGCCTATGGTACTGTGTCTCAAGACACGGGAGAGTCGGTCACCGCCAGACCTGCCAAGCACGTTACATAATCCCTCGACACGATCGAAACTACGAAGCCCGCCAGGCTCACGCCCGGCGGGCTTCGTTGCGTTCGGGCCCCTCGCCTCACGGCCTCCCCCGCTCCATCGCCGCGCCGGCCCGGCGCAGGGTTTCGTCGAAGGGGTTCAGGCGGGCTGCGATGCCGGCAGCCTCGCGCCGGAGCATGCCGGCGATGGCCTCGCGGCGCTCTCCGGCGAGGCGATCGACCGTGCTGCCGACACTGAGCGCCGCCACCGCATGGCCGTCCGCATCCAGGATCGGCACGCCGAGCCCGGCCATGCCGGGGATCAACCCGGAGGCTGCGGCACAATAGCCGAGATCCCGGGTGCGGGCGATCTCGGTGAGCAGGAACGCCTCGTCCAGGCTCGTCACCTCGCGAAGTCGCGGCAGGTTGTAGCGGATCACCGCCTCCTGCTCGTCCGCCGGCAGGTGGGCCAGGATCGCCATCGATCCCTGGCCGAGGCCCAGCATCACCCGACCGCCGATATCGCCGGTGAAGGAGCGGATCGGCAGCGGGCCGGCCGTGCGGTCGATGCAGACGGCGTCGTAGCCGCTGCGCACCAGGAGAAAGACCGTCTCGCCGAGCGCCCCCGTCAGCCGCAGCAGGGCCGGCCGAGCGAGATCGCGCAGGCCCAGCGGGTTGCCGGCCTTGGCGGCGAGGCGGAACAGGCCTAGGCCGAGCCGGTAGGTCTTCGTCGGGGGATCGAGGTCGACCAGCTCCTCGGCGACGAGGGCCCGCAGCAGGCGCAAGGTCGTCGGCGCCGGCAGGCCGGTCGCGTCGGCAAGGGCCGTCAGGCGCGCGCCGCCGGGGCCCGACTCGCCGAGGTGGCGCAGCAGGCCGGCGATGCGGGAGGGAGCGGATCGATCGGGTGATTTCGCTTCGGCGGCGTCGGACATCTCGATGATACCTGCGATTTTCATTGAGTGGAATAATGCTGGCAAAATCATTCGCCTACCGAAATAGCTGTTGCTCGCATCGCCGCAACGATCAATCCTTTCCGGCGAGGGTTGGACCCGGCCGCGATGCGGCGATCACCGAGGGAGCGCGGCAGCGATGCTTGAGCCGGCGGGACGGGTCGCGATGGTGTCGGGCGCCTCGCGCGGGATCGGGCGGGCGGTGGCCGAGAGACTGGCCTGCGCCGGCTATCGGATCAGCGCCGGCCTGCGCGATCCGCGCCGTGCGCCGCCGGAATGGCATGCCTGCCGCTACGACGCCGAGGAGGCCGTCGGCGCGCAAGCCTGGACCGCCGCGACGCTGGCGGAATTCGGCCGGATCGACGTGCTGGTGAATGCCGCCGGCATCAACCCGATGGCCCGCTTCCTCGATTCCGACGAAACGGCGTTCGATGCGCTGATGACGGTCAACGTCAAGGCGCCGATGCGGCTGATCCGAGCGGCTTGGCCGACCCTCGTCGCGTCGGGCACCGGGCGGATCGTCAACATCGCCTCGCTCTCCGGCAAGCGCGTGCGCAACGACAATGCCGGCTATGCCATGGCGAAGGCGGCTTTGGTCAGCCTCACCCAGGCCGTGCGGCGCGAGGGCTGGGAGCACGGCATCCGGGCTACCGCATTCTGCCCGGGCTTCGTCGAGACCGACATGACCGCCCACGTCACCAAGCAGCCGCGGGCGCTGATGAGCCGGCCTGAGGATATCGCCGCGGTGATCGAGACCGTGGTGCGGCTCCCCAACACCGCGAGCGTCGCCGAACTGCTCCTCAATTGCCGGCACGAGGACATGCTGTGAGCGGGCTTTTTCATCGCCTCGCGAAACGGTCGGGCCCGGCCATTCCCTTCACCATCGACGGTGCACCGGCCGAGGTGCAGGCCGGCGACCTGCTGATCGGCGCGATCCTGCTGCACCGGCACGCGCTGCGCCGGTTCGAGTTCGGTCCCGGCGAGCGGGCCGGGTACTGCCTGATGGGTGCCTGCCAGGATTGCTGGGTCGGCTTGGCGGATGGCCGCCGGGTGCGCGCCTGCACGACCCGGGTCGAGCCCGGCATGGCGGTGGTCACGGGAGGCGTCGGTGAGTGAACCGGTCCCGGCTGAGCCCACCTTGGCAATCGTCGGCGCCGGTCCGGCGGGATTGCGGGCGGCACAGGTTCTGACCGAGGCGGGGTTGCGCCCCATTCTTCTCGACGAGGGGCACCGGGCCGGCGGCCAGATCTACCGCCGTCCGCCGCCCGGCGCCGAGCGGCCGGCAGCCGCGCTCTACGGGTTCGAGGCCGGGCGGGCGCAGGCGCTGCACGATCTGGCCGATGCGCTCGCATCGCAGATCGATTACCGCCCCGACACGATGGTGTGGGGGATCGCGCCGCGGGCGCCTTTCGGCTTCGATCTCGACTGTCTGGGGCCGCGGGGTCACGAGCGGATCGCGGTGGACCGGCTGGTGCTCGCCACCGGCGCCATGGACCGCACCCTGCCCTTCCCGGGCTGGACCCTGCCGGGCGTGTTCACCCTCGGGGCAGCGCAGATCGCCCTCAAGGCGCAGGGCATGGCGATCGGCCGGCGCGTCGCCCTCGTCGGAGCCGGGCCGCTCCTGCCGTTGGTCGCGCATCAATATGCCAAGGCCGGCGCGACACTCGCCGCGGTACTCGACGTCACGCCACTCGGGGCGAAGGTGACAGCAGTTCCTCGCCTCGCCCTCCTTCCGGGGACCTTGGCCAAAGGCGTCTGGTACACCGTCGCGGGCGCGTTGCGGGGCCTGCCGGTGCGCTCCGGCGTGCGAGCGATCGCGGTCGAGGGCGGCCGACAGGTCGAGGCCCTGACCTGGGACGATGCGCGCGGGCGCCGGCATCGGGTGGCATGCGATGCGGTCGGGGCCTCGTTCGGCCTGCGCAGCGAGGCGCAAGCCGCCGACCTCGCCGGGTGCCGCTTCGTGTTCGAGCCTGTGACCCGGCAATGGCAGCCGGAGCGATCGCCCGAGGGCCGTGCATCGCACCCCCACGTCTATCTCGCCGGCGACGGCAGCGGCATCGGCGGGGCCGACGTGGCCGAGTTGCAGGGCGAGCGCACGGCGTTGGCCCTCCTCGCCGATCTCGGCCGGCCGCGGGACGCCGCTCGGGAAGCCCGGCTCGACCGGCGTCTCGCACGTCACGCGGGTTTTCGCGCCGCCCTCGACGCCGCTTATCCCTATCCGCACCACCTCGTCGACGGAATCGGCGACGACGAGATCGTCTGCCGCTGCGAGGGCATCACCGCCGGCACCCTGCGGCGGGCCGCGACCGAGCGGGATGCCCGCGAGATGAACCGGCTCAAGGCGCTGACCCGCGCCGGGATGGGCCGCTGCCAGGGCCGGGTCTGCGGCCACGCAGCGGCCGAGATCCTGGCCCGGACGCTGGCCGTACCGGTCGAGACGGTCGGGCGCTTGCGCGGGCAGGCGCCGATCAAGCCGATCCCGTTGCGGGAGCCGGTCTGATGGAGCGCCTCACCGTCGACGTCGCGATCATCGGGGGCGGCATTGCCGCCTGCTCCGCCGCCGTGGCCCTGCGCGAGGCCGGATTGACCGTGGCCCTGCTGGAGAAGCGTCTCTGCGGCGGCGGCGCCAGCGGGGTGAATTTCGGCGGCGTGCGCCAGCAGGGCCGCGACTTTTCGGAGTTGCCCCTGTCACGGCGCGCCCGGGTGCTGTGGGACGGGTTGGGCGCCAAGCTGGCTGAGGATGTCGGGTTCGAGGCGACCGGCCACATCAAGCTCGCCCGCTCCGAATCCGACATGGCGGTGCTCGAAGCCTATGCCCGCGACGCGGCCGAATACGGGCTCGACCTCCAGCTTCTCGGAGCGAACGCGCTCCGCGCCGAGATGCCGTGGCTCGGCCCGGCGGTCGTCGGCGCCTCGCTCTCGCCCACCGACGGGCAGGCCAATCCGCGGGTCGTCGGCCCCGCTTTCGCCCGCCTCGCCCGCCGGCTGGGGGCGGAGGTGCGGGAGCACGCCCCGGTGCGCCACGCGGCCCATGACGGAGCCGGGTTCACGGTCGAGGCCGAAGGGGTGAGCGTGCGCAGCCGCAGCCTCGTCAACGCCGCCGGCGCCTATGGCGGCGCGGTGGCGGGCTGGTTCGGCGAGGCGGCGCCGGTGGCTCCGCTCTCTCCCAACATGGTGGTGACCGAGCCGCTGCCGCACCTCGTCACCCGGTCGATCGGCGTCGTCGGCGGCGACGTCTACGTGCGCCAGACCCGGCGCGGCAACGTGGTGCTGGGGGGCGGGCGCGGCACGGCGGACAGCGTCGATGGCCTCGCCCGTCCGGTCTCGGCGACCTCCCTCGGCGCGATGGACAAGACCCTGACGCTGATCCCGGACCTCGCCCACGCCCAGGTCATCCGCAGCTGGAGCGGCCTCGACGGCGAGATGCCGGACCACATCCCAGTGATCGGGCTCTCCGCCTCCACGCCCGGCCTGGTCCATGCTTTCGGCTTCTCCGGACACGGTTTCCAGCTCGGCCCGGTCGTCGGCGAGATCCTGGCGGAACTCGTGACGCAGGGCCGCTCCGCCTCTCCTCTCCATCCGTTCCGGATCGAGCGTTTCGCCGCGTGGCGTGGGCCGTACCGGTCGGAGGGGGAGATCGAACACTGATGACAGAAGAATCACTCAGGGGGATCACCACGATGAGACGCTTCCTCTTCGCCGCGGCCACCCTCGCCCTGCTTGGCCCCGCACCGGCGCTTGCCCAGGCTCCGGCGGGCAAGACCCTGACCATCGGCATGGCGGCCGCCGACATCAGCCAGCTCGATCCGTTCCGGGCCACCAGCACCCAGGACAAGCCGGTCGTCTCCTGGATCTTCAACGGCCTCGTGCGGTTCAAGCCGGGCTCGACCAGCCTCGAGACCCTGGAGCCGGACCTCGCCGAATCCTGGACCCGCTCGGACGATGGCCGCACCTGGACCTTCGCGCTGCGCAAGGGCGTCAAGTTCCATGGCGGCTACGGCGAGTTGACCGCCGACGACGTGGTTTATTCGCTGAAGCGCGCCGCCGATCCCAAGACCTCGTCGTTCGCGACCGACTACGCCGCCTTCGACGCGGTCGAGGCCGTGGACCCGTACACCGTCAAGATCACCCTCAAGCACCCGGTGCCGTCGCTGCTCGGGCTGGTCGCCAACTACCACGGCGGCAACGTGCTCAGCCGCAAGGCGGTCGAGGCACTCGGTAACGATTTTCGCCTGAAGCCGATCGGCACCGGGCCCTTCGCCTTCGCCGAGTACAAGCCGAACGAGAGCGTGCGGCTGACCGCGAACCCGGATTACTTTCGTGGGAAGCCGAAGCTCGCCGGCATCCTCTACCGGCTGATCCCGGCCGATGCCGCCCGCGACCTCGCCTTCACCTCGGGCGAGCTCGACGTGGTCTATGGCCGGCAGGACCAGCGCTGGGCCGAGCGGTTCGGCCGCGAAGCGGACGTCTCGGTCGACATCGTGCGGCCGGCCGAACTCGCGCTCTTGCATCTCAACACCACCCACAAGCCCCTCGACGATGTGCGGGTGCGCCGGGCCGTCGCGGCGGCGATCAGCCAGGCGCAGATCGTCCAGTTCAAGGGCGCCAGCGTCACCGAGCCGGCGGTGTCGATCATCCCGAAGGGCTATCTCGGCACCGACGACAAGGCGCCGCTGCCGCCTTACGACCCCACCAAGGCCAAGGCGCTGCTGGCCGAGGCCGGGCACCCGAACGGCATCACCATCACGGCGGTGCAGACCAGCCTGCCGACCATGCTGACCGCGATGCAGATCGTGCAGGGCCAGCTCAAGAAGGCCGGGATCGAGCTGAAGCTCGACGTGGTCGACCACCAGACCTACCACGCCCAGATCCGCAAGGACCTGTCGGACGTCGTCTACTACGCGGCCGCGCGCTTCCCCGTCGCCGACACCTACCTGACCCAGTTCTTCGATTCGGCCTCGACGGTCGCCACGCCGACCGCCGTGACCAACTTCTCCCACTGCAACGCCGCCGATGCCGAGATCCGGGCGGCGCGGACCGAGCCGGATCCGGAGAAGCAGAAGGCGCTGTGGAAGACGGCGCAGGCCAAGATCATCGAGCAGGTCTGTGCCGTGCCGCTCTCCGAGGGGCTGCAGGTCTGGGCGCACAAAAAGACGGTCGATTACGGATATGATTTCAAGGGCGCGATCCACCTGGGGCCGGTGATCACGGAGATGACGGACAAGAAGTAAGTTTTTCCAAGCGCACGACTTGTCTACTTTTCACGGCAGGACGTGCGCATCCCCTCCCCCCTCTGCGGGGGAGGGTGCCCGGCTGCGAGTGCGAAGCACTCGTGCGCCGGGCGGGAGAGGGGCAGCGCGACGCTGAACCAGTGGGCGCCTGTCATGACGCGCGCGACGTCTCCGGAAGCGTGGTTCCCCTCTCCCGGCCTGCTCCGCAGGCCACCCTCCCCCGCAGAGGGGGGAGGGAGAAGCCCGCGCCTGATCCGGCAGCGTGATCACCTCCAACCCCCGGCCCGCTCCATGCTCCAGTTCATCCTCAAGCGGTTCCTCCTGGCGATCCCGACGCTGGTGGCGGTGCTGACCGTGGTGTTCGTGCTCGTGCGGGTGGTCCCGGGCGATCCGACCATCGTGATCCTGGGCGATCAGGCCAGCGAATCCGCCCGGGCCGACCTGCGGGGCAAGCTCGGGCTCGATCGGCCGATCGTCGTCCAGTACCTCGCCTTCATGGGCCAGATCGCCACCGGCGATATCGGGCGCTCGCTCACCACCAACCGGCCGGTGCTGGAGGATGTCGCCCACGTCCTGCCCTACACGATCGAGCTGACGCTCGCGGCGGTCGCCATCGGCGTCGGGGTCGGCGTGCCGCTCGGCGTCATGGCGGCGCGCAAGCGCGACGGGCTCGCCGATTGGCTCGCCCGCATCGTGTCGCTCGCCGGCGTGTCCTTCCCGGCGTTCGTCTCCGGCATCCTGTTGCTGATCGCGTTCGCCGTGCAGCTGCGCTGGTTCCCGGTGATCTCGACGCCGCGCACCGGCGGGATCCTCGACCGGCTCGGCGCGCTCGTGCTGCCGGCGCTCAATCTCGGCCTGCTGATGGTCGCCTACGTGACCCGGGTCACACGCTCGGGCATGCTGAAGGCGCTCGGCGAGGATTACGTCCGCACCGCCCGGGCCAAGGGGATGCCGGCCCGGATCGTGGTCTGGCGCCATGCGCTCCGCAACGTGCTGGTGCCGGTCGTCACCGTGGTCGGGCTCTATCTCGGGGTGCTGATCGGCAACGCGGTGCTGACCGAGATCGTGTTCAACCGCCCGGGCCTCGGCAAGCTGATCGTGACCGCGCTGACCCAGCGCGACTACAGCCTGCTGCAAGGCCTGATGGTCGTCTCCGCCTTCGCCATCGTGGTCGCCAACGTGCTCACCGACATCGCCTACGGCCTCGTCGATCCGCGGGTCTCGGCCCAATGAGCGCGGTCGCCGCCTCCGCCGCCCCGAGCGCCTGGCGCCGGGCCACCCGCTCGCCGGGCCTGATGATCGGCGCCGTCACGGTGGTCGCCGTCGTCGCCCTGGCGATCCTGGCGCCCTGGATCGCGCCGTACGATCCGAACGAGCAGGACCCGGTCGCGGCCCTGATGGGCCCCTCCGCCGAGCACTGGTTCGGCACCGACTTTTTTGGCCGCGACGTGCTCTCGCGGGTGATCTGGGGCGCCCGGATCTCGCTCTCGGTCGGCTTCGTCGCCACGCTCATCGGCGTGGTGGTGGGCACGGTGATCGGGGTGGTGGCCGGGTATTTCGGGGGCTGGACCGATCGGCTGATCACCGCGGCGACCGACGTGCTGCTGAGCTTTCCTCAGCTCATCATGGGGCTGATGCTGGTGGCGGTGCTCGGCCCGAGCCTCGGCAACCTGATCCTGGCCATCGCGGTGACCGCCGTGCCGGCCTTCATCCGCATCGCGCGGGGCTCGACGCTGGCCATGCGCCAGCGCGACTTCGTCGATGCCTGCCGGGCTTTGGGCTATTCCGACATCCGCATCATGTTCGGCCACATCCTGCCGAACATCATGGACGAGGTGGTGGTGCTGGCCTCGCTCTGGCTCGCCACGGCGATCCGCACCGAATCGACCCTCGCCTTCATCGGCCTCGGCGTGCCGCCCCCTACGGCGACCTGGGGCAGCATCGTGCGCGAGGGCTTCGACAACCTTCTCGATGCGCCCTGGCTGTCGATCTTCCCGAGCCTCGCCATCCTCGCCGTGATGATCGGCCTCAACCTGATCGGCGACGGCCTGCGCGATGCCACCGACCCGCGGGGGGCTCCATGACGACATCCGATCTCCTGCGGGTCGACGGGCTGACGACCCAGATCCAGGTCGGCGGCACCTGGTACGACGCGGTGCGCGAGGTCTCTTTCTCGGTCTCCGGCGGCGAGACCCTGGCCCTCGTCGGCGAATCCGGCTGCGGCAAGAGCCTCACCGCCCTCTCGGTGATGGGATTGCTGGCCCCCAAGGTCGGTCGCGTCGGCGCCGGCTCGATCGTGGTCGACGGCACCGACATGCGGGCGGCCACCGAGAGCCAGCGCGAGGCGATGCGCGGCGACCGCCTGGCGATGATCTTCCAGGAGCCGATGACCTCGCTGAACCCGGTCCTGACGATCGGCTTCCAGATCGCCGAGGCCCTGCGGCGCCACCGCGGCCTGTCGAAGGCGGCGGCGCGGGAGAAGGCGATCGCGCTCCTGGAGCGGGTGCGGGTGCCGTCTGCCGCCGAGCGGATCGACGCCTACCCGCATCAGTTCTCCGGCGGCATGCGCCAGCGGGTGATGATCGCCATGGCGCTCGCCTGCTCGCCCCGCGTGCTGATCGCCGACGAGCCGACGACGGCGCTCGACGTCACCATCCAGGCGCAGGTGCTGGCCCTGCTCGCCGAGATCCAGCGCCGGGAGGGGCTGGCGGTGCTGCTCATCACCCACAATCTCGGCGTCGTCGCCTCGGTCGCCGACCGGGTGATGGTGATGTATGGCGGCGACGTGGTCGAGAGCGCGCCGGTCCGCGCCTTCTTCGCCCGGCCGACCCACCCCTATGCGGAAGGGTTGCTCCAGGCGATGCCGCGGGTCGACCGGGTGCAGGAGCTGGCGGCGATCCCCGGCACGGTGCCGACCCTGTCGGAGATGCCGAAGGGCTGCCGCTTCCAAGGGCGCTGCCCCCTGGCGGAGGAGCGCTGCCGCGAGCGCCCGCCGCTCGTGCCGCTGACGGGGGCGCCCGACCACGCCGTGCGCTGCTGGGTGAGGGCCGCATGATCGCGCCGCTGCTCGAGGTCGAGGACCTCTCGAAGACCTTCACCATCCGTCGCGGCTTCCCGGTCGCGAAGACCAGCCTGGTGCGGGCGCTCGACCGGGTGTCGTTCCACGTTCAGCGCGGCGAGGCCCTCGGCATCGTCGGGGAATCCGGCTGCGGCAAGTCCACCACCGCCCGGGTGGCGTTGCGGCTGACCGAGGCCGATGGCGGCACCGTCCGCTTCGACGGGCAGGACGTGCTCGCCGCGCCCGCGAGCGCGATGCGGCGCCTGCGGCGGCGGATGCAGATCGTCTTCCAGGACCCCGCCTCCTCCCTCGATCCGCGCCAGCGCATCGGCGAGGCCTTGGGCGAGCCGCTGCGGGTCCACGGCCTCGCGCGCGGAGCGGAGCTGACGGAGCGGGTCGGTGCGCTGCTCGCCGAGGTCGGGTTGCCGGCGACCGCTGCCGCCCGCTTCCCGCACGAATTCTCCGGTGGGCAGCGCCAGCGCATCGGCATCGCCCGGGCGCTGGCGCTCGGGCCGGACCTGATCTTCGCCGACGAGCCGGTCTCGGCCCTCGACGTCTCTGTCCAGGCGCAGATCCTGCGGCTGCTCGACTCGCTGCGCCAGGCCCGCAACCTCGCCTTCGTGTTCATCTCGCACGATCTCGGCGTGGTCCGGCATTTCTGCCAGCGGGTCAGCGTGATGTATCTCGGCCGGGTGGTCGAGACCGGGCCGGTCGGCCCGCTCTTCGAGGAGCCGCTGCACCCCTATACCCAGCTCCTGAAGGCCTCCTCGCCGGTGCCGGATCCGGAACGGCCGGTGGCGATGGCCTTCCAGGAGGGCGAGCCCCCCTCGCCGCTCAATCCGCCGGGCGGCTGCCACTTCCATCCCCGCTGCCCGCGTGCCTTCGACCGCTGCCGGGCCGAGGCCCCCATTTTGCGCGAGGCGGCGCCGGGCCGCGCGGTGGCCTGCCATCTCTACGACGCCGGCTTCGCCGGCTCTCCGTAGACCGCCCCGCCCTGCGAGACATCACGGCGCTATCCCCAAAGGCTCGCGATGCTCTAGCTTCCGCAGCGGCGACGATGCGCCTTGCGAAGGGGGATCAGAGACGATGAGGACGTTTGGGGTGATGGCGGTCGTCGGATTGGGCCTGCTCGGCGCGGTGGGGACCGCCTCGGCCCAGTCCTGGGGTCCCGATTACGGCTATCGCGACCGCGAGTACCGGGATCGCGAGTACCGCAGCCGCGACAGCGACTATCGCGATCGCGACTATCGGGACCGCCGCGACGATTACGGCCGGCGCGACGACTATCGTAGCCGCGACCGCGACTACGGGTATCGCGAGCGGGACCGCGACCGGGATTACGGGGCGCGCGACCGGGATCGTGGGTCGCGGGACAATGGTGCCGCCGCTTTCAACGAGCGCGAATACCTGCGCTGCAATCCGGACGTCGCCCGTGCCGTTCTCGCCGGCAAGATGGAGTCGGGCTACAAGCACTTCCGGGTCCACGGCTTCCGCGAGGGCCGCAAGCTGAGCTGCTGAGCGGCCGGCCGACGCCCCGCCTACCTGACGCTCCCTCTCCGGGACGATCGGCGCCGGGGCCTCCTAAACAGATTCCGCCGAAGTGGAGACCGGTTCGGCGGCAAAAATCTGCGACAAAACAAGGATCTAAGCGGGCGAAGCGTTGGCCTGCCAACGCAAGTCTGCTCAGACCCGGCGTCGCCTTTTGCGAGCGTGCCGGCGCCCCGTCGGCGTACGGGGGATCGATCCCGCCCGGATCTCGGGGCGAACCCGATCGCGTTCCATCGCGATCGGACGGCATTCGCCCGGTCGACGGTCGATTCGCTCGACGTGGTGGGACCCGTGCCAGATTCCCGACGTTCAGCCAGCGATCACGGCTCGTCCGATGAGCGAGCCGATCGGTCGGCCCATAGTCAAAGGCGAACGAGCGCATGGCGACGAAGCAGAAGACCTTGCAGGATGCGTTCTACGAGACGCTGAAGGACGTGTATTACGCCGAGCGGCAATCCGTCCGCGCGCTGAAGAAGGCGGCGAAGTCGGCGCAGCACGAGGAGTTGCGGCAGGCCTTCGAGACCCATGCCGAGGAGAGCGCGACTCAGGTCGAGCGGCTCCAGGAGATCTTCGATATCCTCGGCAAGCCGGCCCGAGGCAAGACCTGCGAGGCGATGCAGGGCCTGACGAGCGAGATGGAGGAGGATCTCGAGGATTTCGGCGACGGCCCGGCTGCCGATGCGGTGCTGGCGGCCTCCGCCCAGGCCCTCGAACATTACGAGATCGCCCGCTACGGCACGCTGAAGACCTGGGCGAGCCAGCTCGGCCTCAATGACGCCGCCCGGCTGCTCGACGAGACGTTGCAGGAGGAGAAGAAGACCGACGCGCTGCTGACCGAGATCGCCGAGCGCATCAACGTCGAGGGCGCTGACGGCGACGAGGCCGAGCCGGACCGCCAGGCGCCCGGGCGGGGATCGTCCGCCAAGGCGCGGTCGGGCGAGGCGCGGTCGGGCAAGGCGGCCTGACCCCGCGTCTTTGACCCTGAAACAGAACGGCGCCCGGCTCGAGAGGCCGGGCGCCGCGACGGCATCGCGAGACGGGTGCCCGCCGTCAGGCGGCGGCCGCCTTGCGCAGGGGCGCCAGAGCCGCGAACATCCGGGCGGGGGTCGCCGGCATGTCCATGTCGCGCAGGCCGACGCTGCGGTCGAGGGCGTCGACGACGGCGTTCATCACCGCCGGGCAGGAGCCGATGCTGCCCGCCTCGCCCGCGCCCTTGATGCCCATCGGGTTGGTGGTCGAGGGCACGTTCTTCGTCTCGAAGTGGAAGAACGGCACGTCGCCGGCCCGCGGCATGGTGTAGTCCATGAAGCTCGCGGTCAGGAGCTGCCCTTCCGCGTCGTAGACCGTGCGCTCGTGCAGCGCTTGGCCGATGCCCTGGACCACGCCGCCATGGACCTGGCCGGCGAGCAGCAGCGGGTTCACCACGATGCCGAAATCGTCGCAGATCGTGTAGCGCACGACCTCGGTGATCCCGGTCTCGGGGTCGATCTCGACCTCGGCGACGTGGGTGCCGTTCGGGTAGGTCGCGCTCGGCGGCACGAAATCGCCCTGGCCGGTCAGGGTCGCCTCGCTGGCCTTCGGCAGGGCCGCCAAAGCCGCGAAGTCGATCGACTTGTCGGTGCCGGCGACCCGCACCGCGCCGTCCGCGATCTCGAGATCCTGGACGCCCGCCTCCAGCTCCTCGGAAGCGAGCTCCTTGAGCTTGCCGGCGAGGTTCTGCGACGCCGCGCCGACCGAGATGCCCCCGACGGGAATCGAGCGCGAGCCGCCGGTGCCGGCGCCCGTGGCGACCTTGTCGGTGTCGCCCTGCACCACCCGGATGCGCTCCAGCGGCAGGTCGAGATGCTCGGCGGCGAACTGGGCGTAGGCGGTGGCGTGGCCCTGCCCGTTCGACTGGGTGCCGACATAGACGGTGGCGCCGCCATCCTTGTCGAGGGTGATCTTGACGTCCTCGCCCTCGCCCCAGGCGGTGCACTCGATGTAGGTGGCGAGCCCGATGCCGCGCACCAGCCCCTTGGCACGGGATTCCGCGGCGCGGGCCTCGAAGCCGTTCCACTCGGCCGCCTCGACGGCGCGGCCCATATGGGCGGCGAAGTCGCCGGTGTCGTAGGTACGGTCGCCGATCGGCGTCGTGTAGGGCATCGCGCTCGGCGGGATGAAGTTGCGCCGGCGGATCTCGGCCGGCGAGATCCCGGTCTCCCGCGCCGCCCGGTCTACCAGGCGCTCGATCAGGTAGGCCGCCTCCGGCCGCCCGGCGCCGCGATAGGCGTCGACCGGTACGGTATTGGTGTAGACGCCGCGCACCCGGACGAACACCGCCGGGGTCTTGTAGACGCCGGTCAGCATCGTGGCGCCGAGATACGGGATGTAGGGCCCGTATTGCGACAGATAGGCGCCGAGATCGCCGATGACGTCGAAGCGCATGGCGAGGAAAGTGCCGTCGGCATCGAGCGCGACCTCGCCGACCGAGAGGTTGTCGCGGCCCTGCGTGCAGGCGACGAAGTGCTCGCCGCGCTCCGACACCCACTTCACCGGCCTGTCCAGCCGGCGCGCGGCCTCGGCCGCCAGGGGATATTCGCGGTAGGTGAAGGTCTTGGTGCCGAAGCCGCCGCCGACATCGCCGGTGACGACGCGGATCTGGTCCTTCGTCACCCCGAGCACGCCCGTCAGGGTCTTGCGCAGGCCGTGCACGCCCTGGCTCGGGATGGTGAGGGTGAAGCGCTTCGCGCCCGAATCGTACTCGGCGACGACGCTGCGGGTCTCCATGTAGTTCGTGACCAGGCGCTGGTTCTCGACCTCGACCTTCACCACCTTGGCGGCCTTGGCGAAGGCGGCGTCGACCGGCGCCTTGTCGCCCATGGTCGAGTCGAACGAGACGTTGTCGGGCTGCTCGTCCCACACGGCGCTCGCGCCGCCCGCGATGGCGCCGCGGATGCCGACGACCGCCGGCCGCACCGCGTAGTCGATGCCGATCGCCTCGACGGCGTCGCGGGCCTGGATCAGCGTGTCGGCGACCACGAAGGCGACGGCATCGCCGATATGCTTCACGCTGCCCTTGGCCAGCAGCGGGATGTTGGCGACGTGGTTCTGGCTGCCGTCGCTGTTCGGCAGGGGCGCCTGGCACTTGATGTCGCCGAGATCGGCCACGTCCTCGGCGGTGAGGACGAGGTGCACGCCGGGCATCGCCCTCGCGGCTTCGAGGTCGGTGATCGTGAACGTCGCGTGGGCGTGCGGGCTGCGGAGTAGGGCCGCGTGCAGGCAGCCCGCGGGGGCGTGGTCGTCGCCGTAATTGCCCTCGCCGGTGATCAGGCGACGATCCTCGACCCGGCGCAGCGGCTGGCCGAGGCCGAACTTGGTCACTGTCATGTGAACCTCGCAATGCGATGCTGGTGCGTGAACGGGATGCCAGTGCGGAGACCCGTCACAGGGACGGGCGTGCGGACTCGCATGATCGGGGAGAGGCGATGACGGCGGGCATCCGGCGCGGTGGCGCGCTCGGCTGAGCGGAACGGGAGCGATGGGGCTCCGGCCACGGATCCTGCCATGCAGCAGCTTTCCTCCCACTGGGCCGGCCGACGATGCGGACCGGTTCTTATGGGACGACCCTAGCACGCGGAATCCGGGGCGTCAGCGGCGCCGCCGCCGCGCCTCACCGGATCGCGATCGAAATTTTGCGATCGAATTTCGTCCGACTGTCTTGTGGGCCCAAATTTCGCGTGCGTCTGAGCGTCTCGTGGGCCCGTGGCGTCAGCGGCCGGCGCCGCCGGCCACCAGCGTCAGCCGCGGGCGGCGCTCCAGGATCGACGCGACCTTGCGCTCCAGGTCCTCGCCGCGGAACGGCTTCTGCACCACCCGGTCGTCGCCGCCGACATCGACCTGCGACAGGGCGGTGTGGTCGGCGTAGCCGGTGACGAACAGGATCTGGATCGCGGGCCAGCGGCTCCGGATCACGGTCGCGACCTCGACGCCGTTCATCCCCGGCATCGCGAAGTCGAGCACCGCGAGGTCGACGGCCGGGTCGGCTTCGAGCGCCTGGATCGCCGCGAGGCCAGAGCCCGCCTCGCGGATCGCGTAGCCGGCCTCGCCGAGCCGCGTCGTCGTGATGTCGCGCACCGCGCTGTCGTCGTCGACGACCAGCACCACCCGCTTGTCGCTGGTGTCGCGGGCAAGCGAGACGTCGGCTGCGGCCGGGCGCACCTCGTGCAAGGCCGCCTCGCCCGCCACTCGCGGCAGGTAGACCCGGACCGAGGTCCCCTCGCCCACCCGCGTGTCGATGCGCACGCCCCCGCCCGACTGCTTGGCGAAGCCGTAGACCTGTGCGAGGCCGAGGCCCGAGCCCTTGCCGACCTCCTTGGTGGTGAAGAACGGCTCGAACACCCGGGCCAGCACCTCGGCCGGGATGCCGGTGCCGGTGTCGCTCACCGCCACCATGGCGTACTCCCCCGGCATCGGTTCCTCGGCCCGGGCCGGCGGGGCGGCGAGCCGCACGTTCGCGGTCTCGATCGTCAGGCAGCCGCCGACCGCCATCGCGTCCCGGGCGTTGATGGCGAGGTTGAGGATGATCAGCTCGATCTGCGTCGCGTCGACGAGGGCGGGCCACAGGTCGGGCTGCAGGGTCATCTCGATGCGGCTCGAACCACCCATCGAGCTCTGCAGGAGATCGCGCATCGACGCGACGGTACGGTTGAGCTGCACCGGTACCGGTTCGAGCTTCTGGCGCCGCGAGAAGGCGAGGAGCTGCGCGGTCAGCCGGGCGCCGCGCTCGGCCGCCCCCCGCATCATCTCGAGGCGCCGGCGCGAACGATCGTCGAAGACCGCGCGTTCGAGGAACTCGATGTTGCCGGCGATGACCGTCAGGAGGTTGTTGAAGTCGTGGGCGACGCCGCTGGTGAGCTGGCCCACCGCCTCGAGGCGCTGGGCCTGGCGCAGGGCGTCCTCGATCCGCTCGCGCTCGGCGATCTGGTGCTGGAGCGCGGCGTTCGCCTCGGCGAGTTCCCGCGTCCGCTCGGCGACGCGCTGCTCGAGGCCCTCGTTGAGGTCGCGCAGGGCCTGCTCGGCCTGGCGGCGCAGGACGTGGGCACGGGCTTCCGAGAGGGCGCGCAGGATGACCCGCGGCAGCCGGTCGAGGCGCTGCTTGGTCACGTAGTCGGTGGCGCCGTTCTTCAGCGCCTCCACCGCCACCTCCTCGCCGAGCGTGCCGGAGACGAAGACGAAGGGGATTTCCGGGCAACGGTCCCGGGCCATGGCGAGCGCGCTCATGCCGTCGAAGGCGGGGAGCACGTAATCGGCCAGGATGATGTCGTGGCAGCCCGCCCCCGTCGCCGCCGCGAAGGCGTCCCGGCTGATCACCCGGTCGAGGGCGACGGACAGGGCGGCGTCCTCCAGGACGGCACCCAGGAGCTCGGCATCGAGGTCGCTGTCCTCGAGGAGCAGGATCCGCAGGGGGGCCGCGCCGTCCTCCAGCGCCGGAAGCTCAGTCACCGGAGATCCAGTCCGACCGGTGCGGCGGCGGCTCGTTGAGCACGGCCCAGAACACGCCGAGATCCTGGATCGCCTCGAAGAACTCCTTGAAGCCGACCGGCTTCACCACGAAGGCGTTCACGCCGAGCTGGTAGGAGCGCACGAGGTCGCTCTCCTCGCGCGACGACGTGAGCATCACGATCGGGATCGCCCGGGTCTTGGGATCGCCCTTGACCGCCGCCAGCACCTCGAGCCCGTCGACCTTCGGCAGCTTGAGGTCGAGGAGCACCACCGCCGGATCCTGCACCGGCCGGTCGGCATGCGGTCCCTGCCGGCGCAGGAATTCCAGCGCCTCGGCCCCGTCGCGGCAGATGACGATCTTGTTCGCCAGCTGGCTCTTCTCCAGGGCCGCCAGCGTCAGCTCGATGTCGTTGGGGTTGTCCTCGACGAGGAGGATCGGCTTGAGGTCGGCCATGGCTCGTCTCTAGCGGATGGGGAGCGTGAAGTGGAAGGTCGCGCCCTGGCCGAGGGTGCCCTCGGCCCGGACCTGTCCACCGTGACGCTCGACGATGCGGCGGACATTGGCCAGCCCGATGCCCGTTCCCTCGAACTCCTCGACCCGGTGCAGGCGCTGGAAGACGCCGAACAGCTTGTTGACGTAGGCCATGTCGAAGCCGACCCCGTTGTCGCGGACGTAGAACACCGCCTCGCCGTCGCGGTCCGCCTCGCGCCCGACCTCGATGACCGCCTCGGCCTGCCCGCGGGTGTACTTGACGGCGTTGGAGAGCAGGTTTTCGATCACGAGCCGCATCATCACCGGGTCGGCCTGGGCGCGGCCGAGCGCGCCGACCTGCCAGCGGATCGCCCGTTCGAGGGGGATGTCGCGGATCATCTTCCGGCGCACGTCCTCGACCAGCTGGTTCATGTCGCAGGGAATGCGGTTGAGGGCGTTGCGGCCCATCTGCGAGAAGGTCAGCAGGTTGTCGACGAGGGTACCGGCCGAGAACGCCGCCTCGATGATGGTGTCGACGTAGCGCCGCCCGCGCTCCGAGAACTTCTCGCCCTCGCGCGAGCGCAGCAGCTCGGCATAGCCGACGATGTGGCGGAACGGCGCCCGGAGGTCGTGGCTGACCGAGTAGGAGAACGCCTCCAGCTCCTTGTTCGAGCGCTGCAGTTCCTCGGTGAGGGAGGCCAGCTCCTCGGCCCGGCGCAGCACGATGCCGAGCACCGCCGCGCGCAGGTCCTTGGCGGTGTCGATCTCCGGCACCGACCAGGGCAGCGAGCGGCCCTGTACCGTCTCCTTCCAGGTCTCGAAGGATTTTCGCGGGTGCAGCCGGTCGGGCCCGCCGGCCGGGTCCTTGGTGGCGGCCTTCTTCGGGTCGCCGCCCCAGCGCACGGTCTGGACCACCTCGGGCCGGAACCACAGCACGTAGCTGGCGTACTTTTCCGAGATCGAGATGGCGAGGAGCCCGCTCGCGGTGTCGGCGATGGTCTTGGCCGCCGGGTATTCCTCGGACAAGGCTTCGGTGGCGTGGACAGCCGCGCCGGCATGCTCGGAGGACAGCCACTCGTAGACGCCCCGCACCTGCCGCTCCGAGGGCGTGCGGCCCATCAGGTGACAGCGCTGGCCGGTGACGATCGCCGCGCCGCCGGCATCGGTGAGGGCCAGCACGTCCTCGGGATGCTTGAGGAAGCCTTCGACGAAGTTCTCCTCCTCGGCCATGTAGGCGAGGAGGCGGGCCTGAATCGCGCC
Source organism: Methylobacterium indicum (assembly GCF_001043895.1). Lineage (GTDB taxonomy): Bacteria > Pseudomonadota > Alphaproteobacteria > Rhizobiales > Beijerinckiaceae > Methylobacterium > Methylobacterium indicum. The sequence goes on from NZ_JTHF01000241.1 coordinate 18,249, forward strand.
GAGCGCCAGGCGCTGCTCGGCCAGCGCCCCGCGCTCCTTGGCGGCCAGTTGGAGGGCGAAGGTCTGGGTGAGGATGTCGCAGGCGTTGCGGGTCTGGAGCGGGACCCGCCGCGGCCCCTTGTTGTGGCAGGAGATCAGGCCCCAGAGCGCGCCCTCGACCAGGATCGAGATCGACATCGAGGCGGACGTGCCCATGTTGCGCATGTACTCGACATGGACCGGCGAGACGCTGCGCAGCACGGATTGGCTGAGATCGAGGGGCTCCCCGGTCGAGGGCGTCCGGGCCGGCACGATCGGCACCGGCTCGTAGGCCGCGTCCGGGATGATCCGCAGCCGGTTGCGGCGGTAGAGCTCGCGGGCCTGGGCCGGGATGTCGGAGGCCGGAAAGCGCAGGTCGAGGTAGGAGGGCAGCACGCCGTTGCCGTCCTCGGCCACCACGGTGCCATGCCAGTCGCGGTCGAACCGATAGACCAGCGCGCGGTCGAACCCGGTGAGCTGGCGGATGTCGGCGGCGAGCAGGCCGCACAGGTCGGCGACGCTCGAGGCGCCGTGCAGGGCCTCGATGAAGGCGCGAAGCCGCGGATAGAGCGTGTCGAGGCCGCCGGCCGCGGCCTCGCCCGCGCTCTCCTCGAATTCGAGCACCGTGAGGGCGCCGGAGCGGTGGGCCGCGAGATCGTAGGCGCGAAGCCCGGTCCCGGTCTCCAGGACGAGCGTGCCGAGATAGGTCGCGCCGTCGCGGCCGGGCTGCGTCGCCAGGGCCTGCCGGATGGTCGCCTCGCCCAGTTCCGGCACCACCTCCCGCAACGGGCGGCCATGGGCCCGGTCGGCGGGGCGGCCCGGCAGATCGGGGAGGTTCGCGCTGGCCTGGACGACGCGCAGCTCCGGTCCCTCGAGCGCCAGCAGGAAGCCGTGCGGCTGCAACGTGCCGAGAATATGGATCGGCTCCCTGTCGCAGGCCGTGAGTTCCGCCGGTTGCACAGACCGCATGGACGCCATCACCTCGTCGCACCGACGATCCTGATCCAGCCGGCGGCAGCACCTTAGGGGAAGCGGGCGGCACCCACCAGTGCGGCGCACCGGCCCGCTGGTCTCGCGCGGTGGTCCGCCCTATTTCGCACGTCCTTGGTTATCGTCGAGGGGGCGGCCGGAACCCGATCCGGTCGGGCCGCGTCACGCCACCCGGTTTACGCGGTCTCCCCTCCCGATGCGACCGGCTGGTGCTGCGAGCCGAGCATCCGCTGGCCGGGCGAACCCACATCGCCTTCGCGCAGGCCCTCGGCTCCGAGGGCATCGGGACCGGGACGTCCAGCGTTCGATCCATGACGGCGTCCGGGTCGACATCCGGCGGACCGGCCGCTCCGTGCGCCTTCGGGTTCGTGTGCCGGGCTTCGACTTGGTCCGCCGCACGATGCAGGCTCGCTGTGCGCCTTGGGCGGTCCCCACGCCGGTCTTCCGGCCGATCGCCGGGGCGATGCTGTTCGTGGCGGTGCCGCCTACAGCGTCCTGGGCCGACCGCGAGTTGATCCGCGTGACGTGGCCCGCCACGCTGCCCGCGGTCTCATGGTCGCGCATCCGGTGCCGCAAGCCACCGGGTGACCCTGCGGTGCGTTCCGCGCCGGTGAACGCCCGCTCACGAAATACGGTTGGATCGACCCCGCGTTCTTCAACTATAGCAAACCCAACACACGACAGGGAGACGACGCCATGAGTGGTCCGCTCGCGGGCATCCGCGTCCTGGAACTCGGCCAGCTGATCGCCGCGCCCTTCGCCACCCGGCTGATGGCGGAGTTCGGCGCCGAAGTGATCAAGGTCGAGCCCCCCGGCGAGGGCGATCCCCTGCGCAAATGGCGCAAGATGCACGAGGGCACCTCGCTCTGGTGGTACCTGCAATCGCGCAACAAGAAGTCGATCGCCGTCAACCTGAAGTCCCCGGACGGCCTCGCGATCGTCAAGCAGCTGGCGCAGAGCGCCGACGTGGTGGTCGAGAATTTTCGGCCCGGCGGCCTGGAAAAGCTCGGTCTCGGCTGGGACGTGCTCTCGGGTCTCAACCCGAACCTCGTGATGGTCCGCATCTCCGGCTACGGCCAGACCGGGCCTTATCGCGATCGGCCCGGCTTCGGCGCCATCGGCGAGTCGATGGGCGGCATCCGCTTCACCACCGGCGACCCGAGCACCCCGCCCGCCCGGGTCGGCGTGAGCATCGGCGACACGCTCGCCTCGCTCCACGGCGTCATCGGCGCCCTGATGGCACTCCTGCGGGTCAAGACCGGCCAGGGCGCCGGGCAGGTGATCGACGTCTCGCTCGTCGAGAGCGTGTTCAACGTCATGGAGAGCCTGGTGCCGGAATACGACCTCCTGGGCGAGGTCCGCACCCGGACCGGCGGGGCGCTGCCCGGCATCACGCCGTCCAACACCTATCCGAGCCGGGATGGCGGCTTCGTCGTCATCGCCGGCAACAGCGACCCGATCTTCCGCCGCCTGATGAATGCGATCGGCCGGCCCGACCTCGCCGAGAATCCGGACTTCCGCAACAACGAAGGCCGCTCACGCCAAGCCGCGATGCTCGATGCCGTCCTGGCCGACTGGACCCGGGGCCGCACGGTGACGGAAGCCCTCGCAGTGCTCGATGCCGCCGAGGTGCCGGCCGGCCGGATCTACTCGGTCGCCGACATCGTCGCCGACCCGCATTACAACGCCCGCGACATGATCCTGGAAGCGGACCTGCCCGGGAACACGCGGGTGAAGATGCCCGGCATCGTGCCGAAGCTCTCCGAGACTCCCGGCGAAGTGCGCTGGCAGGGTCCGGCGCTCGGCGCGCATACCGATTCGGTGCTCTCCGACCTCGGCTTCGACGAGGCCGGCATCGCGGCCTTGCGCCGGAAGGGAGCCGTCGCGTGAGCGGGATCGTCCTCCAGGATCGGATCTTCGTGCAAGAGGTCGCGACCCGCGACGGCTTCCAGATCGAACCGGTCTTCGTGCCGACGCCGGAGAAGATCCGGCTGATCGATGCGCTCTCGGCGGCGGGCTTCACCCGCATCGAGGTCTCGTCCTTCGTCTCGCCGAAGGCGGTGCCGGCGCTCGCCGACGCGGCCGAGGTCTTTTCCGGGATCGCCCGCCGGCCCGGCACGACCTACGTTGCGCTGGTCCCGAACCCGAAGGGCGCCGAGCGGGCGCTCGCCGCGCTCGCCGACGAGATCAACCTCGTCGCCTCGGTGAGCGAGACCCACAACCGCGCCAATATGGGCATGACGCCGGAGGCCTCGATCCGGGGCTTTGCCGCGATCATGGAGACGGTGCGGGGACAGGTGAGCGTCAACGCCACCGCGGCGACCGCCTTCGGCTGCCCGTTCGAGGGCATCGAACCCGAGGACAAGGTGCTGGCCCAGGTCGAGCGCTACCTGGCGCTCGGCGTCGACGGGGTGACGCTCGCCGACACGACCGGCATGGCCAATCCGCGCCAGGTCGCCCGCCTCGTCGCCCGGGTGCTGCCGCTGGTCGGGCCAGAGCGGCTGACGCTCCATTTCCACAACACCCGCGGTTGCGGCCTCGCCAATGTGCTCGCCGCCTATGAGGCCGGCGCGCGCCGGTTCGATGCGGCGCTCGGGGGCTTGGGCGGCTGCCCGTTCGCGCCGGGCGCCACCGGCAACATCTGCACCGAGGACCTCGTCAGCATGGCCGAGGAGATGGGTCTGACGACCGGCCTCGACCTCGACGCGCTGCTGACGCTGTCCCGCGACCTGCCCCGCCTCGTCGGCCACGACGTGCCGGGCCAGGTCGCCAAGGCCGGACGGCCGCACGACCTGCACTCGGCCCCGCCGCTCAAGGCCGCCTGATCCCGGCGCGGCGGAGACAGCCTGGAATCGGCGGCCTCTCCCTCGTTGCACCCGGCCTCATGCTCTTCGGATGCCTGAGAGCCTGTGCCGCAACGCCCGTTCCGCTTGAGCCAATCTCATGGGTGGCGCGCGCCGAAAGGGCGTGGTCGTCATGCGGCAAGCGGGCTAGCCTCTCCGACACGTCTCCCGGGATCACGCCATGATCCCCGGAGACAACGACAAGGAACCGGGCGCCCGGCCGGGCGCGACGGCTTTCCGGCGGGGAGGCGCGGACGCCATGACAGACTCCATCGAGGCCGGCCCGGCCCGTCGCTACGACGCGATCATCGTCGGGGCCGGGTTCTCCGGCTTGTACCAGCTGCATCTGCTGCGCGACCGGCTCGGCCTGTCTGTGCGGGTGCTGGAGGCGGCCGATGGCATCGGCGGCACCTGGTACTGGAACCGCTATCCGGGAGCGCGCTGCGATTCCGAGAGCTACTACTACTCCTACTCGTTCTCCCGCGAACTCGAGGAGGAGTGGGACTGGACCGAGCGCTACCCCGAGCACGGCGAGATCCGCCGCTACCTCGACCACGTCGCCGACCGGTTCGACCTGCGACGCGACATCCAGCTCGGCACCCGCGTCGCCGGCGCCGCCTACGACGAGGATGCGAACCGCTGGACCGTCACCACGGAGACAGGCGAGCGCTTCGAGGCGCAGTTCCTGATCACTGCCGTGGGCTGCCTGTCGAGCGCCAACGTGCCGGCGATCCCGGGCCTCGAGAGCTTTTCGGGCGCTTGGTACCATACCGGCCGCTGGCCGCATGACGGCGTCGACTTTTCGGGCAAGCGCGTCGGGCTGATCGGCACGGGCTCGACCGGCATCCAGGCCGCGCCCGTCCTTGCCGCCGAGGCTGCCCACCTCACGGTCTTCCAGCGCACGGCCAATTACAGCGTGCCGGCCCGCAACGGCCCGATGGACGACGGGTTCAAGACCTGGGTGCGAGAGAATTCCGCGGAGTTGCGGGCCAAGGCCCGCGCGGCGCCGAACGGCCACCCGTTCGACTTCTCCGACCGCTCGGTCTTCGACGTCTCGCCCCAGGAGCGGCGGGCGATCTACGAGGCGGCCTGGGAGCGCGGCGGCTTGCGCTTCCGCGCCGCCTTCCGGGACATCATGCTCGATCAGGAGGCCAACGAGACCGCCTCCGAGTTCATCCGGGCGAAGATCCGCAGCATCGTCGAGGACCCGGCGGTGGCCGAGGCGCTGACGCCGCGCGACCACCTCTTCGCCACCAAGCGCCCGCCGATCGACACCCACTACTTCGAGACCTTCAACCGGTCGAACGTCAGGCTCGTCGATCTGAAGACGACGCCGATCGCCGCGATCGTGCCGGAGGGCGTGCGCACCGCGGACGCGACCTACCCCCTCGACGTGATCGTCTTCGCCACCGGCTTCGACGCGCTCACCGGCCCCCTCCTCGCCCTCGATATTCGCGGCCGCAACGGGCTCGCGCTCAAGGACGTGTGGGCGGACGGTCCGACGAGCTATCTCGGCCTGCAGGTCCCGGGCTTCCCGAACCTGTTCACGATGACCGGCCCGGGCAGCCCGTCGGTGCTCACCAACATGCCGGTGGCGATCGAGCAGCATGCCGAATGGATCGCCGACTGCATCGGGCATCTGCGCGAGCGCGGCCTCGACCGGATCGAGGCGAGGCCGGACGCGGCGGAATCCTGGGGTGTGGAGGTCGACCGGGCCGCCTCCGCGACCCTGCTGCCAATGGCGAGTAGCTCGTGGTACCTCGGAGCCAACGTACCGGGCAAGCCGCGGGTCTTCATGCCCTATGCCGGCGGCATGGCGCATTACCGTGGCCTCTGCGAGCGAGTCGCCGCGGAGAACTATGACGGCTTCGCCTTGAGCTGAGGCATTGCCAAACGAAAAACCCCGCCGGCGTGGCGCCGAGCGGGGTGTTTCGTGTCGTGAGTTTGGTTGCGGGGACAGGAT
>NZ_JTHF01000242.1 GCF_001043895.1 Methylobacterium indicum
CGGGCTCACCACGGCGCGGGGTCTCGGGGGGGCGGAGCGCATCGCGGTCACGCTGATCGACCGGCGCAACCACCACCTGTTCCAGCCGCTGCTCTACCAGGTCGCCACCGCCGTCATCGCGCCGGGCGAGATCGCCGAGCCGATCCGGGCGATCCTGCGCCGGGACCGCAACGTCCGCGTGCTGATGGGCGAGGTCGAGGGCATCGACACCCAGGGCCGCGCCGCGATCCTGCGCGACGGCACCCGCATCCCCTACGACACGCTGGTCCTGGCGACCGGGGCCACCCACAGCTATTTCGGCCATCCCGAATGGGAGCGCTACGCCCCGGGGCTCAAGACCCTCGACGACGCCCGCCGGATCCGCGCCCGGGTGCTGCTCGCCTTCGAGGCCGCCGAGCGCGAGGACGATCCGGCCGCCCGCGAACGGCTGATGACCTTCGCGGTGATCGGCGGCGGGCCGACCGGGGTCGAGATGGCGGGCGCCATCGCGGGTCTCGCCCACCACGCCCTGTCGCAGGATTTCCGCCGCATCGACCCGACCCAGGCCCGCATCCTCCTGATCGAGGCCGCGCCCCGGATCCTCGGCACCTTCTCGGACGACCTCTCGGCCTATAGCCGCAAGGCGCTCGAGACGCTCGGCGTCACGGTGCTGACCGACCACGCGGTCGAGGACGTGTCGGAGCGGGGCATCACCGTCCAGGGCCGGCTGATCCCGGCCGCCACCGTGGTCTGGGGCGCGGGCGTCAGGGCCTCGCCGGCGGGCGAGTGGCTCGGCGTCGAGACGACGCGCCAGGGCCACGTCCCGGTCGGGCCGGACCTCGCGGTGATCGGCCGGCCGGGGGTCTACGCGCTCGGCGACCTCGCCATGGCGAAGGCCGAGGACGGCAAGCCTCTGCCGGGCCTCGCCCAAGTGGCGGACCAGCAGGGCCGCTATCTCGGCCGCTCGCTGCGCGAGCGCATCCTGAACGGCAAGGCGCCGCAGCCGTTCCGCTTCCGCAGCCGCGGCAACCTCGCGATCATCGGGCGCAATGCCGGCGTGGTGCAGTGGGACCACGTCAAGCTGAAGGGCTTCCTCGCCTGGCTGGTCTGGGGCGTCGCCCACGTCTACCTGCTGGTCGGCTTCCACAACCGGCTCGTCGTCACCCTGCGCTGGCTCTGGGCCTATGTCAGCTTCCAGCGCGGCGCCCGCCTGATCTCCGAGCGCGACGAGGCCGTGATGGCGCTCATCCGCGGCAAGACCCCGGCCGCGCCGCCGCCGCCCTGAGACCTGCCGGAGACGGAGCCGGATCGCCGAGCGAGCGGGTTCAACCGCGCCCGGGCTGGATAGGCAGGGCGGATGCGCCTCCGTCGTCGGGAGGGCGCCGGGCGGACCCGGCCGTCTCGCCGATCTGCCGAGGCCCTCTCCTCACGGATGCCCAACCGTGTCCGTCGGGGTCGCGCCCCCCGCCGGGCGGCGCGCCCTCGGGCCTGATCGTCGAGACGATCTCCTCGGACAGCCCCGCGCCCGCCGCGATGGGGCATGCCGTCCCTCATCGTCCCCGACCGATCCCCCGTTAGGGGAGGACCGGCCAGCCTGGCCGCGACCGTCCGCTCAGCAGGCCGAGACGTTGACGGCGAGGCCGCCGAGCGACGTCTCCTTGTACTTGTCCTGCATGTCGTGGCCGGTCTGGCGCATCGTCTCGATGACCTGGTCGAGGCTGACGAAGTGCACCCCGTCGCCGTGCAGGGCGAGGGAGGCCGCCGCCACTGCCTTGTTGGCCCCGAAGGCGTTGCGCTCGATGCAGGGGATCTGGACGAGGCCGCCGATCGGGTCGCAGGTCATGCCGAGATGGTGCTCCATCGCGATCTCGGCGGCGTTCGCCACCTGGCGCGGGCAGCCGCCCAGCACCGTGGCGAGCCCCGCCGCCGCCATCGCGGCCGCCGAGCCGACCTCGCCCTGGCAGCCGACCTCGGCACCCGAGATCGAGGCGCGGCGCTTGATCAGCCCGCCGATCGCGGCGGCCGCCAGCAGGTAGTCGCGGCCGCGGGCGTCGGACCAGTCCGGGCAGAAATCGACGATGTAGCGCAGGACCGCCGGCACGATGCCGGCCGCCCCGTTGGTCGGCGCCGTGACCACCCGCCCGCCCGAGGCGTTCTCCTCGTTCACCGCGAGGGCGAAGAGGCCGATCCAGTCCATGATCTCGTGGGCCGGCCGGCTGTTGGCGAGTTTCTTGGCCTCCAGCGTCTCGTGCAGCCGCCGGGCGCGCCGGCGGACCTTGAGGCCGCCGGGCAGCTCGCCCTCCATCCGCAGGCCGCGGGCGATGCAGGCGAGCATCGCGTCGCGCAGGGCATCGAGGCCCGCCTCGATCTCGGCCTTCGGGCGCAGGGCGCATTCGTTGGCCATCTGGACCTGCGCGATCGACAGGCCGGTCTCGGCACAGACCCGCAGCAGGTCGGCGCCGCTGTCGAAGGGGTAGGGGACCGGGGCGGCCTCGATCCCCACCGGGCCGGTGTCTCCCTCCTCCTCGACGAAGCCGCCGCCGACGGAGTAGCACACCACCTCGTCGAGGAGGGCGCCGGCCGCGTCGAAGGCGCGGAACCGCATGCCGTTGGTGTGGCGCGGCAGGACCTCGGTGAAGTTGAGCGTCAGGTCGCGGGCGGGCGCGAAGGTCAGCCCCGGCAGCCCGATCTCGCCGGTCTCCGCCAGGGTCTTGGTGTATTCCGCCACCCGGTCGGGATCGACGGTGGCGGGCTCGTGGCCCAGGAGGCCGAGGAAGATCGCCACGTCGGTGCCGTGGCCCCGCCCGGTCCAGGCCAGCGAGCCGAAGATCTCGGCGCTGACCCGCGCCGTGCCGGGCAGGCCCGCCACGCGCTCGCGGAAGCGGCGCGCGGCGACCATCGGGCCGATCGTGTGCGAGCTCGACGGGCCGATGCCGATCTTGAACAGATCGAAGGCGCTGATCATCGGGCGGGGACCCGCTCCACCGGTTGCGCCGCGATCGCGGCCTCCTGGAGGAAGCCGTGCACGTAGGTCGCGAAGGAGCGCCAGCATTCAACCCGGTAGGCCGGCACCGGCCCGGCGTGGCGGATGAGCACGATCTCGGCCTTGCCGAGCAGCGTGCGGGTCGCGCGGCCCGCCGGGAAGGCGGCATCGCCGAGATCGAGCGGGCAGCCGGCGTTGAGAACCTCGGCCGCCAGCGCGCCGCTGACCTCGATGCCGACGTTGCGGTGCGAGATGTCGACCAGGGAATGGGCGCGGCCCTGGAGGTCGGCGGCCACCGCCTCCATGAGGAGGTCGGCCTCGCCCTCGGGCATTCCGATCAGCCACTCGTCGGGCCCGAGCCGCGCGACCCAGCGCCGGTCGTCGCCCGTCACCGTGTTGATCGGCCGGTCGAGGGGGAAGCCTCCCGGGGAGAGGGGACCGCGCAGGCGCAGGGAGAAGCGCGCCTCGGCCTCGGCCGGCTGGACGAGGATGCCGCCGCGGGCCAGGGCGGGCGCCACCGGGCGCCCCAGCGGCAGGGTGCGGGCGGTGCGGTAGCGGACCTCAAGCATTGATGCGCTCCCCCTTGGGATCGAGGAATACCGGCTCGGCCACCGTGGCGGTGGTGAAGCCGTCCGGGGTCGTGACGTGGAGCGTCCGGCCCATGAGGTCGCGCCCGTCCGCCACGAGGGCGAGGGCGATGGAGCGCTGGCAATTCGCGCTCCAGTAGCTCGACGTGACGTGGCCGAGCATCCGCATCGGGATCGGCTGGCCCGGATCGGCGACGATCTGGGCGCCCTCGTCGAGGACGAGCTTCGGGTCGTCGGTGACGAGGCCGATCAGCTGCTTGCGGCCCTTGGCGACCACGTCGGGCCGCGCCAGGGAGCGCTTGCCGACGAAGTCCTTCTTCGCCTTGGCGATCATGCCGGCCAGGCCCACGTCGTCCGGCGTCACCGTGCCGTCCGTCTCCTGGCCGACGATGATGTAGCCCTTCTCGGCGCGCAGGACGTGCATCGTCTCCGTGCCGTAGGGGGTGATCCCGTGCGGCCGGCCCGCCTCCATGATCGCCTCCCAGACGGCGAGCGCCTGATCGGAGGGCACGTTGATCTCGAAGCCGAGCTCGCCCGTGAACGACACGCGGAACAGCCGGGTCGGCACGCCGCAGATCGTGCCGGTGCGCATCGCCATGTGCGGGAAGGCCTGCGGCGACAGGTCGATGCCCTCCACCAGGGGCTCGATCACCGCGCGGGCCTTCGGGCCCTGGAGGGCGATCACCGCCCATTGCTCGGTGGTCGAGGTCAGGAAGACGTCGAGGTCGGGCCACTCGGTCTGGAGGTAGTCCTCCATGTGGGCGAGCACCCGGGCGGCGCCGCCGGTCGTGGTGGTGACGTGGAAGCACTCGGGCGAGACCCGGGCCACGACGCCGTCGTCGAGAATGTAGCCGTCCTCCTTGAGCATCAGCCCGTAGCGGCAGCGGCCGGGTTCGAGCTTGGCCCAGGGATTGATGTACATCCGGTTCATGAACTCGGCCGCGTCCGGGCCGACGATCTCGATCTTGCCCAGCGTCGAGGCGTCGAAGATGCCGACCCCCTCGCGCACCGCCTGGCACTCGCGGGCCACCGCCGCGTGCAGGTCCTCGCCCGGCTTCGGGAAGTACCAGGCGCGACGCCACAGGGCGACGTTCTCGAACAGCGCACCATGGGCCTCGGCCCAGCCGTGGATCGGCGTGGTGCGGATCGGGTCGAACAGGGCGTGGCGCGCCGGGCCGACCAGGGCGCCGAAGGTGACGGGCGTGTAGGGCGGCCGGAACGTGGTGGTGCCGACGCCCGGCAGGGTCTTGTCGAGCTGCCCGGCGACGATGCCGAGCGCGTTCATGTTCGAGGTCTTGCCCTGGTCGGTCGCCATGCCGGTCGTGGTGTACCGCTTGACGTGCTCGATCGAGTGGAAGCCCTCGCGCACCGCGAGCTTGATGTCCTTGGCGGTGACGTCGTTCTGGAAATCGACGAAGGCCCGGATCTTGGTCGGGTTCGCGTCGGTCGGCATCACCCGCACCGGCTGGAAGCCGGTCGCGGTCGGCGTCGCCGCGAGGGGGTGCCGGGCGTCCGAGCCGGCCGCCGCCGCGCCCGCCGCATCGCCCTCGGTCAGGCAGGCGGCGAGGTCGTAGGTGCCCTTGGCCGCCCCCGCCGAGCGCTCGGCCTGCGCCGAGCTGCCCGGCACGAAGGCATCGATGTCCCAGTCGTAGTGGAGCTTGCCGCGGGACTGCGAGAACAGGTGCACGGCCGGCGTCCAGCCGCCCGACATGCCGACGCAGTCGCAGGAGAGGAGGCGGGAGGTCCCGATGCGCCCCTCGGGCCCGATCGGCGCGACGAGGAGCCCGGTCACCCGCTTGCCGCCCTTGGCGCCGAGCACGGTGTGGCCGGTCAGGACCTCGATCCCCGCCGCCCGCAGCCGCGCCGGCTCCGGCCCGCAATCGGTCTCGAGCCGCAGGTCGACGAGGGTGACCTCGGCCCCGGCCGCCTTGGCGTCGAGCGCCGCCCGATAGGCCGAGGCGCCGGCCGTCGCGAAGACGATGCGCCGGCCCGGCAGCACGCCGTAGCGGTTGACGAAGACCCGCACGCTCTCGGCCAGCATGATGCCGGGCCGGTCGTTGTCGGCGAAGACCAGCGGCCGCTCGTGGGCGCCGCCGGCCAGCACCACCTCGCCGGCGCGGACCTGCCAGAGCCGCTCGCGCGGCGCCTGCCCGCCGCCCGCCGGCAGGTGGTCGGTGACGCGCTCGGCGAGCGCGACGTGGTTGTGGTTGTAGTAGCCGAAGGCCGTGGTGCGCGGCAGCAGGATGACGTTCTCGCGCGCGTCGAGATCGGCCAGGGTCTCGGCGAGCCACGCGGCGGCGGGCCGCCCGTCGATCTCGGAGGTCAGGTCGTGCAGGAGCGAGCCGCCGGGCTCGGGCCCCTCGTCAGCCAGGATCACCCGCTTGCCGGTGCGCGCCGCCGCCAGCGCCGCCGCGAGGCCCGCGGGACCCGCGCCGACCACCAGCACGTCGCAATGGGCGTGGCGGTTGGCGTAGCGGTCCGGATCGGCCACGGCCGGCGCCTTGCCGAGGCCGGCCGCCGCGCGGATGAACGGCTCGTAGACCTTGTCCCAGAACTTCCGGGGCCACATGAAGGTCTTGTAGTAGAAGCCCGCGACGAAGACCGGCGACAGCAGGTCGTTGACCGCGCCGACATCGACCTCGAGCGAGGGCCAGTGGTTCTGCGACAGGGTCTTGAGCCCGTCGCGCGCCTCGACCACCGAGGCGCGGTTGTTCGGGTCGACCCGGCCGGGCCCGCGATCGACCGAGAGCAGCGCGCTCGGCTCGTCGGGCCCGTGGCTCAGGATGCCCCGCGGCCGGTGATACTTGAACGACCGGCCGACGAGGTGGATGC
>NZ_JTHF01000243.1 GCF_001043895.1 Methylobacterium indicum
CGGTGGCGACGAGGGCGCGGGCGCCCGCCGCGGCCAGGGCCGCCGCCACGTCGACGGCGGTGCGCTCGGCGCCGCCGGCGTCGAGCTCCGGGATGATCTGCAGCACGGTGCGGCCGGCCAGCGGGTGGCTCGCGGCCGGGAACGGCGTGGCCTGGCTCGACGGCATGGGACTCCGGGTCAGGGTTCTGATCGCAGCGCTCGCGGCATGACGGTGCCTGCTCGACGCAGGAAGTGGGGGTGCGCCGACGGCCGCCGGTGTAGAAGCCGCCGGACACGATCCGCACCGGGACGATGGATCAAAGTCGCCCGGCCTCGTTGCGGATCGGTAAACCTTGGGCGCCGCCGGCCTACGACCAGGGCCGGCACCGGAATAACGGGGATAACCCGCATGGCAGACACGATGGAGGATCCGATGGACGACACGGCACGCCCCCCCGCCACGATGCTGACCGTGCGGGGCCGCCGCCTCGCCACCCTGGTGCGCCCCGGCGCCGGACCGCCGGTGGTCTGGCTCGGCGGCTTCCGGTCGGACATGCGCGCCACCAAGGCCGAGGCGCTGGACCGGTGGGCGGCGCGGCAGGGCCGCGCCTTCGTGCGCTTCGACTATACGGGGCACGGCGAATCGGACGGCGCCTTCGCGGCGTGCACGATCTCGGACTGGCTCGCCGACGCGGAGGGCGTCGTCGCCGCCCTGGCGCCCGAGCGACCGATCCTGGTCGGCTCCTCGATGGGCGGCTGGATCGCGCTGCTCGCCGCCGCCCGGGTGAGACCGTCGGGCCTCGTCCTGATCGCACCGGCCACCGACTTCACCGAGGCGCTGATGTGGGCGCAGTTCCCGGAGGCGATCCGCCGGCAGGTGATGGAGGACGGGGTGTGGCAGCGCGAATCGCAATACGCGCCGGAGCCGACGCCGGTGACCCGGGCCCTGATCGAGGACGGGCGGCGCCACCTGATGCTCGACCGGCCGATCGATCCCGGGTGCCCGGTCCACATCCTGCAGGGCATGGCCGACCCGGACGTGCCCTGGGCCCACGCGATGCGGCTCGTCGAGCGGCTGCCGGAGACGGGGGTGGTGGTCACCCTGATCAAAGAGGGCGACCACCGCCTCTCGGGGCCGGCCGATCTCGACCGCCTGGTCGCGGCGGTCGAGGGCATCGCGCCGCGGACCGCGTAGGTCCCGCGAGTGGCCGTCGCACCCGCGACGGCCACCGCCTCGCTCAGCAGACTTGCGTCGGCAGGCCAACGCTTCGCCCGCTCAGGTTCTTGTCGGGTCGCAGATCTTTGCCGCCGAGCCGGTGTCCGCTTCGGCGAAATCTGCTTAGTGCACGCTCATCGCCTGGAGGTCGTGCGCCCAGGCATTGGCGAAGGCCGCGTCGCGGCTGTCGGTGAGCAGGATCGGCGCGCCGCTGGCGGACAGCAGGGCGAACAGGTCGAGGCCGGGGGTGAGGTCCGGGGCCTCGGGGAAGAGGCGCTTGACCTCCTCCGAGCGCATGGCGCGGACATAGGCCACGTGGCCCTCGCCGAGGGCGGCGAGCGCGGAGGGATCGAGGTCGAGGGCCTGGGTGGTGTCGGACATGATGCGCCCTCCTCTGAAAGGCAGCAGGCGGAGGCCGGGTTGCGCCCCGAAGCGGCGGGCCGGCCGGTGTGAAAGGGATATGGGGACGGTCAGTCGCCGTCGCGCGAGCCGATGTCGATCCGTCGCACGATGCGCTCCGGCTCGGGCCGGGCGAGGTCGATCGACAGCAGGCCGTTCGACAGGTCGGCGCCCAGCACCTCCATCCCGTCGGCGAGCAGGAAGGCGCGCTGGAACTGCCGCGCGGCGATGCCCCGATGCAGGAAGGTCCGGCTCTTGTCGTCGGCCTGGCGGCCACGGACGATGAGCTGGCTCTCCTCCAGGGTCACATCGAGCTGGTCGCGGGTGAAACCCGCCACCGCGAGCGTGATCCTCAGCCGCTCCGGCTCGCGCTCGGTGCGGGGCAGGCGCTCGATGTTGTAGGGCGGGTAGCCGTCATTGGCCGCCTTGGCGACGCGGTCGAGGGCCTGCTCGATCTCGTCGAAGCCCAGCAGGAACGGATGCCCGAACGGCGAAGGACGCGTCATGGTCTCGGCGAAGCCCTGTTGCGAGAGGCACTTCGGTCAGTCCGGGCCCGCCAGCGCAGCACCCGTCGAGGCCGACCGCAACTCCGCCGGCCCGGGATCAGATATGAGGAGGGGCCTCCGGCGCATCAAGGGGACGCGCCGGCCGCCACGCTCAGCGCTGCATCGCGCCGGTGAGCCGCTGGCTGATGCGCTCGCGCAGGGCCGAGGGCAGTTCGAGGTCGACGAGGCGCCAGGTCCAGCCGCGCAGGCGCAGGCGCAGGCGGAAGCGGTTCTCCAGCGGCCGATCGGGGGGATAGCTCACCACCATCCCGCGGAACCCCCGCGGCTCGGCCGAGCGGAAGAGGGCGAAGAGCTGCGACAGGGTCGAGGCGTGCAGGCCCAGCCCCTCGCTCCGCCGTCCGGCCTCACCGGTCGTCGCGGGCACGTCCGGGTCGTGGGTATTCGGGGCTCGAGGGGCTTGGGTGTTCGGGCTTTGGGTGTTCGGGGCTTGCGCGGCCTCGCCGGCGGAGGGCGTATCGGGCGGAGGTGTGTCGGGCGAGGGCGCCACGGAGCCGGGCTGGCGCGCGAGGCCGGCGCGCACCGGCCAGCCGTCGTCGAGGAGGTCGATCAGGGTCTCGGGCGTGACGAGGGATTCGACCAGGGGCTCGGCCAGGGCCCCGCTCGCCTCGGTCAGGATGGCGCGGTCCCGGGCCGAGAGGTCGCGGCGGGCCGTGATGGCGTCGAGGACCGCCGCGGTCGCCTGACGGGTCAGGGAGAGCCGCAGGGTGCGGAAATTGACCCGCTGGGCCACGGCCTGCGGGTCGTGCGCCTGCACCGCCTGCGACAGGCGGTAGAGCGCGACGTAGGGCGAGAGGCCGTAGGCGATCCACAGGAACAGGGCCACCAGGCCTGCGAGCCACCAGCGCGTCATGCCGGCCGACCCGCGGGGCGGCCGCCGTCGAACCGGCCGCTCAATCGCGCGCGACCCGTCACGCCGGACGCGCGAGGTGGGCGAAGGCGGCGATGACCTGCTCGTAGACCGGGCGCTTGAACGGGATCACGAGGTCGGCGAGGTTCGCCAGCGGCTCCCAGCGCCAGCCGTCGAACTCCGCCTTGTGGGCGCCGCCGCCCGGCCGCAGGATGTCGATCTCGCGCTCGTCGCCCTCGAACCCGAAGGCGAACCATTTCTGGGTCTGGCCGCGATAGCGCCCCTTCCAGGGCTTGCCCGAGGCGAAGGTCGGCAGGTCGTAGGAGTACCAGCCCGGCGCCTCGGCGAGGAAGCGCACCGAGGACGGCGCGACGCTGGTCTCCTCGTAGAGCTCGCGCAGGGCGGCCTCCCGGGGGGCCTCGCCCTCGTCGATGCCGCCCTGCGGCATCTGCCAGGCATGGGCGCCGAGATCGGCCGAGTCGTGCCGCCGGTGCCCGGCGAAGACCAAGCCGTCGCGGTTGAACAGGGCGATGCCGACGCACGGGCGGTAGGGAAGTCCGGCGAGCGCGGTCTCGGGGCGGTGGAGCGGTGCCATGGGAAACGACCTTAGAGCAATTTCCCGCCCTGTGGACCGTGCCGGCGCGGAAAATACGGGAAGCACCCGGGCGGGGCAGCCATGCGGCGGCGGCCGGGGCCCCCAAGCGGGTGTCGCAGACCGGTTTGCCGGTTTTGCGACAGGATCGCTCGGTGGCGCGAAAATCCGGGCCGGCTCGCCGGCCGCGGGGCTGCCCGGCCGCAAGGCCGGCGGCCTCAGGACGGCTGGCGCAGGGCCCGGCTCGCCGGCACGAGGAGGATGCCGCGGGATTCGAGGTCGCGCGCCCAGCGGGCGATGCGGTCGATCGAGAGCGGCAGGGCGGTGGCGGAGCCGAGCACGAAGCCCGTCTTGCGCGCGACCTCCTCCAGGCGGGCGAGCTCGCGGTCGATCGCGTCGGGCCGCGGCACCGCGTCGACGACGATCTCGGCCCGGGCCACCGGCACCTTGGCCTTGCGGCCGACCTCGCGGGCGAGGGAGCGCGGCGAGGTGCCGTCGTCGAGGAAGCCGAGGCCGCGGCCGCCGATCTCCCGCAGGACCGGATCGAGGGCGGCGGCGTCGCCGGTGAGGCGTGCGCCCATGAAGTTCATCACCCCGATCGCGCCGGGCACCCGGGCGAGCACGAAAGCCAGGCGATCGACGTTCTCGGCGGGCTTCGACCCCGCCAGCAGGGTCTGGGGGCCCGGATCGTTGTCGGGATAGTCGAAGGGCTCCATCGGCGCCTGCACCATCACCTCGTGACCGGCCTCGCGGGCGCGGGCGGCAAGCCGCGTGACGTCGGCGCCGTAGGGCGCGAAGGCGAGCGTGACCGCCGGCGGCAGCCGCTGCACCGCGTCCTGGGTCGCCGCCTGGCCGATGCCGAGGCCCGAGACCACGAGCGCGATGCGGCCCGCCACCGCCCCGCCCCGCTCCAGGCCGGCGGCCTCGGGGCGGGCATAGACGTCGAGGGCGCGGGCGCCGTCGGGACCGATCTTCGGCAGCACGCCGCCGTAGCGGCCGCGCTCGCTCAGGCGCGGATCGGGGGCAGGCTTCAGCTGGATCGGGCCGGTTCCCGGCACCCGGATCACCACCGAATCGGGCGCGGAGGTGCCGTCGGGCCGGCTCACCACGACGCCGGAGGCGCGCTCGACCTCGTCGGCGCCGCGGCTCGCCGGGTCGGCGCGCGCGGAATCGGGGCGGCCCGGGACGACGGGCTCGGGCGGGGGCGCGACCGGGGCGCGGACCTCGATCGTGGCGACCGCGAAGGGCTCGCCGGCGAGCGGATCGTCGCCGAGGACCAGAAAGGCGGCGAGGCCCAGGCCGCCGAGGCCGAGGAGCGCGGCCGCGAGGGTGCGGGGCGTGAGGGCGGCGCGCCAGCGCGCGGCGCGGGCAGTCGCCTCGTCCCGCAGCCCGAGGGGACGGGTGAGGATGGTGTCGGACGCGAGCGGCACAGGCGTTACAGTCCCGCGACCGGGCGGCTGCATGAAAGCGGAAGGCCCGCAGCACCGGTCGTTCGACCGGTATTGCGGGCCTTCGTGGTAAACGCTGCGTTAAGACGGGCCCGGCGGAACTCCGAACCCGCCCGTGATCGCGGCGATCAGTTCTGGGTCGGGGCGGCCGGGGCCGGGGTCGTGGACTTCACGGTGTTCGCCGCGCCCTTCTGCACGCCGTGCAGGAGGTCGACCGCGGCGATCAGCTGCTTGTCCTTGGCCGGGTCCGGCGGGACGTAGGCCGACGAGCCGCCGCGCTCCTCGGTATCCTTCTGCTTCAGGTGGCCCTTCAGGCCGGCCTCGCCCTTGGTCTCGTCCTTGCCCTTCAGGTCGTCGGGCACGTCCTGCAGGACCTCCTGGTCGGGCTCAATGCCCTTGGCCTGGATCGAGCGGCCGGACGGGGTGTAGTAGCGCGCGGTGGTGAGACGCAGGGCGCCGTTGCCGCCGAGCGGGATGATCGACTGCACCGAGCCCTTGCCGAACGAGCGGGTGCCGAGCACCGTCGCCCGCTTGTGGTCCTGGAGCGCGCCGGCGACGATCTCGGAGGCCGAGGCCGAGCCGCCGTTGACCAGCACCACGATCGGCTTGCCCTTGGTCAGGTCGCCGGACTTGGCCGAGAAGCGCTGGGTCTCGTCCGGGTTGCGGCCGCGGGTCGAGACGATCTCGCCGCGGTCGAGGAAGGCGTCGGAGACCATCACCGCCTGGTCGAGCAGGCCGCCCGGGTTGTTGCGCAAGTCGATGACGAAGCCCTTGAGCTTGTCGCCCGGGATCTCGGTCGAGAGCTTGTCGACGGCGGCCTTGAGGCCGTCGTAGGTCTGCTCGTTGAACTGGGTCAGGCGGATGTAGCCGACATCGCCGCCCTCGACGCGCGAGCGCACGGGCTTGATGCGGATGAGGTCGCGGTTGAGCGTGACCTCGAGGGGCTCCTTGGCCTCCTTGCGGGTGATCTTGAGCTTCACCGGCGAGTTGACGGGCCCGCGCATCTTGTCGACGGCCTGGTTGAGGGTCAGGCCCTGCACCTGGTCGCCGTCGATCTGGGTGATGACGTCGTTGGCCAAGAGGCCCGCGCGGGCGGCCGGGGTGTCGTCGATCGGGGTCACGACCTTGATCAGGCCGTCCTCCATCGTGACCTCGATGCCGAGGCCGCCGAACTCGCCCTTGGTCTGCACCTGCATGTCACGGAAGCTCTTGGCGTCCATGTAGCTCGAATGCGGGTCGAGCGAGGTCAGCATGCCGTTGACGGCCGCCTCGATCAGCTTCCCCTCGTCGGGCTTCTCGACGTAGTCGGTGCGGATCTTCTCGAACACGTCGCCGAACAGGCTCAGCTGACGGTACGTCTCCGCCGACGCGGCGACGGCGCTCGTGCTCGAGAGCAGGTGGGTCTGGGTCGCTACCGTGGCCGTCCCGGCGCCCAGGACGGCTCCGAACAGGACGAGGGAAACTTTGCGCATTATCCGCGAACCTTCTCGCTTGACCCTTTGGCCCACCAAGGATCCGGGTCGATGGAGCCACCGTCTTTCTTGAACTCGACGTAAAGGACGGGATCGTTCCGCCCACCGGCTCCAGCCGAAGGTGCGGAGCCCGTGTCTCCCATCACGGCGACCGGCTCCCCCGCGAGCACGAACTGACCGACCTCGACGTTGATCTGGTCCATGCCCGCCAGGAGCAGATAGTAGCCGTCGCCCGCGTTGATGATCAAGAGACGACCGTAGGACCGGAACGCCCCTGCATAGGCCACCCACCCGTCCGCCGGAGAGGAAACGACGCCCCGCGGGCGCGTCATGAGCGATATGCCGCGGCTCGTGCCCCCCGCCCCGTCGGGGCTGCCGAAGGTCCGCACCACCTCGCCGCTCACCGGGCGCGGCACCAGGCCGCGCACCTGGGGGAACGGGACCTTGGGGCCGAGGCGAGCGGGATCGCGCAGGGCCGCCGCCGCGAAGCGCTCGCGGGTCTCCCGGGTCTCGGCCTCCGCCGCCTCCTTGGCGGCGTTGGCGGCGCGCCGCGCGCTGGCGAGATCGCCGTCGAGGCGGTCGACCAGGTCCTTGAGGGTGCGGGCCTGGCCGGCGAGGCCGGTGGCGCGCTCGCGCTCGGCGGCGATGCCCGTCTCCGCCTCGCCGAGGCGGGACTGGCGCGCGGCGATGAGGGCGGTGAGGCGCTGGCGCTCGGCGGCCCAGCCCTTGATGTCGCCGCGCAGGGTCTCCTGGTCGGTGGCGATCAGGCCGCGCAGGCGCACCAGCTCGGCGAGGTCGCCCGCCAGGGTCTCGGCCTCGCCCTGCAATTCGGGCACCACGGCGCCGAGCAGCATCGAGGTGCGGATCGCCGCCAGCACGTCCTCGGGCCGCACCAGCACCGCCGGGGGCGGGCGCCGGCCCATGCGCTGGAGCGCCGCCAGCACCTCCGCGATGACGCCGCGGCGGGCTTCCAGCGAGCGGCGCAGGGCCGTCTCGCTGCCCGCCATGGTCTGGAGCCGTCCTTCGAGGTCGGAGATGCGCCCCTCCGCCTCCTGCGCCTTGCGGGCGGCGTCGATCAGCGCCTGGTTGAGGCGGGCACCGTCGCCCTTGATCTCGGCCACCTCGCGCTCGAGCTTGGCCTTGGTCTCGGCGCTGGCCTGGAGCGCGGTCTCGATCGCCCGCAGGCTTTCGGCGCGGCGCTCCTTCTCGGCCTGGGCCTTCGCCACCGGGTCGAGGCCGGGATCGGCCGCCGGCTGCTGGGCGAGAGCCGGCAGCGCGCCGAGCGCCAGGGCGGCCGCGAGGGCGAGGATCGGGGAGAGGATCCGGGTCACGGGGCGCCGCGGTGGTAGGGGTGGCCGGAGAGAATCGTCATCGCCCGGTAGAGCTGCTCGAAGGCGAGGACCCGGACGAGACCGTGCGGCAGGGTGGCGGCGCCGAAGGCGAAGACCAGGTCCGCCCGCGCCCGGACCCCCGGATCGAGGCCGTCGGCGCCCCCGATCACGATCGCGAGACCGGGCCGGCCGCCGTCGCGCCAGGCACCGACCTGGGCGGCGAAATCGAGGCTCGTCACCGCCTTGCCGCCCTCGTCGAGGACCACCGTGGCGGCACCCGGCGGGATCGCCGCCAGGATGGCGCCGGCCTCCTCGGCGCAGCGGTCGGGCGCGCGACGCGCCCGGCTCTCCGGGATCTCGGTCATCTGCACGGCGGAGAAGCCGAGGCCGCGGCCCAGCGCATCGGCGCGGCCGCGATACTCCTCGGCGAGGTCGCGCTCGGGACCGCGCTTGAGGCGGCCCACCGCGACGAGGGCGAGCCGCATGGCGGCGTGTCCGTTCCCTGAGCTGCAGCCTCAGCCCGCGAGCCGGTGGGCCGTCTGATCCTTCGGCCGGTCGGCGCCCCAAATCTTCTCGAGGTTGTAGAAGTGGCGCACCTCGGGCCGGAAGATGTGGACCAGGATGTCGCCGGCATCGATCAGCACCCAGTCGCAGGCCGGCATGCCCTCGACGCGGGGAGCGCCGAAGCCGCGGGTCTTGAACTCCTGGATCACCTTGTCGGCGATCGAGCCGACATGGCGCTGCGAGCGGCCGGAGGTGATGATCATGGCGTCGGCGATGGAGGTCTTGCCGAGAAGGTCGATCTCGACCGTCTCCTCGGCCTTCATGTCCTCGAGGCAGGCGAGGGCAACCGACCTCATGTCCGCGGCCTCGGGCGCGACGGTGCCGGACCCTTGCCCGGATTCCTGCGCCTGGACGTCAGCGGGAAGCTCGTTGTCCTGAGCTTCGTGAGAGATTGCGTCGTTCAGTGCCGGCCCCTGTCGATGAAGGCACCCGGTGGCGCCACGAGACGATATCGCCCGCGGCATGCGCGGTGCCGATGCCATTGAACGACGACAGTGGCGAACCGATGGCGGATTTTCAAGCGCGACGGCGGGAAATCCCGGGCAAGCGCCGCGATCAGGAGCGGATCGTTCCCGCACGGAGCGCCGTCGAGGACAGGCCGTTGCGCGGCCCGTGCAGAAAAACCCAGGCCGGCGGCGCCCGGTCGGCCAAGGTCGTGGCCGCGCCCTCGTCGATGCGTGACGAGGCCAGCGCACGAGCGGCGGGCGAGGCCATCGCCTTCAGGGTGTAGCCCGGCCGATCGATCACCGCGAAGGGCATCCGGGCGGCGATCTCGCGAAAGCCCTTCCAGCGGTGGAACGTGGCCAGGCTGTCGGCGCCCATGATCCAGACGAAGCGGACATCCGGGTGCCGAAGCGTCAGCCAACGCAGGGTGTCGACGGTATAGCGGATCCCGAGGCGGCCCTCCCCCAGCCCGGCCTCGAAATCGGTGACGGCGATCCTCGGGTCGGCCGCGACCGCGCGGGCGCCCGCGGC
Source organism: Methylobacterium indicum (assembly GCF_001043895.1). Lineage (GTDB taxonomy): Bacteria > Pseudomonadota > Alphaproteobacteria > Rhizobiales > Beijerinckiaceae > Methylobacterium > Methylobacterium indicum. Next base: position 9,390 of record NZ_JTHF01000243.1, read on the forward strand.
GCGGGCCGCCGCCTCGGGCAGGTGGCTGCGGTCCTTCAGCGGGTTGCCGGGGCTCACCAGCCACCACACCCGGTCGAGGGCGAGGCGGCGCAAAGCCAGCCGGCTGACATGCCGGTGGCCGGCATGGGCCGGGTTGAACGAGCCGCCGTAGAGGCCGACCCGCAGGCCCGGCGCGAGGGACGGCAGGCGCAGCATCACGGGCCTACCTCTCGCACAGGTGCATCCGAATCCGCCGCCCTTCGTCTCAGGCCGTCACGGCCGGATCTGCCCGGTACCGCGGATGCGGTACTTGAAGGTGGTGAGCTGCTCGACCCCGACCGGGCCGCGGGCATGCATCCGCCCCGTGGCGATGCCGATCTCGGCGCCGAAGCCGAATTCGCCGCCATCGGCGAACTGGGTCGAGGCGTTGTGCGCGACGATCGCCGAATCGACCTCGGCGAGGAAGCGATCGGCCGCAGCCTGATCCTCGGTCAGGATCGAATCGGTGTGGTGCGAGCCGTAGGTCTCGATGTGGTCGATCGCGGCGTCGAGACCGTCCACCACCCGCACGGCGATGATCGCGTCGAGATACTCGGTGCGCCAGTCGGCCTCGGTAGCCGGCGTCACCCGCGGGTCGGCCGCCTGCACGGTCTCGTCGCCCCGCACGGCGCAGCCGGCCCCGAGGAGGTCGGTCACCAGGGGCGCGAGATGGGTGCCCGCGCAGGCCCGGTCGATCAGCAGGGTCTCGGCGGCACCGCAGACGCCGGTGCGGCGCAGCTTGCTGTTGCGCACCACCGCGCGGGCCATCCCGAGATCGGCCGCCGCGTGGACGAAGACGTGGCAGATCCCCTCCAGGTGGGCGAAGACCGGCACCCGCGCCTCGTCCTGCACCCGGGCGACCAGGCTCTTGCCGCCGCGGGGCACGATCACGTCGATGGCGCCGTCGAGGCCGGTGAGCATGGCACCCACCGCCGCGCGGTCGCGCGTCGGCACGAGCTGGATCGCCTCGGCCGGCAGGCCGTGGCGGGAGAGGCCCTCGCTCATCGCCTGCGCGATGGCGGTGGCGCTGCGGTGGCTCTCCGAGCCGGCGCGCAGGATCGCGGCGTTGCCGGCCTTGAGGCAGAGCGCGCCGGCATCCGCCGTGACGTTGGGGCGGCTCTCGAAGATCACCCCGACGACGCCCAGCGGGGTCGCCACCCGGTCGATCCTGAGGCCGTTCGGCCGCGCGTAGGTTTCCATCGCGCGCCCGACGGGATCGGGCAGGCCGGCGATGCTCTCGATCGCCTCCGCGATCGCCTCGACCCGGGCGGGGTTCAGCGCCAGGCGGTCGAGGGAGGCGGCGGTCAGGCCCTTGGCCCGGCCCTCGTCGAGGTCGGCCGCGTTGGCCGCCAGGATGGCCGGGGTGGCCCGGCGCAGGGCGGCGGCCGCCTCCCGCAGGGCCGCGTCCTTCACCGGGCCTGGGACCAGCGCCATCCGACGGGCGGCGGCGCGGGCGCGCCGGCCGATCTCGCGCATCAGCGCGTCGACGTCCTCGGGGCGGGGCTTCAGGCTGGTCACGGACACGGTCGTCATCCTGGCCGCCCTTCCGGGCGGCGATCCGGCCGCCATCGCGGGCGGCGTGTGGGCGGGTCCCCGTCATGCCACGGCCCAGCGAGCCGCGACAAGCCGCGCAACGACGCCTCCCCCGCACGAGTCCGAACTCTACCGGGCAAGCCCGAACTCTACCGGGCAAGCCCGAACTCTACCGGGCAAGCCCGACTTGGCCGCTGCGCGAGCCGAGTCCCTGGGGCACCGGCACGTCGGTGTCGCCGTAGCGGGCGTTGATGACGAGGCGGGGCTGGCGGCTCAGCGCGATCCGGTGGGCGACGATGGCGGTGTACTCGGACTGGTCGGCCACGACCTGCATCGCCCGGACCGAGAAGGTCCCGCGCGGCAGGTAGACCGTTCCGACGAGGCGCCGGGCCCCGTCGCTCAGGATGTCGAAGCTGCGCCCGTCCGGCGAGCCGCGGTCCTCGAAGAACAGGAGCCCGGCCATGTCCCCGGTCCGCGGCGCCGTCAGCTCGACGAGCGAGCGCGGCAGGAAGACCATCGGCTGGAGGCCGCCGGCCTTGTTGCGGGGGACGTTGCCGGTGAAATAGAATCCGACACCCTCTCCTTTGAGCGAGCCGATCATGTGGATCGACATCGCCTTGTGGCACGCGTCCTTGGTGGCCTTGTCGGGCGGGTGCAGGCAATCCGTCTTGAGGAAGATCAGGTCGGTATCGGGCCCGACGACCAGGGCGCCGTCCTTGATCACGTAGATGCCCGGCATCATCTTGACCTGTGCGGTCTCCTCGATCCTGATCCCACCGCAATACGTGCCCGGACGGAGCGTGAACGAGCCGTCGCGCAGCACGAGGTCCCGTTCGAGGCAGGCGCCCACCGGCGGCGGCGGCCGGGCGGCCAGCGGGTCCTTCAGCGTCGGGCAGCCGGTGATCGGCTGGGGCCGGAAGTTGAAGACCTGCCCAATGAAGCCGCCGACCGCACAGGTCGTCGCCGCCGACACGAAGCTCTGGTCGGCGCCCTCGAGGCTGCCGGCGCTCGACGACATGGAATAGACCGCACAATCCCCGGCCTCGATCCGCGCCTGGTCCTCCAGGCGGATCCCCTGCCGGCCCGAGGGGGCGAGGCCGACGACGCAGAGCCGCGCGCCGCCGACCGCCTCGGCGGTCGCCGTGACCGTCATGTCGGTGAGGTGCGGCGTGACGAGCCGGCTCATGATGGCAGCCTTGCGCTGCGTCAGGGTCAGGGTGACGCCGGTCGGCGTCCGCCCGGTCGTGCCGCCGGCCTCGACGAAACGGCCGCCGGGCCGTTCGCGGGTCACGGGCTTCGTCGCCACGGCGACCGGCCCGTCGCCGAAGCGCAGCGTCACGCCGCCCTTCATGTAGGCCTCCGCCAGCGACTGCATGCGCCGGGCATCGGCGCCGGAGACCTGCATGTCGGACACGACCGCGAGGGCGGCGGCATCCGCGGCCCGCTGCAGCGTGGCGAGCTGCAGGGCCCAGGTCCCGTAATCGACCGCGACCCCGACGAGGCCGAACAGCACCGGCGCGAGGAGAGCGACGAGGATCGCGACGTTTCCCGCTTCGTCGTTCCGCCACGCGATCCGACGCCACCACCCTTGTCCGATCATCGTCCCGGCGAGCCCTGCGTCATGGCACGACAAAGCATCATTGACCGTTAAAGAGATCCTTGCGTCAGACATCCGATCTGATCGGGAGATCCACCAGCGTCGTTGGGACAACGAAAGATGAACAGCTTTCCTTTGTGTCCACGACCTTGCGACTGAACGGCGAGATTCCCGGCTGGGCCGCAGTCGCGCGCCGATCGGGCCCGCTCTCCCGCAGACCGTCCATCCCCACGACCATCACAGCAACGATCATCGCCCTTGATGACCAGTATTGTTATAGCTTGAACATTGATGAATGTGCCAAAATTACAACTTTTGCAGAGCATAATGGAAAACATCAGACCTGCGCTTGATTGTACCCTCCGGTTCATGCCTAAAAATCGCCATCGTCCAACGAGGCGATGCGGGGGCATCCATGTCAGTCAAGTCTATCTCGACCGCGATCCTGATTGCGGCCAGTGTCGGCGCGTGCGGCAGCATCGTGCGCGGCACAACGGAACCCGTCTCGTTCGTCTCGGTGCCGTCGGGCGCTGCGATGACCACGGACAAGAAGTACGCCTGCCCGACGACGCCGTGCACCCTCGAAGTCGAGCGCTCGGACGAGTTCGTGGCGACCTTCACCAAGCCCGGCTTCCATCCGCAGTCGATCCCGGTCCGGACCAAGGTGGTCGGCAAGGGTGCGGCGGGCTTCGCCGGCAACGTGCTGGCCGGCGGCCTGATCGGCATGGGCGTCGACGCCTATACGGGCGCTGCCATGGACCACGAGCCGAACCCGGTGATCGCTACGATGCGGCCCGCGGGCGGAGCCGCCCCGCAATCTCGCCGCCGCGGTCCGGGGCCGGGCGAGGCGGGCATGTAGAGAGACGTGGGAGGGGACGGCATCGGCCGTCGCCGAACGAAGAAGGCGCGCCGCCCGGGCCGGGCGGCGCGCCTTCCTGCTTTGGCGGGAGGGCCGAGGGCCGGCCTCAGCTGTCCATCTTCAGGGCGGCGATGAACGCCTCCTGCGGGATCTCGACCTTGCCGAACTGGCGCATGCGCTTCTTGCCCTCCTTCTGCTTGTCGAGGAGCTTGCGCTTGCGGGAGATGTCGCCGCCGTAGCACTTGGCGGTCACGTCCTTCGACAGCGCCCGGATGGTCTCGCGGGCGATGATCTTGCCGCCGATCGCCGCCTGGACCGGGATCTGGAACAGGTGGCGGGGGATCAGGTCCTTCAGCTTCTCGCACATGGCGCGGCCGCGGTGCTCGGCGCGGGTGCGGTGCACGAGCATCGAGAGCGCGTCGACCGGCTCGGCATTGACGAGGATCGACATCTTCACGAGATCGCCCTCGCGGTAATCCGAGATGTGGTAGTCGAACGAGGCGTAGCCCTTCGAGATCGACTTCAGGCGGTCGTAGAAGTCGAACACCACCTCGTTGAGCGGCAGATCGTACACCACCATGGCGCGCTTGCCGACGTAGTTCAGGTCGATCTGGGTGCCACGCCGGTCCTGGCAGAGCTTCAGCACGCCGCCGAGATACTCGTCCGGCGTGAGGATCGTGGCGCGGATCCACGGCTCCTCGATGGAGGCGATCTTCATCACGTCGGGCATGTCGGCCGGGTTGTGCAGCTCCTTCTGCTCCCCGTCGGACATGTTGAGGTGATAGACCACGCTCGGCGCGGTCGAGATCAGGTCGAGGTTGAACTCGCGCTCCAGCCGCTCCTGGATGATCTCGAGGTGGAGGAGACCGAGGAAGCCGCAGCGGAACCCGAAGCCGAGCGCGGCGGAGGTCTCCATCTCGTAGGAGAACGAAGCGTCGTTGAGGCGCAGCTTGCCCATCGCGCCGCGCAGGTTCTCGAAGTCCGCGGCATCGACCGGGAAGAGGCCGCAGAACACCACCGGCTGCACCGGCTTGAAGCCCGGCATCGCCTCCTTGGTCTGGCGCTTGTCCTCGGTGATGGTGTCGCCGACGCGGGTATCGGCCACTTCCTTGATCGAGCCGGTGAAGAAGCCGACCTCGCCGGGGCCGAGCTCGGCCTTGTCCTGCATCTTGGGCCGGAACACGCCGAGGCGCTCGACGCCGTAGGCCGCGTCCGCGCCCATCATGCGGATCGTCATGCCCTTCTTGAGCACGCCGTCGACGATGCGCACCAGCACGACGACGCCGAGATAGACGTCGTACCAGGAATCGACCAGCAGCGCCTTGAGCGGCGCGCTCCGGTCGCCCTTCGGCGGCGGCAGGCGGGTGACGATCGCCTCCAGCACCGCCTCGATGTTGATGCCGGTCTTGGCCGAGATCGGCACCGCGTCCTTGGCGTCGATGCCGATCACCTCCTCGATCTGGTCCTTGACCCGGTCGGGCTCGGCCGCCGGCAGGTCGATCTTGTTGAGGACCGGGACGATCTCGTGGTTGGCGTCGAGCGCCTGGTAGACGTTGGCGAGCGTCTGCGCCTCGACGCCCTGGGAGGCGTCGACGACGAGGAGCGAGCCCTCGCAGGCGGCGAGCGAGCGCGACACCTCGTAGGCGAAATCGACGTGGCCGGGGGTGTCCATCAGGTTCAGGACGTAGTCGCGCCCGTCCTGGGCCCGGTATTCCAGGCGCACGGTCTGCGCCTTGATGGTGATGCCGCGCTCCTTCTCGATGTCCATCGAGTCGAGCATCTGCTCGCTCATGTCGCGCGCCGCGACCGCGCCGGTGATCTGGATCAGCCGGTCGGCGAGCGTCGACTTGCCGTGGTCGATATGGGCGACGATCGAGAAGTTGCGGATGTTGTCGATGGGGGACGCGGTCATCGTGGGGCTGTCTCCGGCGCGCAGGCGCGGCGATGCGCGTGGCGCACGGCGGTGAAGGAAAAGGTCGAGGGGAGATAGCAGCGGCACCCCGCCGCGCCAAGACGGCGGCCGGACGCACGCGATTCTTGGTGGGGGTGGTCGGATCGGCGATCGATCGTCAGATCGGGGAGATACGCCAATCACGTGCTCTGGACGGCGTGCCACCCTCCGCGTCATCCCGGGGCCGCGCAGCGGAACCCGGGATCCATGACCGCTGAGATGCAGAATGAAGCGGAACGCTGCCGTCCTATCCTGTACCGTCAGCGGTTATGGATCCCGGGTTCTCGCCTTCGGCGAGCCCCAGGATGACAGCGAGGGTTCGCGTCCATTCCGCTCCACTATGGGAACGCGGGTTAAGGTCTACGCTTCCAGCCGGTCCGCCACGTCCTGCGCCAGCGACAGGCTCGACGTCAGCCCCGGGCTCTCGATGCCGAAGAGGTGGACGAGGCCGGGCAGGCCGTGCTCGGCCGGGCCGTCGATCAGGAAGTCGGCGGCCCCCTCCCCCGGCCCGGACAGTTTCGGGCGGATGCCGGCATAGTCCGGCACCAGGGCGCCGTCGGGGAGTGCGGGCCAGTAGCGGCGGATCGCGGCGTAGAACAGGCCGCCGCGGCCGGGATCGACCTCGTAGTCGGGCGCGTCGATCCACTCGACGTCGGGGCCGAAGCGCATCCGCCCGGCGAGGTCCAGGGTGAGGTGGATGCCCAGCCCCCCCTCGACGGGGGCCGGGTAGATCAGCCGCGAGAAGGCCGGCCGGCCGGTGCAGCCGAAGTAATTGCCCTTGGCGAGAACGAGCCGCGGCACGCGCGCCGCCGGGTAGCCCTCGGTCGCCCGGGCGAGGCCCTGCGCACCGAAGCTCGCGGCGTTGACCACGGCGTCGACCGTGATCTCCTCGGCCTCGCCGAAGCGGGCGGTCCAGCCCTCGGGCGTGCGGGCGAGGCGGGTGATCGGGGTGTTGAAGGCGAGCGCGCCGCCCGCCCCCTCGATGTCGCCCTGCAGCGCCAGCATCAGGGCGTGGCTGTCGACGATGCCGGTCTCGGTCGAGAGGAGCGCGGCGTGGCAGGTCAGGTTCGGCTCCAGGCGCCGGGCCGCCGCGCCGTCGAGGAGCGACAGGCCCTCGACCCCGTTCTCGACCCCTTGCGCGTGGATCGCCGCGATCTTGGCGCCTTCGAGCTCCGTCGTCGCGACGATCAGCTTGCCGACCTTCGCGTGCGGGACCCCGTGGCTCTCGCAAAAGGCGTAGAGCCGGCGCCGCCCCTCGACGCAGTGGCGCGCCCGGGACGAGCCGGTCGGGTAGTACATCCCGGCATGGATCACCTCGGAATTGCGCGAGGACACGCCGGTCCCGATGCCGCCCTCCGCCTCCGCCACGATCACCTCGTGGCCACGCAAAGCCAGTTCCCGACCGATCGCGAGGCCGACCACGCCGGCACCGACGACGAGCACCATCATCGGCCGCTCCTCCCTTGGTTCTTCGCCCGATTCTTGAGGCAGGACCCTACAACGAAAAAGGGCCCCTCTCCGGGGAGAAGGGCCCTCTGACGGTCAAAGCCTGAAATCAGGCCGCGATCGACATGGTCGGCTCGGCGGCGCGCACGTCGGCGTCGACATGGGCCTCGAAGCGCTTGAAGTTGTTGCGGAACATCTCGACCAGGCTCTTGGCGGTCTCGGCGAACGCCGCCTTGTCCTGCCAGGTCTTGACCGGATACAGGATGTGCGGCTCGACGCCCGGCACCGAGGTCGGGACCGCGAAGCCGAAATACGGGTCGCGGCGGAAATCCGCCTTGGCGAGCGAGCCGTCCAACGCCGCGGTCAGCAGGCGGCGGGTGACGCGGATCGGCATGCGACGGCCGGTGCCGACGCCGCCGCCGGTCCAGCCGGTGTTGACGAGCCAGCAATCGACGTGGTGGCGGGCGATCAGGTCGCGCAGCAGGTTGCCGTAGACCGACGGGTGACGCGGCATGAACGGCGCGCCGAAGCAGGTCGAGAAGGTCGCCTCCGGGCCCTTCAGCCCCTTCTCGGTGCCGGCCACCTTGGCGGTGTAGCCCGACAGGAAGTGGTACATCGCCTCGGCGCCGGTCAGCTTGGCGATCGGGGGCAGCACCCCGAAGGCGTCGCAGGTCAGCATGACGATGTTCTTCGGGTGCCCGGCCTGGCCCGTGGTGCTCGAATTGCTGATGAAGGGCAGCGGGTAGGCGCAGCGGGTGTTCTCGGTGCGCGAGGCGTCGTCGAAGTCCGGCAGGCGGGTGATCGGATCGATGACGACGTTCTCCATCACGGTGCCGAAGCGCTCGGTGGTGGAGTAGATCTCGGGCTCGGCCTCCTTCGACAGACGGATCGTCTTGGCGTAGCAGCCGCCCTCGAAGTTGAAGATGCCCTTCGGGCTCCAGCCGTGCTCGTCGTCGCCGAGCAGCACCCGGTTGGGGTCGGAGGACAGGGTGGTCTTGCCGGTGCCCGACAGGCCGAAGAACAGCGCCGAGTCGCCCTCGCTGCCGACGTTGGCCGAGCAGTGCATCGGCATCACGCCCGCGCGGGGGAGCGCATAGTTCAGGTAGGTGAAGACCGACTTCTTCATCTCGCCGGCGTAGGAGGTGCCGCCGATCAGCACGATCTTGCGCGAGAAGTCGACGGCGATGACCGTCTCGGTGCGGCAGCCGTGCCGGGCCGGGTCGGCGCGGAAGCTCGGCAGGTCGATGATGGTCAGCTCGGGCTCGAAACCGGCCAGCGCCTCACGCTCGGGGCGGATCAGCAGGTTGCGGATGAACAGCGAGTGCCAGGCATACTCGGTGAAGACGCGGGCGCGGACCCGGTGGCCGACCTCGGCGCCGCCGAACAGGTCCTGGGCGAACAGCTCACGCCCCTCGGCATGGGCCAGGAAATCCTCGAGCAGGGTCTCGAATTGCGGGCGGGTGATGCCGCCGTTGTTCTCCCACCACACCTCGTTCTCGGTGTCGGCATCGCGGACGACGAACTTGTCCTTGGGCGAGCGGCCGGTGTGGATGCCGGTCTCGGCGACCAGGGCGCCGCCGGCGGCGAGCTGGGCCTCGCCCCGCTGGAGGGCGTGCTCGTAGAGGCTCGGGGCCTCCAGGTTCCAGTTGACGCGCTTGAGGTTGCGGAAGCCGATCTTGTCGGCGCCGAACGCCTCGTTGAATACGCCGATGTCGTTCACGCCCGATCCTCCTGGCGCCGACCCGGGCAAAGCCGGATGGCTGCCGGTCCGAATCGGGCCGAATGACTGTTCAAGTCCGGCGCGACGACCGTGCTTGTACTTGCAAGCCGGTCCAGCGCGACGGGCCGCGACCGTTCTCCGACGGCCTCGGTGGGCAGCTGTAGTAGGCGGCGAAACTTCGCGGTTCAATCGAATTCACGGTATCCAACGGTGACAAGCTCGACTTTATGTCAGGTCCCGGGGAGCGCGCGGGCCTGGGCGGCCATCGCCACCAGGGTCGGGCGCAGGGCGGCCGGACCCGCCAGCCGCTCCGGGAAGAGGATCCGGGCGGTGCGCTCGCCGGCGACGAGGTCGAGCCCGTCCGGGTCGATCCCGGTCAGGCGCCAGGGTCCCGGCTCCTCGCCGGCGAGCCGCGTGGCGTAGAGGGCGATGGCGTCGAGGTGATCCTCGTTCATGTGGGCGACCGCGCCGGGCTCGGATTCCGCGAGGGTGTCGTGGCCGGAAAGATCGGTGAGGAGTTCCGCCCCGGTGAGCGTCGCCGCCCGGGCGAAGCCCCCGTTGAGGTGGCCGGCCCGGGCGACGAGACGGAAGAACGCGAAGTCCGGGAAGTCGGCGTAGAGCGCGGCCTTCGGGTGGCGGGCGAGGAAGCGCGCCCGTATCCGGGGCTCGTCGCTGCGTTCCGCGATGCCGGTCACGGTCAGGCGCGGATGGGCCAGCGGGTCGCCCTTGCCGCCCTGGGAGAGGAGCAGCGAGCAGCGCGGATCGACCTCGAGGTTGAGGGTGTGGGCCGAGAGGCGCGAGAGCAGAAGGAGCGGCGTGCCGTCGAGATCGGTCGCGACGGTGACCAGGGAGGCGAAGGGCGCGGCCCCGTCCCGCTCCAGCGTGGCGAGGGCGGCCGAGCGGGTCCGGCGCAGGAGCGAGCGGGCGAGCCCGATCGCGTCGAAGGGCGCCTCGGCGGCCGGCAGCGGCGCGGCCTGCTTCCTGTCTCCATCCGCCATGGTCTAACCCCCCTCGGCGATCGTCCCGCACCCCACCTTGGCGAGGTCCCGCGGGCCCGTCCAGGCCGCGCGACGCCGCGGCATCGGTCCCGGGACCGGTCGCGCGAGACGGCGGCCTCCTCCCCCGGGATTCACCGCACGCGCGGCGTGCGCGACGCGGATGCTCGCTTTTTCGGCGGGATGGCCTTAAGGGTGTCGGAATCGTGGCGCGACAGCCACTGTCCAGTCTTTTCGGCGAGAGCGGGACTGGTCGGGAGGTCGTGCCACCCGAGATCGACCGGATCGAGGTCCGCCGAGCCCGAAACGGTTTTCAGTCGGGCGTCGTTCAGCAGGGCCATCGTGTTCTTGCGGACGACGCTTGCCCCCAGGGAATGCCCATGCCGACCATCGCCCTCGTCGATGACGACCGCAACATCCTGACCTCCGTGTCGATCGCGCTGGAGACCGAAGGCTACCGGATCCAGACCTACACGGACGGTGCGTCGGCCCTCGACGGCCTGAAGCACTCGCCGCCCGACCTCGCGATCTTCGACATCAAGATGCCGCGCATGGACGGGATGGAGCTCCTGCGCCGCCTGCGCCAGAAATCCGACCTGCCGGTGATCTTCCTGACCTCGAAGGACGAGGAGATCGACGAGCTGTTCGGCCTCAAGATGGGCGCCGACGACTTCATCCGGAAGCCGTTCTCGCAGCGCCTGCTGGTCGAGCGGGTCAAGGCGGTGCTGCGCCGCTTCGCCGCCAAGGAGGCGGGGCCCGGCGCCTCGGCCCGGGAGGCGGAGGCCGCCGCCGCCCGCTCGCTGGAGCGCGGCCAGCTGATGATGGATCCGGAGCGCCACACCTGCACCTGGAAGGGCGAGCCGGTGACGCTGACCGTCACCGAGTTCCTGATCCTGCAGGCGCTCGCCCAGCGCCCCGGCGTCGTGAAGAGCCGCAACGCCTTGATGGACGCGGCCTACGACGACCAGGTCTATGTCGACGACCGCACCATCGACAGCCACATCAAGCGGCTGCGCAAGAAGTTCAAGGTCACCGACAACAGCTTCGACATGATCGAGACGCTGTACGGCGTCGGCTACCGCTTCAAGGAAATGTGAGCGACTTGACCGCCAGAGTGACGATCGCGTGAGCGAGGGCTCGCCTTCCGGCGCCATGCGCCGCCTCCTGGGCGGCCCCGGCCGCCTCCTCCAGGGCACGGGCCGCCTCCTGCGCAGCCCGGGCCGCGCCCGGGTTCAAGAGAAGACGGCGGATCTCAGGACCTCCGGCGAGATCGATCCGGATGCCGAAGCCGCGCGCGAGCCGTTCGGCTGGCGCTCGGTCCGGCGCTGGGTGGCGCAGCGCTTCGCCTCGAGCCTGACCCGGCGCATCGTGGTCCTGAACCTCGCCGGGCTGATCGCGCTGCTCATCGGCTTCCTCTACCTCAACCAGTTCCGCCAGGGCCTGATCGAGGCCCGGGTACAGAGCCTCTTGACGCAAGGCGACATCATCGCGGGGGCCATCGCGGCCTCGGCCACCGTCGACACCGACGCGATCACCATCGATCCCGACCGCCTGCTCCAGCTCCAGGCCGGCGAGGGCGGGTCCTTCGCCGACGAGGCGCCCTCGGGTCTCGAATTCTCCCTCAACCCGGAGCGGGTGGCGCCGCTCCTGCGCCGCCTGATCACCCCGACCGGCACCCGCGCCCGGGTCTACGACCGCGACGGCACGATGCTGATCGATTCCCGCGGCCTCTACATCCGGGGCGACCTCAGCCGCGACCCGCCGCCGCTGCGCAAGGACCGGTCGAGCTTCGTCGAGCAGGCCTGGAACGCCGTGCGCGGCTACGTGCCGTGGTTCGGCCGCTCCTCGGCGGCCGACGAGCCGGGCCCGGCGGACGGGCGCACCCTGCCGGAGGTGCAGCGGGCGCTCACGGGGGCCCGCGGCACGCTGGTGCGCCGCAACGGCCCGGGCGAGACGATCGTGTCGGTGGCGGTGCCGATCCAGCGCGGCCGCACCGTCCGGGGCGCCCTGCTGCTCTCGACGCAGGAAGGCGACATCGACAAGATCATCGCCGCCGAACGCTTCTCGCTGCTGCAGGTCTTCATCATCGCGGCCCTCGTCATGGTGGTGCTCTCGATGCTGGTCGCCGGCCAGATCGTCGGCCCGGTCGGGCGTCTGGCGGAGGCCGCCGAGCGGGTGCGCACCGGCATCAAGTCGCGCCAGGAGATCCCCGACTTCACCCGGCGCACCGACGAGATCGGCCACCTCTCGGGGGCGCTGCGGGACATGACCCAGGCGCTCTACCGCCGCCTCGACGCGATCGAGAACTTCGCGGCCGACGTCTCGCACGAGCTGAAGAACCCGCTGACCTCGCTGCGCAGCGCCGTCGAGACCCTGCCGCTCGCCAAGACCGACGAATCGCGCGGCCGGCTGATGCAGGTCATCCAGCACGACGTGAAGCGCCTCGACCGGCTGATCAGCGACATCGCCGACGCGTCGCGCCTCGACGCCGAGCTCGCCCGGGCCGAGGCCGGCCGGGTCGATCTGAGGAAGCTCATCACCACGGTGGTGTCGGTCGCCAACGAGCGCCGGCGCCGGGGCGACGCGGCGATCGACCTCGCGGTCGAGCCGGCTCCGGCCAATGTCGAGGACCCGTTCGCGATCCTCGGCCACGACAGCCGGCTCGGCCAGGTGGTCAACAACCTCCTCGACAACGCCCGCTCGTTCTCGCCCAAGGGCGCCAGCGTCCGGGTGGCCCTGCGGCGTCGCCGCAACGCGGTCGAGCTGACCGTGGAGGATGACGGCCCCGGCATCCCGCCGCACGCCCTGGAGCGGATCTTCGAGCGCTTCTACACCGACCGGCCGGAGCAGGGCTTTGGTCAGAATTCGGGGCTCGGCCTCTCGATCTCGCGCCAGATCGTCCAGGCCCACCGGGGCACGATCCGGGCCGAGAACCGGCTCGGCCCCGCCGGGGAGGACGGCGAGCCGGCGCTGCTCGGTGCCCGCTTCATCGTCCGCATCCCGGCCCAGAGCCGGTGACCGGGGGGGAGGCGGCCACCGGCACCGTGCACGCGAGCTGCGTCGTCGTCGGCGAGGCCGGGATCCTGGTGCGCGGGGCGGCGGGGAGCGGCAAATCGACCCTGGCCCGTGACCTTCTCGGCCTCGGCGCCAGGTATGGGACGTTCGCTGCGCTGGTGGGCGACGACCGGGTCGTTCTAACCCAGCGTCACGGGCGGGTCGTGGCGCGCCCGCACCCGGTGCTCGCCGGGCTCGTCGAGGTTCGCGGTCTCGGCCTGCAAGCTGTTGACGCGACGGTGCCTTCGGCGATCCTGCGCCTCGTCGTCGACCTCGAGGATGCCGCGCCGCGGATGCCCGAGGAGGGAACGGAGACGGTCCTTCTCCGCGGGGTCCGGCTCCCCAGGATGGTCCTGTCGCGAGGCCCCGGCCGCGCCGAAACGGTGTTGTGGCATTGGCGCCGCCTCCGTGTCATGATGATGACCGATTGATGCGGATTTCGCCGCATTGCTCTTGCGCTCGCCTTTGCGCTGCACAAAATGGCGGCTCGGCTCCAACGGGGCGTCGGAACTCGTGTCGATGATTGGAATGGTGCTCGTCACCCACGGCCTGCTCGCGACGGAATTCAAAGCCGCGCTGGAGCACGTCGTCGGGCCGCAAGAGCAGCTCGAGACGATCACCATCGGCCCCGAGGACGACATGGAGGTCCGTCGCAAGGACATCATGTCGGCGGTGTGCCGGGTGAATTCCGGCGAGGGCGTGGTCGTGCTGACAGACATGTTCGGGGGCACGCCCTCGAACCTCGCCCTCTCCTGCATGAACGGCGGCTCGGTCGAGGTGGTCGCCGGCATCAACCTGCCGATGCTGATCAAGCTCGCCAGCGTCCGCGACGAGGAGAGCCTCGGCGAGGCGGTGCTCCACGCCCAGGAAGCGGGGCGCAAGTACATCAACGTCGCCTCGCGGGTGCTCGCCGGCAAGTAGAGTCCGCCGGGGACCCATCGACGGGATCGACCCGAGGCCGGCCGCAACAGGCCGGAGCAGGGTGGCCCACGCGGGCCTGGCATCCTAGAGCATTTCCGACGAAGTGGATGCCGGTTCGTCGAAGAAAATGCGGCAAAACAAAGACTTAGAGAGCTTCGCGATTGCAACGCGATCGTGAAGCGCTCTAGAACGGCACGGTCGCCCTCGTGACAGGCGGCGCCGATGCCGGGAGGCTCCGTGACTCAGACCATCAACGACGACCGGCTGTCGCTCGACGCCGTGCCGGTCGAGGATTTGAACGCCGCCCTGCGGGTCTTTCGCCGGCTGCCGCTGGAACTCCTGGGCTTCCTGATCCTGCTGCCGGTCGTCGGCGTCGGTCTGTCCCGGCTCGGGACGGCCCTGTCGCCGCCCTACGGACTCTATCTCTTCGGCCAGAGCCTCGTGACCTGGGGCCTGCTCCTGATGCTCGTCCTGCTGTACGGGCTGCTGTGGTGGCGGGGACGGCAGGTCGGACGCCTCCTCAACGAGCCGGGCATCCTGGCCTCTCCGGTCGCGAGCCTGCTGTCGGTGCCCGGCGTGCTGGCTGAGCGCGCCCGGGCCCTGGGCATGGAATGGAGCGGCTTCTACGGGCCGCTCCGCCCGAGCCGGAAATAGCAGCATCGGTCGCCGCCTCGGCTCCGCCTCCGACCCTCGGTCGATCCCGGGCCCTCGCCGTCCCGATCCCGCGCTCTAGCTTTCTGCGCCGGCCCCGTTACCCTGGCGGAACCGACTTCCTCGAGACGTGCGAGAGCCGGACGACGGGCCTTTTGAGCCGGTCCCACCGGTTCCGAGCAGGTACCCCCGACCGATGACGCCCTTTGCCGACACGAACGACGAGGACGGCGAGCTGCCGCCGATCCCCGAGGGCGCCAGCGCCCGCGACCTTCCGATCATCAACCGGCGCGGCCTGCACGCCCGGGCCTCCGCCAAGTTCGTCCAGACGGTGGAAAAATTCGGCTCGGACGTGACGGTGAGCCGGGGCGGCGAGACCGTGGGCGGGCGCTCGATCATGGGCCTTCTGACCCTCGGCGCCGCCCAGGGCACCAGCATCCGTGTCACGGCCCTCGGCCCCGACCAGGATTCCTGCATGGAGGCAATCACCGCCCTCCTCGCCAACCGGTTCGGCGAGGACGAGTAGCGGCAAGGCCTCGCGTCAGGCGCGCAGGCGCAAGAGCCGCCGCAGGTCCGTCCGCTGCCGCGGCGCCCGGACGGTCCCGGCCCGCTCCACCGTCACCACCGCCTCGATACGGGCGGGCTCGGCGGCCGAGACCGGCGCCTGAGCGAGGCACAGGCCGGCCTGGCGCCAGATCGTGTCGTGCCGTCCGGTCGCGAGGTGGATGGCGGCCGCCACCACCTCGCCGTCGCGCCGCACGAGATCGACGCAGGCCTGCCGCCGATGGGCGAAGCGCCGCGTCACCACCCGGAAGGCCGTGGCGGTCGCCGGGTCGGCAAGGAGGCTGTCCGCGCCGCGCCGCGCGTCGAGGACCAGGAAATGCTCGACCGCGTCGCGCAGCCGCGCCGGATCGCGCACCCGCTCCAGGGAGGTCCGGCCCGCCGGCAGGGTCAGGGGCGCCGGCACGGCCGCGCGCGGCGCGGCCTGCTCGGCGAGCGTGAGACGCCGCCCGGTGCCGCCCGCCGCCTCGCCCAGCGCGACCGCCAGGGTCGAATCGGGCCGCAGGTCCGGCCACAGCAGGTCGACGAGATGGAGCGGCGAGCCGCGCAGGTGGTCGAGGGCGGCGCGCAGGACGAAATTGGCGTATCCGGCATCGATCGCCGCTTCGGCGCTGCCGGCGAGCGGCAGGCGCCAGAGCCGGGCCCGTCCGGCCATGGCCTGGTGCGCCGGCAGACGAAGCGGCAATGCCCCGCGCAGGATCGGGGCCCGCGCCCCGTCCTGCCAGACCAGCAGCACCGCGAGGGTCTGCCCGTCGGCGAGGTGCTGGGCCATCGTCAGGGCGAAGTCGGGATCGGCGTAGACGCTCGGATCGAGCGCCCGCGCCATCAGGCTGCGCCAGGCCTCCACCTCCGGCTCCCGCAGCGAGGCGGGATGGCGCAGTTCCGCCCGCAGGCTCACCGCACCGGCCGCAGGCGCACCCTGGGTCAGCGCACCCTGGGTCAGCGCGCCCTGGGTCAGCCCGCCCTGGATCAGCGTGAAGGGAGTGCTCATCGCAGCCTCGTTCCGGATCATCCGTCCCGAAACGGGACGCGGGCGCTGCCCCTGCGGCCGTGCCGGGCGGAGCGCTTCAAGACCCGTGCCGGAGACGCGGGGCTCAACCCCCCGGGATCGCCAGCGGGTTGTCGGTCAGCGCCGCGGCGTCCGGCGCATCCACCGCCGGCCGGCCCAGGAAGGCGTCCCAGAGCCGGCGCACGAAGGCCGGATCGAGGTCGCGCACGATCAGCACCAGCCGCGAGCGGGTGTCGTCGTCCGGCCAGGCCGGCAGCACCGCCGGGGTGTGGACGACGTGCTGCACCCCGTGCACCACCACCGGCCGCCCCGGATCGTCGGCGAGCGCCACCAGCCCCTTGAGCCGCAGGAGCTTCGGCCCGTGGGCGGAGCGCAGCAGGTCGAGGAACATCTCGAAGGTGCCCCGCGGCACCGGCGCGTCGCTCACCAGGTGGAAGGCCCGGATCGCCGCGTCGTGCCGGTTGACGTCGTGGTGGTGGTGGCCGTGATGATGATGGTGGTGATCCTGCGCCTCGGCGCCGAGCCACGCCCGCACGTCGGCGACCTTGCCGTCGAGGTCGAACAGGCCGCCCAGGAAGTCGTCCGCCGGCGCGTCCGGCGCCAGGATCGGCGCAGCCGGATTGATCGCCGACAGGCGCGCGCGCAGGGCCGCGGCCTCCGCGCCCGGAAGGTCGGCCTTCGTCAGCACCAGCCGGTCCGCGACCGCGACCTGGCGCAGGGCCTCCGGGTGGGCATCGAGCGTGCCGGGACCGTTGACCGCGTCCACCACCGTGACCACGCCCTGGAGCGCGTACCGCATCGCCACGTAGGGGTGGTAGAGGATCGCGTGCAGGATCGGCGCCGGGTCGGCGAGGCCGGTGGTCTCGATCACCACCCGGCGGAACGGCTGGATCCGGCCGTTGTCGCGCTTGCGCAGCAGATCCTCGAGGGTCGCGATCAGGTCGCCCCGCACGGTGCAGCACAGGCAGCCCGCGCCGAGCAGGATCATCCCCTCGTCCACCGTCTCGATCAGCAGGTGGTCGAGCCCGACCTCGCCGAACTCGTTGACGATGACCACGGTGTCGGCGAGTTCCGGCGCCCGCAGCAGCCGGTTGAGCAGGGTGGTCTTCCCGGCGCCGAGGAAGCCGGTGAGGATCGTGAGCGGGATCGGCGTCGGGCGGCCGGGGGCGTCGGTCATGAGGTGCGGTCTCGGGTGAGGTCGTGAGGGCGTCGCGCCCTGCAGATGGGAAGCGGAATGGCCATGCGGGATGGGTACGCCGCCTGTCGAGGGCCGGCGGCCGTCAGCCCCGGCCACGCGGCCGGAACCGGATGCCCCTCACGGGAGGTCGCGCCGCATCAGCGCGTAGGGCTTGTCCCGGTACGCGAACCGCTCGACCGTCCGCCATCCGATCCGAGCATAGAGCGGCTCGGCGGTGCGGGTGTAGAGCCACAGCGTCGCGACACCCGACGCCGCCGCCTCGACCTCGATCGCGGCGACGAGCCGGACGGCGTGGCCGCGGCCGCGAGCGTGGGGCGGAACGTAGACGCCGGCGAGCCAGGGGGTGAGGTCGGGCCGCGGGTCGAGGTCGTGGGCGACCAGGCTCGCCATGCCGACGGGCTCGCCGCCGGCGAGCAGGACCAGCGTGCGGGGCATCGGGCCCGGTCCGGCAGCGGTCGCGGCCTCGGCGGCGGCGACCTCGGACAGGCTGCGGCCCTGGCCCCGCGCAAAGGCCTCCCAGCGCCAGCGCGCGGTGACGGCGGCGAGGTCGGGCCGCTCGGACGTGGCGACGATCATCGGCATCGCCGGTACGCGGGCCCGCCCCACGGCGCGAGCCGAGGTCGGAGGCCGCCCCATACCAGCCTTCGATTCAATGCCAGCCCTGGCCGAAGCGGCCGGTCGAATGCAGCAGGGTATGCCCGCAATCGAGGCAGAGGTAGCGGGTCTCGACACCGCCGCCGAAGGCTTCGACCACCGGCGTCGAGGCCACGACCATCAGGCGGGCATGGGGCCGCTCCTGCCAATGCGCGCGCATCTGGCCGCAGCAGGCGCGGCAGGCCGCGTCGTCCTCGCTCATCCGCGGTGGCCCGGGGCGGGCCTGGAAACTCTGCTGGGCCATGAAATTCTGACGGGCCATGAGATTCTGCTGGGCCATGAAATGCTGCCGAGCCGTACGGCGTCGGCCTCGTGCGGGGACGCCGCATCCGGACACGACCCCGGAGAGAATCGCCCGTCGGCCCCGCGGGATCGGCAAGATCGGGACCGGCAGGCCGGGCGGGCGAGGGATCGTCCGCACGACGGGACCGCGGCGCGGCTCCGCCGCCGGTCCATGACGGCCGAGCCTCACGGGGACCGCCGCAACAGCCCGGACGATAGCATTGTTTCGCAGGATTGCGGCAAGACCTTGCGGCAGACCGTGCGGTTCACCCCGGCGCTCATTCCGCCCGCGTCACCGCCGCCGCGGCGCGGGCGGGCCTGTCGCGGAACCTCGACGGGAGGCCCCGGTTGTCCCGCGTGCCGGAGGGTGCGCCCTCCATCGGAATCCTGTCGCGGGAGGGGCCGTGAGGCGTCGCCGGATCGCCGTCTGGCTGGGAGGGGCGGTCCTCGCCGCCGTCGCGGGCTTCGGGATCGCCGCGTGGCGCTCGCCCATCGCGCCGGGCGGCCCCGCCCCGGACGAGGTCGCGGCCGAACCGGTGCGCCGGGGCGCGGTCCTCGCCGCGCTGGGCTATTGCGCATCCTGCCACACGACGGAGGGCGGGCGTCCCTACGCGGGCGGCCGCGGGGTCGCGACGCCGTTCGGCACGATCTATTCGACCAACATCACCCCCGATCCCGAGACCGGGCTCGGCCGCTACACGCTCGCCGCCTTCGCCCGGGCGATGCGCGAGGGGGTCGACCGCGAGGGGCGCCATCTCTACCCGGCCTTCCCCTACACCCACTATGCCGGCCTGACCGATGCCGACATCGCCGCCCTCTACGCCTTCACGATGACCCGGGAGCCGGTGCGGCAGGCCGCGACCCCGAACGCCCTGCCCGCGCCGCTCTCCTGGCGCCCGCTGATCGCCGGCTGGAAGCTGCTCTTCGCCCGCGCCCCGGCGAGTCCGGCCGACCCTCGCCGCTCGCCGGACTGGAACCGCGGCGCCTACCTCGCCGAGGCGCTGAGTCATTGCGGCGCCTGCCACACCCCGCGCAACCTCCTGGGCGCCGAGATCCGCTCCAAGGCCTATGCGGGCGGCGAGGCCGACGGCTGGTGGGTCCCGCCGCTGGACCGCTCGTCGCCCTCGCCCCTCGCCTGGAGCGAGGACGATCTCGCCCGCTACCTCGCCGAGTGGGACCCGCAGCACGGCGGTGCCGGCGGGCCGATGCGGCCGGTGGTCGAGGCGCACCGCACCGTGCCGGCAGGCGAGATCCGGGCGCTCGCCGCCTATGCGGCGACGCTCTACGGCCCGGGCCCCGCCGGCAGCCGCACCGGCCCGGTCGACCAAGCGGTCCCGGAGAACGATCCGGCGCTGGCCCGCGGGGCCGCGACCTATGCGGGCGCCTGCGCGACCTGCCACGAGAGCGGCGGCGGTGCGGCCGGCGGCGTGCCCTACACCTCCCCCTCTCTCGGTCACCGCACGACTCTGCGGGCGCCCGACCCGCGCAACCTGATCCTGACCCTGCGCGATGGAATTTCACCGCGAGAGCATGCGCCGGGGCCGATCATGCCGGCCTACGGGACGATGCTGACGCCGGCCCAGATGACCGACCTCGCCGCCTACCTGCGGGCCCGCTTCAGCCCGGACGGGCCGTGGCCCGACCTCGACGGGACGGTGCGGCGGCTGATGCGTGAGACGGCCCGGCCGGAAGTCCGCAAGCCGGGCGCCAGAGCGGAGGCGACGCCGTGAGGAGATACCGCCGATGCCGACCCTGACGGTGAACGGCCGGGCCCGGACGGTCGCGGCCGAGCCCGACACCCCGCTGCTCTACGTCCTGCGCGACGAGCTGGGGCTCAACGGCGCCAAGTTCGGCTGCGGGCTCGGCCAGTGCGGCGCCTGCACGGTGGAGGTCGAGGGCCGGGCGGTCCTCTCCTGCCTCACCCCGATCGGCGTGCTGGAGGGGCGCCCGGTCACCACCGTCGAGGGCCTGGGCTCGCCGGAGGCGCCGGGGCCGCTCCAGGCCGCCTTCATCGCCGAGAACGCGGCGCAATGCGGCTACTGCATCGCCGGCATGGTGATGCGGGCCCACGCCCTGCTGCGGGCGAACCCGCATCCGAGCGAGGACGAGATCCGGGCAGCCCTGCGGCTCAACCTGTGCCGCTGCGGGACCCATATGCGGATCCTCGCCGCGGTGCGGCGGGCCGCCGGGGAACCCGGCCCGGCCGCGGGAGGCGGGTCGTGACCGCGCTCACCCGCCGGGCGCTGCTCGTCGGCGGCGCGCTCCTCGTCGGGGTCGGCCCGGCCCGGGCGGCGCTGCCCGGCAGCCTGTCCGAGGCGCCGCGGATCGACGCCTGGATCCGCCTCGACCCGGATGGCAGCGTCACGGTGCTCACCGGCAAGGCCGAGCTCGGCCAGGGGATCAAGACGGCGCTGATTCAGGTCGCCGCGGAGGAACTCGGGCTCGATCCGGCGGCCCTCCGCCTCGTCACCGCCGACACCGAGCTGACCCCGGACGAGGGCTACACCGCCGGCAGCCACTCGATGCAGGATTCCGCGACCGCGATCCGGCTCGCCGCCGCCGCCGCGCGGGCGCTCCTCGTTCAGGCGGCCACGTTCCGACTGGGCCTGCCGGCGGAATCCTTGAGCGTGGCGGACGGGATGGTGGCGGCGCCGGACGGGCGCCGGCTGCGCTTCAGCGAGCTGGCCGCCGAGGTCGATCTCGACGCGCCGGTGCCCGAGGCGATGGCGTTGCGCGTGCCTGCGGCCCATACGGTCGTCGGCCGGCCGCTGCCCCGGGTCGACATCCCCGCCAAGGTCGCGGGCGGACCGGCCTACGTCCAGGACATCCGCGCGCCCGGCATGGTGCATGCCCGGATCCTGCGGCCGCCCCGCCCGGGCGCCCGCCTCGTCGCGCTCGACGCCGATTCGGTAGAGGCCCGGCCCGGGGTGATCCGGGTCCACCGCGACGGCGACTTTCTGGCGGTGCTGGCCGAGCGGGAATACGCGGCCGTGACCGCGATGCGGGCGCTCGCGGCGCACGCCGTCTGGCAGGGCGGCACCCCGGTGCCGGAGCCCGACGCGCTGTTTGCCGACCTCGCGGGGCGGGAGGCCAAGCGCACGATCATCCACGAGGCCGGCGCCGGCACGCCGGTGCCGGCGGGGCGCACGATCACCGCGCGATACCGCCGACGTTACCAGATGCACGGCTCGATCGGCCCGTCCTGCGCGGTGGCGGAGTTCGACGGCACCCGCCTCACCGTCTGGTCGCACGCGCAAGGGATGTTCCCCCTGCGCAAGGCGCTGGCCGAGATGCTGGCGCTGCCCGAGGCACAGGTGCGCTGCATCCACGTCGAGGGCTCGGGCTGCTACGGCCATAACGGCGCCGACGATGCGGCGGGCGACGCGGCGTTGC
>NZ_JTHF01000244.1 GCF_001043895.1 Methylobacterium indicum
CGGCGAGCGGGCAGGGGCTGGCGGGGGACCGGTAGGCCCGGGCTCGCGTCCCGGCGAAGCGGGCGCGGCGCGTCCGGGGTGGCGGGCGAGAGGTCGCGTGTCCGGTCAGGAGCGTTCCGGCGCGACCTCGACCCAGACCTCCGTCCCCTCGACCCGGACCGGATAGGTCGCGAGGTCGCGGCAGACCGGGCCGCCCTGCGCCCGGCCGGTGGCGATCTCGAACAGGCCGTAATGGGCCGGGCACTCGATATAGCCCTCCACCACCTCGCCGTCGGCGAGGGAGACGCCCGCATGGGTGCAGAGCGCCTGCGTGGCGTGGACCGCGCCGTCGAGGCGGTAGAGCGCGAGGGCGACGCCCCCGGCCGCGCGGGCGAGCACCGGACGATCCGCGAAGTCGGAGAGATCCGCCACGCGGTGCCATATCGGGCCGGGTCCCGTGGTCATCGCTCCCGCGGTCATGGGGCGGGCAGCACCACCGCCCGGCAGGGGCCGAAGCCGATCGGCGCGAAGCCGTCGCGCCGGCCGTGGGCCGTCAGGATCACCTCGTCGCCGTCCTCCAGGAAGCGGCGCTCCTCGCCGTTCGCGAGGCGAAGCGGCGCCTTGCCGCCCTCGGTGGTCTCGAGCAGGCTGCCGCAGGCCTCCGGCTCCGGGCCCGACAGGGTGCCGGTGCCGAGAAGGTCGCCCGGGCGCAGGTTGCAGCCGCCGCTGGTGTGGTGGGCCACCATCTGCGCCACGGTCCAGTACATGTGGCGCGCGTTGGAGCGCGCGATCCGGTGGGGCGGCCGTCCGGCCTCGCGGGAGGCGATGGTCGAGAGCAGGATCTCGAGGTCGAGGTCGAGCGCGCCGCCGGCCTGGTCGGCGGGGTCGAGGAGATGGGGCAGGGGGGTCGGATCGCCGTCCGGCCGCGGGGCCTGGGGGATGCGGAACGGCGCCAGCGCCTCGGGCGTCACGATCCAGGGCGAGATCGTCGTGGCGAAGCTTTTCGCCAGGAACGGCCCGAGGGGCTGGTACTCCCAGCCCTGGATGTCGCGCGCCGACCAGTCGTTGAGCAGGCAGAAGCCCGCGACCTGATCGGCGGCCTCCGCCACCGGCACCGGCGTGCCGAGCGCGTTGCCGGGCCCGATCCACACTCCGAGCTCCAGCTCGTAGTCGAGCCGGCGCGAGGGGCCGAAGACCGGCGCGTCGAGATGCGGGGGTTTCGCCTGCCCGCGCGGCCGGCGCACGGGCACCCCGGAGGGGCGGATCGACGAGGCGCGGCCGTGATAGCCGACCGGCAGGTGCTTGTAGTTCGGCAGCAGGGGCTGGTCGGGCCGGAACTGGCGGCCGGTGTTCATGGCGTGGTGGATGCCGACGAAGAAGTCGGTGTAGTCGCCGATCCGCGCCGGCAGGTGCAGGGTGCAGGCGCCGGCCTCGTGCAGCAGCGGCGGCACCCGGTCGCGGTCCGGGCTCTCCGCCCGCAGGAGCGCGAAGAGCCGGTGGCGCAGGGCCCGGCGCGGGCCGGCGCCGAGGGCGAGCATCCCGGCGAGGTCGCCGGATTCCGCCGCCGCGACCGCCCGGGCGGCCTCGCCGGTGAGAAGGCCCGCCGCCCGCGCCGCCGCGAGATCGAGGATCTGGTCGCCGATCGCGACGCCGGGCCGCTTCGCCCCGTCGGCGGGCGAGAACACCCCGAGCGGCAGGTTCTGGATCGGGAAGTCCGGATGCCCGTCGGCCCCCGGCACGCCGCAGCGGACGGCCGGATCGTGGGTGTGGTCGAGATCCGTCGCGTGAGAGGTCGGCATCAGCGCGGCTCCGGCCGGGTCGGGTCGAAATGCTTGTCCAGCTTGCGGCCGTAGGCGCCGTACTCCGCCTGGAGTGCCGGGGTCTCGGCGGCGAAGCGGCTGACCTTCTGGGGAAAGCGGGTCTCGAACATGAAGGCCAGCGTGCCCTCGAGCTTGTGGGGCTTCAGCTCGACGTTCGAGGCCTTCTCGAAGGCGTCGACGTCAGGCCCGTGCGGCAGGAGCGTGTTGTGCAGCGAGGCGCCGCCCGGCCGGAAGCCGCCGCCGGTCTTGGCGTCGTAGACCCCGTAGACCAGCCCCATGAACTCGCTCATCACGTTGAGGTGGTACCACGGCGGCCGGAAGGTGTTTTCCGCCACCAGCCAGCGGTCGGAGAAGATCACGAAGTCGATGTTGGCGGTGCCGGGCGTCTCGGAGGGCGAGGTCAGCACCGTGAAGATCGACGGGTCGGCGTGATCGAACAGGATCGGGCCGACCGGCGAGAACTTTCTCAGGTCGTACTTGTAGGGCGCGTAGTTGCCGTGCCAGGCGACGACATCGAGGGGCGAGTGCGCGATCTCGGCGGCCCAGAGCCGCCCGCCCCACTTCACCAGCATCGTGCCGTGGGCGTCGCGGTCCTCGTAGGCCGCCACCGGGGTCAGGAAGTCGCGCTGGTTGGCCAGGCAGTTGGCGCCGATCGGGCCGCGCTCCGGCAGCGTGAAGGCGCCGCCGTAATTCTCGCAGAGATAGCCCCGGGCCGGCCCGTCGCGCAGCTCCACGGCGATCTTCACGCCGCGGGGGATCACCGCGATCTCGCCGGGGCCGACCTCGATCACCCCGAACTCGGTGCGGAAGCGCAAGCCGCCCTCCTGGGGCACCACCAGCATCTCGCCGTCGGCATTGTAGAAGTACTCGTCCCGCATCGACCGGGTGGCGACGTAGAGATGCGCGCCCATGCCGGCCTGCGCCCCCGCATCGCCCGCGAGCGTCATGGTGCGGATCCCCTCGACGAAGGACAGGGGCTCGGCCGGGATCGGGACGGGATCCCAGCGCAGGGGCGCCGGCGGCAGATCGACGGTCTCGGCCGGGGCGGTGAGCCAGAGGCGGGCGTCCACCGGCCGGAAGGCGCCCCAATGGGTGACCGTCGGGCGGATGCGGTAGAGCCAGGAGCGCTCGTTGGCGGTGCGCGGCGCCGTGAAGGGCGAGCCGGAGAGCTGCTCGGCGTAGAGGCCGTAGGGGCATTTTTGGGGCGAGTTGCGGCCGACCGGCAGGGCGCCCGGCAGGGCCTCGGTCTCGAAGCCGTTGCCGAAGCCCGACATGTAGCCCGGGCTCAGGCCCGAGCCGGTGGCGGCGGGACGAGCCCCGGACGGCACCTGTCCAGTCTCTCGTAAGGCTCCTTGCACGCTCGCCTGGACGGTCATGGCGCCGGCCCCTTCCTGCCCTGTCGAATTGGTTTCAGTTGCAACCTTTCCGTCTGGATAGGATCGGCTGGAACCGGCGTCAAGCGGCCGCCCGGTTGCGCGCGCGCCGCCCGTGAGGCACAGCGTTGCGCATGATCGCGGTGGATTGGGGAACGAGCAGCGCCCGCGCCTACCGGCTCGCGCCGGACGGGGCCGTGCTGGCGCGGCGCGAGGGCGCGGGCGGCATCCTGCGGGTGCCCGAGGGCGGCTTTCCGGCGGCGCTGACCGAGATGGTCGGCGACTGGCTCGCCGACGGCGAGACCCGGGTGCTGCTCGCCGGCATGGTCGGCAGCCGCCAGGGCTGGCAGGAGGCGCCGTATCTCGCCTGCCCGGCGGGCCTCGACGCACTGGCCGGCGCCGTCGTGCCGGTGCCGTTTCCGGGCGCCGCGGTGCGGCTGGTGCCGGGCCTGAGCGCCGAGGACGCGGCGGGCACGCCCGAGGTGATGCGCGGCGAGGAGGTCCAGGTCGTCGGCGCGCTCGCGAGGCCGGACGAGGACGCGCTGATCTGCCTGCCGGGCAGCCACGCCAAGTGGGTGCGGGTCGCGGGCGGACGCATCGCGGGCTTTACCACCCACATGACCGGCGAGGCCTTCGCGGCGCTCAAGGACCACACCATCCTCGGCCGGATGATGACCGGGACCGCGGAGGCGGGACCGGCCTTCGCGGCCGGCGTCGCCCGCTCGGCGGAGGGCGGCGGGCTGCTGCACCACCTGTTCGGCACCCGCACCCTCGGGCTGTTCGGCCGGCTCGCGCCGGAGGATGCGGCGAGCTACCTGTCGGGCCTGCTGATCGGGCACGAGGTCGCGGCCGCCCTTACGGGCGGCGCTGCCCTTGCGGGCGGCGCTGTCCTCGCGGGCGGCGGCGCCAGGGTGGAACCCGCGCTCGTGCGCCCACTGGTGCGTCTCGTGGGCTCCGGTCCGCTGATGGCGCTCTACGGCCGGGCGATCGCCCTCAAGGGCGGCGAGGCGGTGCCCGGCGATCCCGACGCCGCCGCCCGCGGCCTGGCGCTGATCGGGGAGAGGATCCAGTGGGCATGACGCGCGACGATGGGACTCGGGACGTGACGGGCTGGCTGGCGCGCTGCCCGCTGGTGGCGATCCTGCGCGGCGTGCGGCCGGACGAGGTCGAGGCGATCGGCGAGGCGCTGGTGGACGCCGGCGTGACCATCCTCGAAGTGCCGCTCAACTCGCCCGAGCCGATCGAGAGCGTGCGCCGCCTGGCGGCGCGCCTCGGCGACCGGGCCCTCGTCGGCGCCGGGACGATCCGGCGCGAGGCCGAGGTGGCGGCGGTGGCCGAGGCGGGCGGCCGCCTGCTGGTGACGCCCCACGCAGATCCGGCCCTGGTGCGCGCCGCCAAGGCCCGCGGCATGGTGGCGATGCCGGGCTTCCTGACCCCGGCCGAGGCGTTCGGCCTGCTCGATGCCGGCGCCGACGCCCTCAAGCTGTTTCCGGCCGAGGCCGGCGGTCCGCCGATGCTGAAGGCCCTGCGGGCGGTGTTGCCGGCGGGCACGCCGCTCTTGCCCGTCGGCGGCGTCGATGCGGCCAGCCTCCCGGCTTGGCGCGCCGCCGGTGCCAGCGGCTACGGCTGCGGCTCCTCGCTCTACAAGCCCGGCGACACGCCCGACGCGGTCGCCGCCAAGGCCCGGACGCTGATCGCGGCCCTCTGAAACACGCCGCTCCGCGGGGTTTTCTCGCGGGGCGGGGGAGCCGGCCCGGATGGGCGGCAGACAGAAGCCCTCCGCGGACCCCGACCCATGATTCGCATAAGGTATCTTATGGAACCGGGGTGGAGGTAGCGGGCGCGCGTTCGTTGGGCCGCCTGCCATCCATAGCCGCATCCGCGCGCCGCGTCGCGACGTCGGCGCCCATGCGCCCGGAGACTAAATTCCCTGTCATTCAGGAACGGCGAACCGCCGGATTCCTTGAGGTGGCGGGCGCCGGACCGGTCGGTCGGGCGTGACGCCGCAACCTCGGATCGTTCTGATGACTCACTCGCTCCGCGCGCTCGCCGCGCTGTTCCTCGCCGGCTCCGCCGCCCTGTCGCCGGCGCTCGCCGCGACTGGGACCGCTCCCGCCGGCATGGCGGGCGCGCCCACGGCGACCGCGATCCTGGCCCGCATCCAGCTCGCGCAGGCCACCGGACAACCGACAGCGCCGCCGGCCGACCCGCAGGGCGCGGCGGCCCGCAGCGACGCGGTGCGCCGCGCCTCGCCCACGCCGGTCGCGAGCCGGCAGCCGACCGGCGCCTTTCCGACGAACGAGATCAGCCGCCAGCCGTCGATCGACCTCGGCGCCGGCGAGGATGCGCTGCGCAAGGACATCGGTGCCCTGCAGCAGACGCTGACCGAGCTGCAGCAGCTTCAGCTCCAGACCAAGCAGGCGCACTGGAACGTCTCCGGTACCCTGTACTACCCGCTGCACCTTCTCCTGCAGGAGCATTACGAGGGTCTGTCGAAATACGCCGACACCATCGCCGAGCGGCTGCTCGCCGTCGGCGCCTCGGCGGACGGGCGGGCCAACACCATCGTGCGGACCTCGGGCGTGCCGGAGATCCCGGGCGGCTTCCTCGACGATGCCCAGATTCTCGCCTGGTTCACCCAGGCCTACAAGCGCGTCGGCGAGGAGGTGAACCGGGGCATCAAGGTGACGGAGGACATCGACCCCACCACCTCGAACCTGCTGCAGGAGGTCGAACACGGCATCGCCAAGTACCAGTGGCAGATGCGCGCCCACCTGCAGCGCACCGGCACCGACCCGAATGCCGGCCGCGACCTCAACGACGGCAAGCCGGTCGAGCTGCCCGGCACCGAACCCGGCCAGGCGGCGCCGGACCGAGGGACGCCCGGTCAAGCCGCGCCGAAGCCCTGATAGCGTCCCCGGGCGGCGCATCCCGCGCCGCCCGGGTCAGGCCGTCCGGCGCGGTCGGCCCGGCCGGGTGACCCGGCGCAGGATGTGGCCGAGCTGCTCGGCGGAGTACGGCTTGTGCAGGAGCTCGAAGCCGTGCGCGTCGTCCTGGGCGAGCACGTGGCTGTAGCCGGAGGCGAGCACCACCGGCAGGGTCGGCATCCGGCGGCGCAGCTCGTGGGCGAGCGCGAGCCCGCCCATGCCGGGCATCACCACGTCGGAGAACACCACGTCGAATCCCGCCCCGTCGGGACCGAGCCGCTCGAGCGCCTCCTCGGCGTTGGTGGCCCAGGTGGTGCGGTAGCCGAGATCCTGGAGGATCTGCGTGCAGAAGCGGCCGACCTCGATGTTGTCCTCGACGACGAGCACGCTCTCGCCGGCGCCGATCGGCGATACCGAGGCTGCGGCGGCGGACCGGTCGTCGGCCTCCAGGGCGGCCGGCGCCTCCGGCAGGTAGAGCGTGAAGGTGGCGCCGCGGCCGGGACTGCTCGTCACGTCGACGTCGCCGCCCGACTGCTTGGCGAAGCCGAAGACCTGGGACAGGCCAAGGCCCGTGCCGCGGCCGACCTCCTTGGTGGTGAAGAACGGCTCGAAGATGCGGCCGATCAGGTCCGGCGGCACGCCCGGTCCGGTATCGGCGAGCGAGATCGCCGCGAAGGCGTTCTGCGAGCCGGCATGGCCCCGGATCGGCGGCATGGCGGTGCCGCAGGTCAGCGTCAGGGTGAGCGTGCCCTCGCCGTCCATGGCGTCGCGGGCGTTGACCGCCATGTTGATGAGCGCGGTCTCGAACTGGCTCAGGTCGGCGCGCACGAAGCACGGGTGGTCGGGCACCGCGACCACCACCCGCACCCGGGCGCCGGTGACCGTGTCGATCATGTCGGCGACGCCGCGCACCTTCTCGCCGACGTCGAACACCGCCGGGGACAGGGCCTGGCGGCGGGCGAAGGCGAGGAGCTGGCCGGTGAGCTTGGCGGCCCGGTCCACCGTGTCGGACACCGCATCGAGGTAGCGGCGCTGCCGAGCCTCCGGCAGGTCGGGACGGCGCAGGAAGTCGACGGAGGAGCGGATGATCGTCAAGAGGTTGTTGAAGTCGTGGGCGACGCCCCCGG
The DNA here is from genome assembly GCF_001043895.1 of Methylobacterium indicum. Taxonomy (GTDB): domain Bacteria; phylum Pseudomonadota; class Alphaproteobacteria; order Rhizobiales; family Beijerinckiaceae; genus Methylobacterium; species Methylobacterium indicum. The sequence goes on from NZ_JTHF01000244.1 coordinate 7,227, forward strand.
TCAGTTGCCCCACCGCCTCCATCTTCTGCGACTGGCGCAGGGCCTCCTCGACCTCGGCCAGGGCGGCGGCCTGGGCCCGGACCGCGGTCACGTCGCGCACCGTCGCGTAGATGCGGCCGTTGCGGGGCACGGCGTTCCAGGACAGCCACCGGTAGGAGCCGTCCCGGTGCCGATAGCGGTTCTCGAAGTTGGGCTGCGGCTCGCCGCGGGCGAGCCCCGCCGCCGCCGCCGTCGTGGCCGCCACGTCGTCCGGATGGACGAAATCGAGGAAGGGGCGGCCGAGGAGCTCGCCCTCGCCCCAGCCCAGGAGCGTCGTCCAGGCCGGATTGAGGCTGGCGAGACGGCCGTCCAGGGTGGCGACGCAGAACAGGTCGGTCGAGGCCTGCCAGATCTGGTCGCGCTCGGCGGTGCGCTCGGCGACCTGCGCCTCGAGGGAGGCGTTGAGCACCCGCAGCGCCTCCTCCATGCGCTTGCGGTCCGAGATGTCGCTGAAGAACACCGCGACCTTGGCCTGCGCCGGCTCGCCGATCCGCAGCGCCCGCACGTCGAACCAGCGCCCGAACACGTCGGCCTGGTTCTCGAAGTGGATCGGCTCGCCGGTCAGCGCCACGCGGCCGTAGGTGTCGAACCAGTGCCGCTCGAGGTCGGGGGCGAACTCGCTCACCCACAGGCCCGCGACGTCGGCCCCGGTCTGGCGGGCGAAGGCCGGGTTGGCCTCGGCGATCCGGTAGTCGATCGCCCGGTCCGCCTCGTCGAACTTCATCTCGAGGATGCAGAAACCGACATCGAGGCTGTCGAGCAGGGTGCGGTAGCGGTCCTCGCTGTCCCGGAGCGCGGCCTGCGAGCGGACCTGCTCGGTGACGTCGTAACCGCCGACGAAGATGCCGGTGACGGCGCCCTCCCCGTCCCGCAGCGGCTGATACAGGAGGTCGATCGCCCGGTCGGCCTCCTCGTCGCCGAGCCGGATCGGCAGGGCGCGGGCGGCGAAGGGCCGCCCGGTGCGGTAGACCGTGTCGAGAAGCTCGTAGAAGCCCTGCCCGGCGAGTTCGGGAAACACCTCCCGCACGGTGCGCCCGACGAAATCGCGCGCGCCGGCGATCGCCACGTAGGCGTCGTTGACGTATTCGAAGACGTGGCAGGGCCCGCGCAGCACGGCGACGAAGCCCGGCATCTGCTGGAAGACCAGGTCCCGCCGCGCATGCGCGGCGGGACCTGGTCTTCC
>NZ_JTHF01000245.1 GCF_001043895.1 Methylobacterium indicum
TCGACCCCTCTCCGATCAACCCGAACGGCATCGCGATCGACTCGGTGATCTCGACGCAGCAACTGACCAATCAGGTGGGGCCATGACGCCCATGATGCGAGTGTGGGCCTCGGGCTTTGCCGCGGTCGCCGTCTGGGCGAGCGCTGCGGCAGCGCATGAAGTCGGCCAAGGGACCGATCCGGCCGCCGGATCGGGGGTGCGGCGGCCGGCCGGCGTCCCGCCGTTCGGCATCCCCGCCACCGGCGTCCCGGGAGCCGCTGCTGCTGTCCCCGTCGCGCAGGCGCCACCGCCTACCCCGCGCCCGCTGACCCCGGCCGAGCTCGACGAGCTGCGCCAGCGCATGCTCGGCAACACCGAGCGGGTGATCCTGAAGCCCGGCGAGATCCAGAATGTCCGCCGGTCGGTCCAGGACGCGCAGGGCGCCGGGAACTTCCCGGGCCGCGACGGACGGATGCCCCGTCCCGAGCCGCGGGTGCTGAGCGTCACCCAGGAGATCAGCCGCTCCGCGCCGGAGACGCTGCATCTCGCCTATGGGGTCGTCTCGCCGATCACCTTCGTGGACGGCAAGGGCGCGCCCTGGCCGATCGCCTCCGTCGCCTACGATCCGCGCCTGTTCGCGCAGGACGGGACCGGCTGCGGCCAGGACACCGCGATGGGAGCGACGCAGGTCCCGGCGCCGGCGGGCGCCGACCGGCCGACCTCGATCAACCTGATGCCGTGCCGGTACGACACCTGGGGCAACATCCTGATCCGGCTCGAGGCCGTGCCCTATCCGATCCCGCTGATGGTCCTGTCCGGGCAGGGCGAGACGGTGGACATCCCGGTGACGGTGCGGGTCGCCGGCACCTCGCCACTCACGCCCGTCAAGGTGGTGACCGCGAGCGCTCCGGTCCGCAAGGGCGGACCGCCCGCGCGCGCGCGCGGCGCGGCGGAACCGATCGACACCACGACGCTGCTCCACCTGTTTGCCGCCGGCACGCCGCCCGCGGGCGCGCAGAAGCTCGTGGCGACCGGCGCGCAGGCCTGGCTCTACCGCGAGCGGATGTACGTCCGGCTCCAGGGCACGCTGGTCAGCCCGCAGCCCGTCGCCTCGGCCGACGCCCCCGAGGGCTACCGGATCTACGAGTTCCTGCGCCCGGCCTCGCGCCTCGTCGCCGAGCGCGGTGACGGCGCCGAGACCGCCATCAGCGTCGATTTCTAAGGGGGACACCAATGCTCTCAAGGAAAGCCCAAGCGGCGGTCGGAGGCTGCCTCCTGGTCTCCGGGCTCGGCTCGGCCGCGTTCGTCCTACGGGACGCGCCCGGTCCCGATCAGGGCGTGGGCATGGCGTCCGAGATCCGGGGCCAGACCCCGAACCCGCAGAACGACATGATGGCGCCGGTGGGCAAGGCCGAGGCCGACCGGCGCGCGGGCGTCAACCGCCAGGCGGCCGACGCGAAGGCCGAGAGCGGCAAGCCCTACGTCGCGCCGACGGTGATCGGTGAGAAGCGGGGCGCCCAGATAGGCGAGATGCCCGACGAGGCCCCGGTGCCGAAGCCGCCCGAGCCCGCCCCGCCGCCGCAGGTGATCGAGAAGATCGTCTACCAGGATCGGCCGGTCATCCACACCGTCTACCGGGACGTGCCGGTGCAGCCGACGGCCGATCCCGATCAGGTCGCGGCGATCAACGATCAGATCAAGGCGCTCCTCAAGCCCACCCCGGGCGGGTTCCTAGTTCGCTCGTTCGGCAAGGGCGAGCGGCCAAAGCCCCCCGAGCCGCGGGCGGCGGCGGCTGCCCCGCCGCTGCCGACCGGCCCGTTCGGACCGGGCGTCCGGCACGCGACCGTGGCGCGCGCCGGCGACGTCGCCTACGCGGTGCTCGACCGCGGGTTCAACTCCGACGATCCGGCGGCGCCGATCTTCGCGACCATCGTCGACCTCGACGAGCGTCAGCAACCCGGTCCGCTCAACGGCATCCGGCTGATGGGCCAGATCGTCTACACGCCGACGCAGGCCTCGATCCGGTTCTCGACCATGATCCTGCAGGACGGCCGCCAGGGGCCGATGCAGGCGATCGCGATCACGGTCGACCAGGCCCGGACCGGCGTCGCCGAGGATGTCGACAACCACGTCCTCGAGCGCTACGGCGGCCTCGTCATCGCCGGGCTGATCCAGGGCGTCGGCCAGGTCGGCCAGCAGCTCACCCAGCTCAACACCCAGACGGTGCTGGGCAACGGCTTCGCGGTCCAGTCCGGCCGCAACATCGACTACCTGACCGCCGGCATGGGCGCAGCGCTGCCCGTAGGGCAGGCAATGACGGCCGCGGCGGCGCGCTCGTTCAGCCGGCCGCCGACCCTGTCCTCATCGGTCAACTTCCCGATCGGCATCGTCTTCCTGCAGCCGGTCGTGGTGCCGCTTGATGCCGCCCGGGTCACGGTCGGGGCCGGCAACGGCTATGGGCCGGACCCGGCCTACGGCGCCGGCTACCGCCCCGAGACCCTGCCGATTTCCTACGCGAGGAAGCCGTGATGGGTGGCTCGAAGGGGCTGGCCGACGTCCTGCGCGGCCTGATCGAGCTCGTGCCGATCCTGGCCTGGCTCGTGGCCGTACTGGCGGCGGTCGCCGGGATAGCCTTGGCCGGCTACGCGATGATCCAGGTCTACAAGGCCACCACGTCGGGCGAGGGTAGTGCGGGCAACTGGATCGTCGCCGCGGTCATCGGCAGTTCCATGACGATCGCGACAGTCGTCATCGCGAATATCTCGTTCTACTTCGCCGACTAGGAGGCCGCCGGCATGATCGAGGGGCTCCAGCGTCTCAACGACACCCTGACGGCCAACGCCGCGGAGTACCTGCTCGTCCACCCCGCGGTGAGCCAGGTTGCCATCGCCCTGACGCTCGCCACCGGGTGCTACGTAGTGTTCGCAGCGCCGGGATGGGCCAGACTCGTCACTTCCGATCTGGCCCTGCGCCGCATGCTGCGGATCGCCGGGAGGGGGTCGGGCGGCTGCCTCATCCTAACGGCCATGTTCTACGACAGTATCATCCGGGGATTGGACGGGGCACTTACTTTCCGGCCGCTGATGTACCTGTACTTTCCCGCCAGCATCATGCTGTCGGTCGCGGCGGTCGTTTTCGCCGGGGCCCAAATCTACTGCTCGCTCTATGTCAGGCCAGCGCCGCTCCTGCGCGCGGCGGTGCCGGCCGTGCTCGGGGCGTGGCTCTTCGCCTTGTCGATACCAGTCTTCCAGTTCGCCGTGATGCTGGGGCTCAACCGATGAGAACGGCGGACAAGTTCTGCGACCTCGCCGGGTTCGACCCGAAGCGCGAGGAGGCGGTGGTCTACGCTCATGACGGCTCGCAGCTCACCCTGATCGAGATCGACGGCGTCCTATCGATCGTCTCGGCCGACGACTACCTCGTCAACGTGGTCGAGCGCTTCGCCGGCGGGATCGCGCAGATCCTCAAGCGACCGGGCCACCAGCTTTCCATCTCCTACGAGTCCTCGCTCAACACCACCAAGGTCATCGACCCCTTCGCCGAGCGTCAGACCCGGCGTGCGCGCCAGAAGGGGCTGGCGGTCGATGTGCTCATCGAGGAGGGCAGATCGGTCCTGGAGGAGCGCGCGCGCTCAGAGACGATCCTGCTCGCCGCCTGGACCCGGCCGACGGCCGGCACGCCAGAGGAGGTCCGCAAGGAGCAACGCGAGAACCGCAAGGCCTGGCAGGAGCTGCCCCCGGCCCGCGATGCGCAGAACCCGTTCCTGCGGCTGGGCTCCCTCGACGGGGCGCACGCGGCGTTCGTTCGCCGGGTGATGGAGGCGCTCGGCGAGGCCCGTCTGCAGGGGCGCATCCTCAGCCCCGACGACCAGGGCCGTCGGCGCGACCTCGAGCAGATCCGGGCGGCCGTCCTCTACCACGAGACCCCAGACGGCTGGACGCCATACGGGCCGGGCACCCGGCGCTACCCGGGCGCCAAGGAGCGTCATGACGACGACGTCTCGGAGTTCTTCACGCCGACGGTCGCGCGCCAGATCATGACGTCGAATGCGCAGGCCTCGAGCAACATGCGCGCCCTCGAAATGGGTGGGCGCCGCTACGCGCTCGCCGTCATGCGGATGTTCCCCTCGACCATCCTGCCGTTCAATCGGCTGCTCGACTCGCTGCTCCAGAGCTCGTCGCGCTCTGCCGACATACCGTTCCGAGTCTGCTTCCACCTCGAGGCGCTGCGCGACGCCGATGTCGGCTTCAAGCTCAGGAAGGTGTTGGCGGGTCTTCTCACTTTCTCCTCTCCCAGCAACAAGAACCTTTTCCGCGCGCTACGCCAGCTCGAGGAGGTGATGGAGAAGGACGGCGAGGCGATCGTCAAGGGCCGGGTCATCGCGACGACTTGGACCGAGCCTGGCGAGGACCTGACCTTGCTGGAGCGGCGCCGCTCGGTCCTGATGAGTGCGATGATGACCTGGGGCGAAGCCCAGATGTCGGACGCGCCCTACAACCCGCTGCGGGCGCTGTGCGAGACCGTACCCGGGATGACGGTCCAGGCCGTGATTCCGCCCGGCTCGATCGCGCCGCTGGGTGACCTCGCTGCCCTGCTGCCGTTCCACCGCACCGCGCCGATCTTCAAGCAGGGCCAGAGCATGCTGGTCACGCCCGACGGCAAGCCGATGCTCTACGAGGCGCTGAGCCCCGAGCAGCTGTTCTGGCTGACGCTGATCTACGCCACGCCAGGCTCGGGCAAGTCGGTGCTGATGAACCGGCTCAACGTCGAGTTCACGGCGTTTTCCGCGGGCGCGGCGCTGCCGTTCCTCGCGGTGATCGATGTCGGTGTCAGCTCGTCGGGCTTCATCGAGCTGATCCGCAACGCGCTACCGTCCGACCGCCGGCACGAGGCGTACTACGTCCGGCTCCTCAACACACCGGACTACGCGGTCAATTTCCTCGATCTGGGGCTCGGCCGGCGCATGCCGCTGGATCGCGAGAGAAACTTTGCCGAGAACTTCCTGATAACGCTCCTCAACGTGTCGAACCCGGAAGTGACGCTCCTGATCCCGCGCATGATCACGCGGGTCTTCCAGCTCAAGAGCGACCTCCAGTTCTCGTCCTCGCCGTCGATCTACCAGCCCAACGTCGACAAGGAGATCGACGATCTCATCAAGAGGCACCGCATCCCCGTCTCCGACCGGTCGCGGTGGTGGAGCATCGTCGACGCCTTGGTCGAGCGCCACCTCTACACGGCGGCGCAGCGCGCACAGCGCTATGCGATGCCGGTTCTGGAAGACCTCGCCCGTGTGCTCGCCGAGCCGGTCATGGTGCAGGACTTCCCCGCGGAGCTGGTCCGCCACGTCCAGCGCTCGCTGGAAAGCGCGATCGAGAAGTTCCCGATCTTCGCCCGCCCGACCCGGCTCGACCTCGGCGAGGCCCGGGTGGTGTCGATCGACCTCCAGGACGTAACGCAGCGCCACAAGTCGCAGGAGGCCGAACGCAACAACGCGCTGTTCTTCATGATCGCGCGGCACGTCTACCTGTCGAAGATCTCCGGCTTTTCCGAGGAAATCGCGAAGATGGATTTCCCGCCCGAGGATGCAATCCGGGCGGAATACGTCCGGTACTGGGAGGCGCGCTACCATGAGATCGCAGAGACGCCCAAGCGCCTGTGCATGGACGAGTATCACCTGACCGGTGGCGTCGAGACGATCGCCCGCCAGGTGAAATCGGACGCTCGTGAGGGCCGCAAGTGGGGCCTGGAGCTGATCCTAGTCTCGCAGCTCCTCGCCGATTTCGGCTCGCTCGCCGACATGGCCTCGACCGTGCTCGTGCTCAACGCAGACTCGAACGAGATCCGCGAGGAGGCGCGTGAGACCTTCGGGTTCGACCAGGCGGTGAAGAGCGCGCTCGAGCGCCAGGTTCACGGCCCGCAAGGGCGGCGGGGCGCCAACATCCTCGCGCGGATCAAGCTCCGCGAGGAGGAACGCTGGGTCGTCCTGAACAATTCGCTCGGTCCTCGGATGCTGTGGGCACTGACGACCCACCCGAAGGATCGTCCCGTCAGGGACGAACTGTACCGCCGAATGGCGGTCAACGATGCGCTGCGCATCCTGGCTGCGCGGTTTCCCGATGGCACCGCCATCGAGATGTGGGAGCGAGTAGCAGCTCTCACGCGGTTCGGTGATGACCGGGTCGCAAAAACGATCGTCGATCAAGTCCTGGGCGAAATCATGAGCGAAGCGAAGCCCCTGATCGGTCGATCCTGAACCACTTCATGACCAAGGAGACCACAATGAACTTCAAGGATATCTATTATCGCGCAGCCGTGAGCATGACGATGCTGAGCACGAGCGCGATGGCAGCCCTTGCTCAGGCGTCCGGGGGTAGCTCCACCACAGGCGATGCGGCAGCGCCAGTCGAGTTTTTGAAGAACGCGAGGTCCAAAGCGGCAAATTCCGCACTCAACGCCAGCTCCATTTCTACAGGCGGCAACAACGTTGTTATCGTTTTATCCGTTATATTTGCAATAGCAGGCTTCGCCCTGGCCGGCTTCTCGGGAATCAAGATCTATAAGGCTTCACAAGACGAAAATTCTCGGGAGGATGGTGGCCGTTCTGTGATTGCTTTCGTAGTTGGCTGCGGCGTCGCTATCACGGGTATCGTCGTCGGCACGGTTACGAACTACATGACCGGGACGTCCTCCTGAGGGCCGGTCCGGCCCGTACAACGTGACAAAATCGAGAGGCGCCGAGCGGACGGTTCCGCTCGGCGCCTCCTATCAAGGGATCTCAATACGCCGTGATCGCTGATTGCAGCTTCGGATCGATGTGGCGAAGCCAGGCGTAATCGGGAAAGCAGAGACGGCCCTCCGTCAGAGCGGCGGAAGCGAGCGCCGAGACGGCTGAGGCGAGATTTGGCTTCTTCTGGAGCACCTCGTGGACCTGTTTGAGCACCGCGGCCTCCCGTCCGGTGTGGTCGGTGATCGAGACGAGCAGGTGGCCGTACAGGGTCGGCCGCAGGGTAGCGGGCAGTTCGGCTTGCGGATCGGCGATCTGGAGGTCTGCGGCCGTCCTGGCGGCCTTCAGGACGGTCTCGCGCGCCTTGCGATCGGTGATCGGTGCCAGCGCGTCGATCGTCAGGAACAGGGTGGCGGCGAGATGCCAGGGAATGTCCTCCAGCACCGTCTCCACGGCCGGGACATCGAGGAGATCGCGGATCTCCCCGAACCGGTTGGGGCCCACGGGCGGGGAAGGAATCATGACCTCGTCCGAGGCGGGCATCCGGACCAGCCGGCCGGCCGGCATGAACCGGCCGGCGATCTCTCCTTTCGTGAAGCCCTTGGATGGTAGGGTGATGAGTGCGTCGATGTGGTCCCGGCTGCGCTTGCGCCAGGCGAGGTAGCCGATGAGCGCGGTCAGCAGCGCCGCCACCAGGCCGAAGCCGACGCTCGACTGGTAGATCGACACGAACGCGAACGGCCTGCCGGCCGGCATTCCGGTGAAGTACCGGCCCCAGCCCGTGAACCGCCACAGGCTGATGGTCTCGATCAGGCGCAGGGCGGCATAGGCCCGCCCGAGGATCGGCGAGAACGTCCACCACAGGAGGCTGAGCACGGCCAACGTCGTGAACCCGACGACGCCGAGGCCGATGATCCTGGCAGCCGAGACAGTCTCGATCGGCTTCCGATACAGGGCCGTCATCGGGACGGTCCGAGCTGGGGCTCGTCGCGGCCGAGCGTCTGCTGCTGGGACAGCTTCTGCTGGCGGTCGTCGGCGACGACGGCCTGCATCAGCGGCTTGAGGACGGCGCGAACCTCGTCGAGGTCCTGGCCCGTCGGCAGGAGGCTCCTGGCTCGGTCCGGACTGCCCTGGATGACCGCCACCGATCCCTCCCGACCGAAGCGCCCGATCAGGGCCTCGTCGATCTGGCGCACCTCGGCAACCAACGCGGGATCGGCGACGATTTCACGAGCCGACCGGGTGTTCAGCGCGTTCGCGAGTTCGGGGCTCGGGCCTGGGATCTCGATGCGGTTGCGCAGGGCGTCGCCCGGTCGCTGTCCGGCGAGCAGAACGTAGCTCGCCGGGATCAGGACACTCCCGACCACCTGACTGCGCGCGGCCTCCTCTCGCGGCTGGGTCCGGTCCAGGCTCTCGTCGTTACGCAGTACCCGCACGTCGACGCGCGCGTTGTTCTCCGGCATTGCGCGGAAGCTGGTGAGTGGCACCGCCGCGATCTCGCGGTCCTGACGCACCAGGGCATGGTCGTAGTTCGTGGCGACCACCTGGCCGCGGATCTGGGTTCCGGGCTCGGGCAGGAAGATGCGGGGTGCGCCCATCAGCCGGACTGCCTCGAAGGCCTCGGCCGACAAGCGGCCGACGACCGGATGGGCGCGCTGCTCCTCCGAGTACCGCGCATTGCGCACCATCTGGGTCAGGGGCTGGATCTGGCCGCGGGTGGCGAGCACGAGCTTGTCGCGGGTCTCGCTCGGTACCCGGTTGATGAGAGCCTGGTCGAGCGGCTGCTTATGGTGGCGGCCGTACTGCTCCATGAACGCCAGCAGGGTGCGGGTGTTGCCCTCCCGGAACGGGTGGGCCTGGAACAGCGTCGCCATAGTACCGGCGAGCCTCATCGCCGGCCGGCTCTCCTTGAGGTTCCCTGGCTCCTCGCGCGCCAGGCTCGACAGCGCGGTTCGTACCTGTTCGTCGATCTGCGAGGGCGGCGTGTAGGCGACGCTGCGGCCGTTCAGAACGATCTCGGGCTTCCACAGCTCGACCGTGCGGCTCTCGCCCGCCCACGGGTAGATCTCGGCAAAAAGCCGCTTGTGGATCGCCGCGAAATGCGCCTGATCGAAGTTCCCGAGCACCGGCTCCTTGAGCATCTGGCGCAGGGCCTGGAACGAGACGATCTGCTCGCGCTCGGCCAACGCCTCGGGATCGCGGATGCCGGCGGTGTTCCGGAGGGTGTCGGTGCCCTCGTAGACGTAGGGATCGCCGCTCACGCCACCGCTCCCTTGGCACGGGCCCGGCGCGCGTCGAGGGCCTGGAACACCTCGTCGTTGGTCACCAGGCCGGCAGCCGCGAGGAGGGCGCCGAGGTGGACCGGCGGGCTCATCTCGTTGGCCGAGCCGCGCATGATCGCGACCGCCTGCTCATCCTCGGGGGTGGTGAGCGCGCGGACGAAGGGCGCGAACTCGCCCTCGTCGACGCCCGAGGCGACGGCATCGAGCAGGGTGAGGGCGTCCTCGCGCCGGGTCACCAGCGCCGGCAGATCGCTATAGCTCATCGGTCACGTTCCTCGGTTCGGCCCGGCCGGTCCGGCGGCTCGCAGGCAGCGTCTCTCGATCCGTCACCAAGACGGCAAAAACTCTCGGTTGTCCTCTCTCTCCTACCCTTACCCATCGTCGCCTCGGCGCCAATACGGACGGCGTGTCCTGATCGTCACAGTGTCATCCGGCGATTGTGCTTGAGGCAATCTTCAGCGCCGATGCCCAAAGGCGGGCGCGCTACAACGTCGGTCCGGGATCGCGCCCACGGTCGAGTTCCCGGCGTTCGTCCGCGGCCTGCTGGGGCTTCACGTCGAGGCGCTGGTCGAGCTCGCGGCGCAGGACCTTGGCGATCAGGTGATCGAGGCTTCCCTGCTTGAGATAGGTGGCGACGAACCCGCCGCCGGACAGAACCTCACGATCCTCGAGCGAGAGCCATTGCCCCGGCCCGAGGTTCTTCTCCGCCGTCCGGCCGATCGCTCCGCTGGCGCCGAACCGGCGCGCCACGGCCTCGGCGAAGGCCTCGATCTCCGCCCGTTGCTCGGAGGTCGCGACCGCCTTCGCAACCACGGCATCGAACGCCTGAGTGTTCGATATCGGAGTCCGGGCGATCGTCGCCAGCGCGGCGGCCGCCGCCGGAGATAGACCCGGCACCTCGATCGCGATGCGACGGCGGTACCGCTCCTCCTCCGGACGCTGCTTATCGGCCATGACCGCGAAACTATTCCTGAGGTCGATGGCCGTCCTATGGAGAAGGCCGTAGGCGCGCACGGCTTTCTCGCGTGCCTCCTTTTCGGCCTTTGGGACGAAGAGCCAGCCATCGCGTCCCCGCAGGCCGCCATAGGCGTTTGCGTCCGTAAGCAGTGCCTCGATCCGTGTCCTGTAGCCTTTCCCGGGCTTGCGAAGCTCGCCGTAGATCGCATCGTAGAGGCGGGTGGGTTCGTTCACCGCGTCGTTGATCCGAGTGCGCAACATCGCGAGTTCCGGCTTCAGATGCTTGGCCGGATCGACGCGGCTGCTCAGCACCGCCTCGATCGCCGCCTCGTCGTAGGGAACGGCGGCGACGAACGGCTTGAGCGGTTCCGTAGGAGCCGCGGTCGCGACGGCGACAGGACGGGTCGCGGCCACGGCCTGCCAGGCCGCGGCGAGCCTGGCAGCGACCCCGTGGAGGCGGCGCCACCGCGTCTGCGCGGTGACGATCATCGTGCGCGCCCGCCTCACGAGCGCCGGCACGAGAACGGCATGGCCGTTCAGCCCGCGGCGCTCCGCGAAGGCCGAAGCAAGTGCCCGCAGGTCCTGCGGCCGCACGCGATCGGCGGTGTCCTGCTCGGCGTGCTCGAGGCGGTCGAGGGCCTTCTCGAGGGCGAGGAGAGCTGGCGAGACCGAGGTATGGGTGAAGTGCTCATTCGGGTCGTGGCGACCGGCAATCGAGCCGGGCTCGGGCTCGGATGATCCCGACATCGTGCCAGTGATTTCGAGTCGGCCGGCGAGGGCACCGAGCCCCGCGGCGACGCGCGCCGCGTCGAGCAGCGGAACCGGGTTTTGGCTCGCCGACTTCACCGCCTCGTCGACCACCTCGGGCGCCCGCGTCAACGCCACCGCCGCCTCGCGGAAGGCAGCTTCGTCGGCGTAATCGAGGGTCGAGGATTTCGAGCCGTCACGCGACAGCCGGCGCGACAATCCATCGAGCGCAGCCGTGTCGAGCGCGTCCCGCGAGGGCTCGGGGCCGAGCTTGGCTTTGCGCCATTCCGGGATGAAGTCCGCGTGTGCGCCGTGAAGGACGACGGCATGGCGATGGCGCGTCATCGCCACGTAGGCGAGGTGGCGATCCATGCCGGGCGTCGCCAGGACATGGACCCGATCCAGGGTCGCGCCCTGGCTCTTGTGGACCGTCGCAGCGTAGCCGTGATCGAGGTTGCGGTAGAGTTCCGCGGGCACCTCGATCCGCTCGCCGTCGCCGCGTCCGTCCCGGTCGAGCCTGACCGTCAGCCGGCCGGTCGAGGCAGCCTCGACGGTCGCGAGCATGCCGTTCTTCACGCCGAGCTGGCGATCGTTTTCGAGGAACAGCACCCGGTCGCCGGGAGCGAACATCCGCTCGCCGCGGGCCGTGACGAAGCGGGCTTCGTTCTCCAGGCCGCCGTCAGCCTTGAGGGCGGAACGGGCCATGGCGTTGAGCGCCAGGACGTCGACGTTGGTCTGGGCGAGGATCAGCGTCTCGCTGGGCCGGCCGTCGGGCTTGAGGCCGAGAAAGTCCGGCTTCCACGCCGCGATCAGCGCCTCCCGAGTGGCCTGGCGATCGGGCGAGAACCGCACCATGCCGGCCTCGCGGTAGACCCCGAGCGCGGCGGCGGCCTCGCCCCGGGCAAAGGCCACGCTCGCGCGCCGCATCGCCGGATCGACCTGGCGCCAGATCTCCGACAATTCGGCGTAGCCGATCGTCTCGACGATCGCGCGGAAGCCCGCGCCGGCCTCGATCGGCTGGAGCTGCATCGCGTCGCCGACCAGCACCAGCTTGGCGCCTCGCCGCTCCACCTCCTGGACGATGCGCGAGAGCTGCTCGGAGGCGACCATGCCGGCCTCGTCGAGGACGAAGATGTCGCCGGATTTCAGGAGGTCGCGCTCGCTCTTCCAGGCAAGCTCCCACGAAGCCAGCGTGCGGCTGGCGATGCCGGCGCTCCGCTCCAATCCCTCCGCGGCCTTGCCGGCGAGGGCGCCGCCGACGACCTGATGACCGGCTCCGACCCACGCGGCCCGAGCGACACCGAGCATGGTCGACTTGCCCGCTCCGGCGAACCCGACGACCGCCGCGATCCGCTCGGGCGCGGTGACGTGGCGGACCGCTTCGCGCTGCTCTTCCGACAGCTCCGGCCGGGCGGCGAAGGCCCGGTCGAGAACGCGATCGGGCACCCGGTGGCTGGTATCCGCGTAGAGCCGGCCGACGTCGGCCTGCATCGCGACCTCGGCCCGCAGGAGCGCCCGCGTCGTCCAGCGCGCCGGCGACGTGACGCGCCCGCTCTCGGGGTCGAAGACCTCCTCGGCGACGGCGACGAGGTCGGGCGACAGGCCGAGCCTGAGCCGCACCGCCTCGAACGCGGCCGGATCGTCGATGTAGCGGAAGACGACGCGCGCGATGTCGCGCTCATCGAAGACGGACTTCTCGCGCGAGAGGATCGGCAGCAGCGTCGAGGGATCGTCGATGATCGCCTGCGCGTTCCGGAGCCGCTTCTGTTTCTCGGCCTCGACCCGATCGGAGATCTTGCCGAGCGCCGCCATGTTGACCGCGTGGACGCCGATATGCTCGGTCGGCTCGATGCGGATGCCGGCCTCGGCGTGGGAGCGATGGTCGATGCGCAGGTCGAGGCCGGCCGCGGCGAGGTGGGCGTTCGTGACTTCGGCCCACGAGCGCCGCCATTCGACCAGGTGCTTCATCGGCCCGGCCAGCGCCTCGTAGCGCGGCTTGCCGTCCGGCCGGTAGACGACGTTGCCGTCGCGGTCGCGGGCCACCTCGTACTTTCGCGCGAAGCCCTCCTCGGTCATCGCCCGCAACGGGACCATGACGTGGATGTGCGGGTTTCCCTCGACATCGTGCAGGGCCCAGTCCGCAACCAGCCCCTTGGCGGTGATCGCTCCCTCGACCCATTCCCGGGCGAGCGCGACGTTCTCCTCGAGGGTCAGCTCGACCGGCAGGGCGATGTTCATCTCCATCGCGAAGCCGGTGCCCTTCAGGCCCTCCTTCTTCTCGACGGCGTTCCAGAGGTAGGCCGAAGCGCCGTTCTCGCTGCGGCCGTCGATGCCCTTGCGAAACCAGGCCGGGACGTTGGCCGGCAGGCTCAGTTCGGTGTGGGCGACGTGCTGCTTGCCCTCGTAGGAGATGATCTTTCCGTCGGTATGGCGCGTCATGGTAGCCGCACGGCGATAGGCGGCGGAGGCGACGGCGCTCTTGCCGGCGCCCGCACTGATCACCTGTGCGGAGAGATGGTAGATGGCCAAGCGAGGGCTCCAGAGCTTGGCTTTTACCAGCGAAGATGACGCAGGGAAATGTCAAATTTCCCATTAAGTGCGCCCCTTCGTGAACTCCTTCGTGAAACTCAGGGGACTTTGCGGAGGTGCTGCGCGCCGCAGCTCCGCTTAGGAGAGGCCCCTTAGGGTCCGAAGTGTCAATCCGGCATGGCCGGCCAGCGCGACGGGCAATCGGACGAACCGGCCGGGAGGTCGGGCGGGCCTGCGGACGGGAGCGCCATGGTCGAAGTGGCCGGATCTCCGCGGCCAAAGCGCCGCCGCCGGGAGGAGGAGCTTGGCCGCATTGGACGGCGTCCGAAGCTTGGCTTTGGGAGCAAAAGATGCGGCTCGGTAGAGCCGCCAGCGTCGACTGTCGACTTCAGCCATCACGCGCCCCAAGCGCTGGATAGCACTCCATGGAAGTTCAATGGGGGGTGTGACGCTGGGACAACGGAATGCAGGTCCGGCCTATCCCATGGTTGTCATATCATGACGCAGCGTTTCACAATCTCATCGCCGATGTTAACGAGCGATCTCCAACGGAAAGGGAAGATGGTATCCATGGCCAGGGTGAAATCGCGCGCGGCGCTCCTCGCCGAGATCGAGGAGGCAACCAAGCGCCTCAAGGCTCACGACAAGGCCGAGGCCGAGCGGATCGGCCACCTGGCTCTGAAGGCCGGCCTCGCTTCGATCAGCATGGCCGAGGAGGTGCTGCTCAAGGCCTTCGAGGAACTGGCGGCCCGATTTCAGGCGGAATACCCGGCGGTGGCGGAGCCCAAGACAAAAGGACGTCGAAGCGCTGGACCGGCTCAAGCGGGAGCTGATGGCCAAGCGGAGTGAGGAGCGGAGCCAGGACGCTCACAGGAAGATCAAGCTCGGCGGCCTGATCGTCAAAGCGGGGCTCGCCGACATCCCGACCAGCGTCCTGCTCGGGCTCCTGGTCGAGGGGCGCGAGCGCATTCGCGACCCTGGTGAATTCGAACGGCTCGCCCGGCTCGGGGATAGGGAGTTCAAGACATGAAGTGGATCAACGGCGTTTTCGTCGTCGCGATCGGGCTCGCGCTGTACCTCGCATTCTCGCTCGTCCTCGCACCCCTGGTCGTGTCATTCTACGTCGTCGAGCCTGGCCATTCGATGATGGTTCAGGCCATGCGGGGGGCCAGCGTCGCGTTCCCTGCGCTCCTACTGTTTGCCATCTGTGGGCTCGCCCGGACTGGGGACAGCGGCCGTGTGGTCGCCGGGTTCTCGTCGCTGTTCCTGATCGCGCTGTGCGCCTGGACGGTGCGCGAGGAGATCTCCCGACTGAGCGCGCTCAACCCGGGCGCCGACACTCGTGCGGCCCTGCGCCAGACCGACATTCTGCTGTTCTGCGCTATCTGCTTTGCGGGCTTCGTCGCCTTCGTCGCGCCGGTCGTCTCGCTGGTCCGGGTGCGCAGGACCACGCGCGGTTACAACAAGCCGATCCGCTCGAAATCGGCCGCCCACGGCGATGCCGAATGGGCGTCGATGCAGGTCGCCGGCGACCTGTTTCCAGAGGATGGCGCCCTCGTGCTTGGCGAGCTGTACCGGCCTGACCTCGACCCGAAGAGCCAGTCCCGGATCTTCAAGCCCGGTGACCCCAAGACCTGGGGCTCGGGTGGGCGCAAACCCCTGATGGGGTTCAACGCCGATCTCGGCTCCGGGCATGGCCTGATCTTCTCCGGATCGGGGGGTTTCAAGACCACCGGCACCGTGATCCCGATGCTGCTATCGTGCCCTTGGAACTGCGTCGTGCTCGATCCGTCGACCGAGCTGTTTCCGATGCTCGCCGATTATCGGGAATTCATGCGCGGACCCACTGGCCGCCGTCGGGTGATCTGCATCACGCCGAAGGATCTGGAGAGCGGGTTCAACGTGCTCGACTGGATCGGGCGGGGGGAGAACTCGGCCGAAAAGGACATCGCGGCCGTGGTCGGATGGATCGCCACCGGCCAGGTCAAGCGCGCCGATCCCAACGACTTCTTCCGCAACTCGGCGCTCCAGCTCATCCGCGGAGTGCTCGCCCACATCGTCCTAAACGAGGGGTTCGACGCAACCCGGGCACGCACGCTACGCACCCTGCGCGAGGTCATCTCCCAGCCCGAACCCGACTTCCTCGAGCAGCTGAGCGGGATCCTTCGTGCGGAGGAGCTCGACTCGTTTGCCGCCCTCGCCCTCGGCCCGTTCATATCGATGACGCCGCAGACGTTCTCGGGCGTCTACGCCACTGCGGCCGATCTCACCAACTGGCTGTCGTTCAAGGAATATGCCGCGATCGTGTCGGGCGGAAAGTTCTCCAGCCTCGACCTCATCGACCGCGACATCGACGTGTTCGTGGCGCTCGACCTCCAGACGCTCCAGGACTATCCGGGCCTGGCGCGCGTGATCATCGGCGGGCTCATGAACGCCCTCTATCACGCCAATGGCGAGATCAAGGAACGCGTCGCCTTCATCCTCGACGAGGCGGCGCGGCTCGGCAACATGAGCCTGCTCGAGGTCGCCCGCGACGCCGGCCGCAAATACGGCATCGTGCTCGTCATGGTGTACCAGGCGCTGGGCCAGCTTCGCCAGCAATGGGGCGACAAGGACGCCGTCTCGGCGTGGTTCGAGTCGACCTCGTGGCAGAGCTTTTCTTCCGTCACCGACGGCGAAACGGCCAAGATGCTGTCGGAGCGTTGCGGGTATTTCACGCAGGAGGTCGTGTCGTTCAGCCAGCAGGCGCGGACGGGCAAAGGCTCGGGCGGAGTGAGCGTTTCGGCCTCGACCTCGCTGCATAAGCGGGCACTCATCATGCCCGACGAGATCATCAACACGATGCGGCGCGACGAGCAGATCCTGTGCGTGCCCGGGATAGAGCCGATCCGGTGCGGGCGGGCGATCTACTTCCGGCGCGACGACATGAAGAAGCTCGTCGGTGAGAACCGCTTCTTCCTGCGCGAAGCGAAGGAAGCGGAGGACTACCTGGCCGAGTTCGAGAGTGAGCAACGAGAGGCAAAAGGAGCTGCGCAACATGCGGCCTGACGGCTGCTCGCCGCGGCCCCGGTCGCGGCGAAACCCGTCCGTCGGACGGGCTCGGCGTCCGCCCGTAGGGGCGGGCGGCGACGGGGCCGAACGATCTTTTCCAAGCTTCCCCGATCGAGCACGCCGCATGGCACGAACCAGCGTCGAGCCTTCCCCCGGTCGGGAACGAAGGCCGCCCGAAGGCGGCCCTGGAGGAGGGGTTCAGGCCTCCGTGGAGTGCACGTCGATCGCGGCCTGGGCGGCCTTCAGCTGGGCCTGGGTCTCGCGCCGCTCGCGCGGGCAGGAGAGGGAGGACAGCTCGGCCTTGAGTTCCTCGATGTGGGTGACGAGGGCGAAGCGGGCGGTGTCGGAGAGGGTCGAGGTGGGGCGCGGCATCGTCGGGGTTTCCTGAGGCGCTCGGGACCGTCCCTGCGCGATGCGACCCCCCAAACAGGCGGTGGCTCCGCCCGCACCCGAAGGGCCGGAGCGCAGCGGAGGACCGGCCGGACTGGCGATTTTGTCCCGCGAGGAATGGCGCGCAGCGCCAGGGGAAAATCGCCTGGCCGGACGGTTGCGGGCGGAGACGCCGTCTGTTCCCTTGTCGCCATCGTGTTGGGACGGTCCGTCGCTGTGGCGACCTCACTACCGCGCTTCACCGCCGCTTCCGCATGGTCGCGTCGACTGGCCAAGACGCGGGCAGGACGCGGGCGGGCTGACCGTCTCCCACGCTCGCCGCGGCTCCAGACTGGCGCGGGAGGGCGCCCTCCAACGCACCGCCGCCGCTCGCGATGGCGCCCCGCGCGGGCCGCCGCCGGCACCGCCCTCGCCACCTGGGGCTCCCTCGCGTGGGCAGGGCCATTCCAGTCCGGCGCGGGAACCTCCCTCACCGCTTTCCGGTCCGGCATACGGTGTTGGGATGGTCCTTCAGGATGCGATCCCGCTAGTGGTCCATCGGACCGAGCGCTGCGCCCGCCGCCGCAGCGAACCTCATCCTCTGACCGCGTTCGGCGGTCGCGAGAACGGGCAAGCGCCGTCACCCCGAACCGCTCTCCCGATCCCTCTCTGTTCGAGCGAATGCGGCGCTGCCGCAGCCTAGCGGCAACCTCTTCATCCGGCTCCGCCTTTGCTACCGTTACGGCAGCAGAACAACCGTAGGGCAGCCATGGCATCCGACGTTTCGTCACGACCGATCGGCCTTCCGGCGGGTGGTGCGGCGCTCCACCGGATCGCCGCAGAACTCGGCGTTCCACCGGCCGCCTTTGCCGACCAGGAAGGCCCGCTCAAGGCTCATCGCGAGACCGCCTCCCTTCTGCGGGATTGGTCGACGATCACGAACCCGGCCGACCGTCAGCAGGTGCTTGACCTCGTCGAGGCCCTGGCTGCGTCACGCTCGGCCCCGCCGGTCTGGACGCCGCTCAAGGCCGTCTACGACGCGGGAACGATCGTCCATCTCGACGTGGCCGGAACGGCCGACCTTCGGCTTCTGATCGGGTCGGGCGATTGGGTCGTCACGGCGATCGGCGTCGACGACGTGGGCGCGCTGATCGAGGCTTTCAGTCTGGCGGCAGGGGAGACCGTCTCTTGCGTCGGGCCCCATCTCACCGTGGTCCAGATCGACGGTGGCGAGGTCCTCTACCGGACCGCCTACCGCGTCGTCCGCATGCCCCTCGTCGCCTACGATCGGATCGCCGGCATGGTTGCCACGCTCATCGCGGATCCGGCCGTTCAGGCCGCTATCGAGGCGGCTTCCATGGGACAGGCCGCCACCTCGCGGGCGGCGGCCTGGATGTGTGCCCCGGGGTAGCGGCTCACGCCGCTTCCTTCACGCCCCGCATGACGGGGATCCCCTTGGCCTTCGCCTTGTCGGCGAAGTTGTCGCTGATGCCGCCGCCGGGGAAGTGCACCAGCCCCATCGGCATCTGCTCCAGGATCTGGTCGTTGCGCCGGAACGGGGCGGCCTTGCGGTGGCGCGTCCAGTCGGGCTTGAACACCACCTGGGCGACCTTCCGGTTCTCGGCCCACTTCGCGGCGATCAGCTCGGCGCCCTCGCCGCCTCCGTGCATGAGCACCATGTCGGGGTACTTGGTCCGGACCCGGTCGAGCGTATCCCAGATCACCGTGACGTCCTGGAACTGCTTGCCGCCGGTGAAGGCGATCCGGGTGCCCGGCGGCAGGTGGATCTCGGTCTCGGCCCGGCGCCGGGCGTTGATGAAGTCCCGCGAGTCGATCATCGCCGCGGTCATCGTCGCGCGGTTCACCTGCGAGCCGGAGCGGGGGCGCCAGAGCGACTTGGTGATCCGTGTGAACCGGTGGGCGGCCGCGTCGCGGGCGTACTCGAAGGCGTTGCGGCGCTCCGAAAGGGTCTGCCCGAGGGCGATCAGCCGTTCCAGCTCGACCGAGAGCACCTCGCTGCCGTCCTGCTCGCGCTGGCTCTGGCGCTGCGCCTGCTCGTTCTCATCGAGCTTGCGCTCGATCATCTCGACCCGGCGGTGGAAGACGTTCACGAACCCCCAGAGCACGTCCTCGAGATCGTCCTCCAGGCGGGTGTTGGCGAACCCGTCCTCGAGCGCGGACATCGCGACGTTGAGGGCGCTGTCCATCAGGAAGGCGCCGGGTAGCGGCCGGGGATCGTCGTGCTCCTCGAATGGGCGGTAGCCGGTGACCGCGAGTTCCTCGAGCAGGGTCGGATCGGGCTGCATGTCGTCGTCGAGGTCGCGGGTGAGGTGGTCGAGCATCGCAGGCTCCTTCAGGGGTCCGGGGACCGCGTCCATCGCGGCCTTCGTGGCGACCCAAGGCCGGGCTCGGGGGCCTGGCGCACCCGCGCGAGGATCCGCATCGCATCCTGGCGATGCGGCCGCGCGGGCCGGAGCGTCAGCGGAGGACGGCTCGACGGCCGTCGATTTTGCTTCGCGATGCAAAGCCGCCGTAGGCGGCGGCGGAAAATCGTCGGACGTTGGCCGTTGCGCCGAAGGTCCCCCGACCCGGCATCAGTCGCCCTCTAAGAAGGCCGTGGACGCCGGCTCTCTCGCGGCCCGGGCCGGCCTGTGGTGCGATCCTTAACCAGGCAGGAGGCTGGTCAGGCGGCCATCGCCTCCTCGAACTGGAGGTAGCCACTGCGTCGTTCGGATCGAGCTGGGGGGCGAGATGCAAGGCGAGATCGCGCGGGCCGAGATGGCAGAGGTCGGTGTTGAAGTTGTCCTCGCGGGGATCGAGGTCGCTCACCAGGATGCCCGCGGCCTTGGCGCGCTGGCGCAGGGTCGCGGCGCCCTGCCTGCCGACTGGATCGTCGTCGCGGGCGATATAGAAGTGGCGTAAGCCCCGAGGAAGGACCAGGGCGGCGAGGTGGGCCCCCGACAGGGCGGCGACGTGCGGCACGGCCGGCAGGACGCGCTGGACCGACAGCACCGTCTCCACGCCCTCGCCGGCCACCATCAGGTCGGGCACCGTGCCGGTAAACCGCACCACATGGCCGAGCTGGTTGCCGAGGGTCCGCCGCTGGTCGCGCAATGCGGCCTTGCCCCGGCCGCCCGGAGCGAGCCAGGTCCGGCCTACCGCCATGACGGTGCCCGACAGGTCGGTGACGCTGGCAAGCAGCGCCGGGTAGTAGGCGTCCAGGCCCGGGGGCTACTTGGCCGAAGGCCGATACAGGCAGCGCGGGTGGAACCGCAGGGCAGGCTGGTCGACCGCGTGCTTGAGCCCGCGCGAGCGCAGGTAGGCCGCAGCGACGGTGCCGGGCACCGGCCGGCCGTAGACAGCATGCGACAGGCCGACTCGATGCTGTCGCGGGCCTTCGGGCAGCGAGCGTGTCCGCTCCACCACGAACGGCTGGGGCACGAGTGCCTGTGGCTTTGACACCATGGAGGCCGAGCGCGCCGGCCCTTCGGATCTTCCTCGCCGTCGCATAAGGGGGGCGTATGGAACCATTTCGTGGCCCGCAGAGTGTCCGACGCCGATCACACCAGCCTTACCGCTCGTGCCCCGCGGTCGAGGTGGTCTCCCGCACAGGCGATAGCAGGTAGTCGATCACCCGACGCCGCCCGGTCCGGATCTCCACCGTCGCGGTCATGCCTGGCGTCAGCGCCACGTCCTTGCCGTCGGCCTTGATGAAGGTCTGCGACAGAGCCACCGTCACCGGGAAAATCAGGTTCTGGGTCTTCTGCGTGCCCGTCACCGGGTTCAGGCCCTGGCCCCGCGCCACCGACAGCGTGTCGCTGCCGCCCCCCGCCTCGCGGTCGTCGACCGCGTCGCGCGAGACCCGCACCACACGCCCCTCGATCGAGCCATAGCGGGTGAACGGGAACGCGTCGATCTTCACCACCACCTCCTGGCCGGGCAGGACGAAGCCGATATCCTTGTTCTGGACCTGCGCCTCGACCTCGATCGGCCCGTCGCTCGGCACCACCACCATCAGGGGCTGTGCCGTTTGCCTGGGTGGCAGCCGACAGCGTGTACGGGGTCGGGGAGATCGAGATGGCGCTGCGACACGAGGCCAAGGGCTACGTCCTCGGGGTTGCCGCGAGCCACCGCTTCAACTCCTGGATCGGCAAGCCCGGCGTGGCCGGCACGGCCGAAGCGATTGCCGACGCGCTCGATCCTGGCGCGTGGCAGCGACTGTCGGCCGGTCGGGGTACCAAGGGTGAGCGCTTCTACGACTAGGCTTACTGCGAACTCGCCGACCTGGAGGTGGGCAAGAAGACCGACGCCCGTTCAGAGGTGTGGACACGTGGACTACTGGTCCGCCGTAGCATCAGCGATAGTCAGCGCGCCTACTTCACCACCTGGTGCCCGGCTGGCACGTCGCTCCAGACCCTGGTTCAGGTCGAGGAGCGGCGCTGGGCGATCGAGGAAGCGTTCGAGACCGGCAAGACCGAACTGGGTCTAAACCACAACGAGACCCGCTCCTGGCATGGCTGGCACCGACACATCAGCTTGGTGATGCTGGCCTTCGCGGTGCTGGCGCGGGTACGACAGCGGGCCAACGGCCCGCCCCCAAAAACCGAGCGAAGGGCCAAGCTCGCCCGTGCCCTGGTCGCTGCAGGAGATCCGGCGCGTCGCGATCCGGCTCGCGCAACGGCGCATTGAGCCAGCTCTCGTCATCGCCTGGTCAGCGTGGCAGCGCGCTCACCAAGCCGCCGCCCGTCAAGCTCACCTGAAAAGGAAGATGCAACTGTAATGCTAGCACAGACCATGGACGGTATGATAGGCGGTGATGACCGCCTATCATATGCCAATAGGCTATATCAAAGCCTTCAGACAAACAAAAAATCAGATGATGTGAGACTGGATGCCGTCACATTCCTGAGGGTTACCGTGTTTCCGGCGTCAAGGTTGATGACTGTGTCTGCGTCGATCTGCGAGATACTAGCCTGAACATCAGCAAAATTCGAGAATGCCGATGTCGAGAACTCGATTAAGTCTCCGCTCGCGAAGTCGGTAACGATATCCCGGCCGAAACCACGTTCGTAGAAGGCGAAGGTATCCTCCCCGTTACCCCCGGTTAGAAGATCGTTCTGCTCTTCTCCATCCAGGAAGTCGTTACCACCATTGCCGATCAGCGTATCATTCCCGCCGCCGCCGTAGACGATTTCGGCCGAACTCGAGCCGACGAACCGATCATCGTGCGCTGCCGTCAACTGGAAAGCCTCGATTGTCTCGAAAATATCCCCAGCTGCGTCCCCTGTGCTGTTGGTGGTTGTTACAAGATCGATGATAGCAGCCTCATCCGATGAGAAGTAGCTTGCCGTATCGTATCCATCTCCTCCGATCAGTGCGTCGGCACCTGCGCCACCGATCAGCCAGTCGTTGCCATCGTTGCCAATGAGCGTATCGTTGCCGCCACTGCCATAGATGAACTCGCTGTCCGAGGAGCCGACGAAGCGGTCGTCGAACTGGGACAAGTAAAACCTCTCTATGCTGAAGAGGGTGTCACTTTCTGCATCACCGGCGCTGTTGGCC
>NZ_JTHF01000246.1 GCF_001043895.1 Methylobacterium indicum
TTTCGGGGGTGGCGGCTTCCGGGGCGGCGGTTTGGGAGGCGGCGGCTTCCGCGGCGGTCTCGGCGGTGCCGGCTTCCGCGGCGGTGCGCTGGGTGGCGGCTTCCGGGGGGCAGGCCTCGGCGGCGGCTATCGCGGCGTCGGGTTCGGCGGCGGTTACCGCGGCGGCCTCGGCGGATATCGTGGCGGCTACCGGGGCGTCGGGTTCGGCGGCTACCGCGGCGGTTACGGCGGGTATCGCGGCTACGGCTATCGCGGCGGCTACGGGCGTGGTCTTGGCTACGGGCTCGCCGGGGTCGGCCTCGGCCTCGGGCTCGGCTACGGCCTCTCGAATGTCGGCTATTATGGCGGGTATGGCGGCGGCTACGGCGTCTCCTATGCCGGCTGCGGTCCCTACGCCTATTACGACGACGTCTACGGGACCTGCGTCTCCTACGGCTACGGATACTGAGGCCGGTACGGCCATCGGGAGCGGCCGGGCGGTCTCGCCCGGTCACGCCTCCTCGATACTCAGGCGAGAAGGGCCGTTCCGAAGGGACCGGCCCTTCTCGCGTCCGGCCCGCGTCCTCCAGGCTCCGCTTCGCGTCCGTCGGGGCGTCAAGTCGCGTCTCTCAGGGCGCCGAGCTGCGCCCGTCAGGGCGCCAGGATGATCTCCGCGAGGGCGAGCGCCTTGGCGAGGGCCGCCTCGGTCTTGGGCGTCGGCGGGGTCGGCACCCGCGCCTCCCGCCGCACCTCCTCCAGCACCGTCTCCCGGGCGTCCGGATCCCGGGTCATCCGTTCCCGCAGCAGCGCGGCCACGATCAGCTCGAGGGCGCCCAGCCGCGCCTCGACGTCGTCCTCGAAGGTCAGCGGCGCGGTCATCGACGGCCTCCCTGGCGGCTCGCGGCCTCGCCGCCGACCTCGTCGATCCGGGCCGCGAGCAGCCGGATCTTGCATTCCGAGGCGAGCTGCCCCGCCGCGGAGCCGCCATGGTAGTCGAAGTCGTAGAGGCCGTCGCAGTGGCGCCGGAAATAATCCTCCCAGGCGCCCTGCGTGGCCTGGAACGCCTTGCGCCAGGTCTCCGCATCCTCCCGGCCGGCCAGGCTCCCGGGACTCGGCGAGCGGGTGGCGACGGCCGCGATGGCGGCGAGCTTGCGCTCGACCGCCGCGGCGAGCCGTTCCCGCAGCGCCTTGGCGGCATCGTCGAGGCAGGCCCCCTTGCGGTACTCGGGCAGCGCCTTTCCGGTGCAGGCCCGGATGACCGCCGCCGCGGAGACGGGGGCCGCCCCCGCCTCCCGCGCGGCGGCCGCCCCGAGGCCCGTCACCGACGCTCCCCCGATCAGCGCTCCTCCGATCAGGACGAGGGCGGCCATGGTCGCACCACCGTGCGAGCGGCCGGTCATCCGAGCCAATGCCCTAGCATCTCGCCGCCCGACAGGACCACGCCGACCGCCGCGATGGCGGCCCCGGTGAGGAGAAGCAGCATCCGCTCCCGCGACGGCAGGCGCCGCCCGTGCGGCGGACGCCAGGGATTGGCGAGCTCCATCCTACTCGGCCGCCTTGCGCGACCGGCGGCGGGCAGGCTTCTCCGGTGCCGCCTCGTCGGCCGGCGCCTCGGCCGGGGTCGCCTCCTGTGCGGCCTCCCCGCGGGCCGCCGCCGCGGCGTCGCGCCGCCGCTGTCCGAGGCCGAGGCTCTTGGCCAGAGCCGAGCGCTGGGCGGCGTAGCTCGCCGCGACCATCGGGTAGTCGTGCGGCAGGCCGAACTTCTGGCGGTACTCGGCGGGGGTCAGGCCCTGCGAGGTGAGGTGGCGCTTGAGCGAGCGGTAGGACTTGCCGTCGATGAAGCTGATGAGGTGGTCCGCGGTGACCGACTTGCGGATCTGCGCCGGAGTCGCCCGCGTCTCCTCGACCGGCGCCTCGACCGGCCGGCCGAGCGCGGCCAACGACGCGTGCACCGAGGCGATCAGAGCCGGCAGTTCCGCGACCTGAAGATTGTTGTTCGCCACATAGGACGAGACGATGTCGGCCGCGAGGCCGACGAATTCAGTCTGCTGCTCCAGGTTGACGTCCGACACGAGCTTCCATCCCGTTCTGAGCGACCCGGCGTCATCCGAGTCGTCCCGGCATATCGGGCGAAACGCGCCCTCATCAAGTGAAACTCTGCAGGTTTTAAGAAAAAACTGTGTATCCGTCCCGTCCTCCGGGTTCCTCGGACCTGTCCACGACCGGGCATGGTCGGTCGGCTCGCTCTCGCGTCCGTGAGCGCTCTGCGGGTTGCACGCCCGCGACCGCGCCATCACCCTTCGCCCCCCGACCGGAACGGCCCCTCGATCGTCCGCGGACCGGCCGAGACCTTCTAGCCCCCGCCCCGATCCATCTCGAACGGGCGCCCCTGCGGGACCACGCGCACGACGCCCAAGAAGCGCTTGACCGGTCCGGCGAACCGGCCTATCAGCACCGCACCGCAGGCGGTGACCGGCCAGCCCGGCCAGACGGAACGCTCCTCTGGACCTGATGCAGCCACCGCCTCGTTGGGGGATAGTTTAACGGTAGAACAGCGGACTCTGACTCCGTTAGTCGTGGTTCGAATCCACGTCCCCCAGCCACCTTATTCTTCAGACACTTAGCGGCTAAATCGCTCCCTTCTCAGGGTTCCGTGCTGCTGTTCTAGACACCCACTCTAGACATCTGACCCAGGGATCTGTTCAGCGATCGGACGCTCCGCCCTCCTCGTCTGGACCCTCCTTCTCCCCATAGAGATCGTCGATCACGCGCTTGTTCGAGCGCCGCATATCCGCGCTCCGGGCGTAGGTCGGCACCGCGTAGGTCGTCCTCTGGCCGAGGATGTCGGCGATCTCGCGCTCGGTCTTGCCGAGTTCGCGCAGGTCCGTCGCCACCGAGTGCCGGAGCCCGTGCGGCGTGAGCCCGGGCTTGACCTTCCCCTCCTTCTCAAGGCGCAGCCGCACCCGGCGCCAGCTTGCGTGAAACCCGCCTTCGGACCACGGCGAGCCATCCGAGCTGGAGAACAGATGCGTGGCATGATCCGTTTGCGCGTCGAGAATCCGGGCTAGCGGTTCCGGACACGGCACCGTGACCTCGACCGCACCCTTGCCGGTGACGAACGAGATCATCCCGTCCTTGTAGGCATCGCGCCGCATCCCGCGCACGTCGCCGAGCCGCACGCCGAGATAGCGCATCATCGCGAACGGGCCCTTCAACGGTGCCGGCAGTTCGGCGAGCACCGCGTCGCGCTCGGCGGAGGTCCACGGCCGGTTCAGGCTCTTCTCCCCCGTCGCCTTGCGCACCTTCTCGACGTGGTCGACCGGGTTTTCCTTCAACAGCCCCAGCCCGATGCCGATGCCGCAGGCCCGCGAAAGTACCTGTACGACGTAGTTCGCGAACCGGCGCTTGTGCTTGGTATAGGCCTTATTGCGCAGCCCGACCATGAACGGGCGATCGAGCCGGTCGAGCGGCATCGCTCTCAGCGGCTCAAGGAAGTCGAATACCTTGTCGTAGTCGGCACGGGTGCGCGGCTTCAGCCGGGTGAACTCCGGTGCGGCGCGGTACTGGTCGATCAGGTGGCCGAAGGTGCCGTCCTGCACCTTCTTTTCGCGCCAGGCGCGGTCCGCCTTGTCGAGTTCGATGGCGAAAGCGGGGGTACCCCACTCCGCTTTGATCGGCGTGCCGCTCGCCCGGTGGTACGAGTAGGTCTTCCCGGTTTTCGGCTCAAAGAACCGCTTCACGCCGCGCAGCGGCATCCTGGTGGTCATGGCTTAGAGCTTGGCGAGCCAGTCCTGGGTGTCGGCCGTGGCGGTGCGGCCGCCGGCCATGTCGATCCATTCGTCCAGGGCGAGGACGTCATAACGCAGCAAGCGCCGGTCCATCCTGTCGCCCAGCGCGATCGGTGTGACGGGACAGGCCCGTTCGAACACCGGAATGGTGCAGCGGCAGTAGTCCGCCGCCTCGGTCAGCGTCAGGAGGCGCCGGCTCATGCCTGGAATTGCGGACTGCGTCCTCATGACACCGCCTCTCGCTTCAGCTTCCGCACGTGCGAGGCGGCACGCTCCTCACCTTCGAGGCGGGCCATGTCTCGGAAGTCCTCGATCAGGTCGTCCGGCACCCAAGCCGGAATGGTGATTCCGCCCTTCGCCGCGCGAGACGGTGAGCGCGCCTCGGTGCGAAGCGCCTTCTTCCGCGCGGCCTTGAACCACACTGCGGCGATGCCCCGCCACAGCGGCACGCAGTGGACCGCAGCGTGCTCCTTCGCTTCCTGCTCCATCTGCCGAGCCGGCGTGGCGCGAATCGTCTGGATGAGCCCTGCCCGGTCGAGGTCCGCAAATTGCGGATCGGTGCAGAGGTGATGGACCGCCTTCATCTGCGCTGCTGTGATCGGACCCAACCCGGCCTCGGTCAGGACACGCAGGATCTCAGTGGCTCGCTCCTCCCCTTCGAGGGTGATCAGGCCTCGCACCGCTGCGACGGCGATGGTCTCGCGCGGCTTGTAGACTGCCCTGGCCGGCGGAAGGCGCAGGAGCGTCAGACCTGCCGCCGCGGCGACCCGGACTACCGACTGCGCCGCCGGATCGCCGGCCGCCACCGCCGCGACGTGCATCTGGGCCGCCGTCACCGCGATCCGGTCCCGGTTGTGACCGACGAACGCCTGCGCGCGATCGGACTGTGCCGTCGCCTCCACGACCACGACCGGGATCACCTCGATGCCCGGATGCGAGGCCGCCGCGATGGCCGAGTGCTGGCCGTCGATCACCTCGAGGCCGTCATCGGTCCAGGCGACGATCGGCGGCTTGAACCGGCGCCAGTCCCACCGCTCGATGATGCGGCGGATAAGGCGCAGGGACGCGTCGGAGAGATCGCGCTGGTACCCGGCATCGACCAGCAGCTCGGTCGGCTTGATCCACGTCACCTCGGGTTTCGCGGTGGCGGGCTCGCCGGGGTGGACCTCGGCGAGGATCAGGGCGGCGATCGGGCGGCGGTTCATCCCTGCGCCCTCGCCGATGAAGGGGCTTGTGCGGCCGCTCGCGGAATCAGGCATACAAGCCGCTGATCTGAGGCAGCTTTTGCCAGAGAGAGGCCTGAAATTAGGCCTGTGGAATCACCCACCTTCAAGGCGGCCGCGAGGTGCTGGAGGTACTGACCACCTGCGCACATCGGCTCGAATTCCTCGCTCTCCCGGGCGTAGAACCCGGCCAGGGCGAACAGCCCCGCCCGGGTAGTGGGCATGACGGAGGTCAGCGCGTCGAACGCCGCCGAACTCGCATCGGCCGCGGCGTTGGCGCGGCGCACCTGCCCATCGTCGTTCTCGTCGAGACCTGACAGCGCCGCGGTATGGGCCGCTTCCGCGGTCTCGGCCGTGGCGATGGCCCGGTGGATCGGGTCCACGCCCACCGTCGCCACCGGCCAGCACGCGCAGGCCAGCGCCGTGAGATCGGCGACGCGGACCTGCGCGGCCCTGTAGGTCAAGCCGTAGCTGTCAGCGAACGCGACCTCCTCGGCGAGCCACCAGCGCAGGTGATCGAGGAGCTTCGCCGCGCCCGTGGGCGTGGTGCAGGCGGTCGTGACCAGGATGTCGCCGGCCTCCCGGTAGGCTTCCTCGGCCAGGATGGAGGCCTCGCCGTCGGGTGCGACTTGGAACGCGTCGTAGGCGGCCCGGTGGGTGGCGATGGCCGCGAGGATCGGATCGGGCGTGTTCATACGGCCTCGCCTGCATCTTCCGAAGAGGTCAGGCGCCGATCGATGGTTGCGAAGCCCAGATCCTTGCGCAGTAGGAACTCTATGTATTTCGTCCTAGACACGCCAAGCGGGTCGATCTTCTCGGCCACGGCATCCAGAAGAGCGCATGGCAGCCGCATGGACGTCTTGACCGTCTTACCTCGAGCTGCCGAACGCGTCATGCCCATTCCCCAACTTGATGCACCTATCGTAGGGCGATTGTCGGGACATGTCGAGCGTAAAACATACAAAACATACAAACGAGATCTGGTGTGTCGGCGTCGCAGGGTGGGCGCGAGGAACCGTCATACGGCGTGGGCGGCTTCGCGCAGCTGACGATGCTCAGCCGCGACGGGATCGCGCCGCAGGTAGTGCAACCTCCTCAACGTCGCGCGCGATTAGATTATCATCGGTGAGAAGCCTGGAATGCATGAATGTGCAAACCATCCGGCACTCCTCCGCCTCCACGGCCGGCGATCTCGGCTACAGCGACATCACATCGGGGCGATGCTCGGGCACGCTGGTGGGACGATCACCAGCCGGTATGTGCACCACCTCGATGCGGTGTTGGTTGCCGCGGCGGATAGAGTTGCGGGGCAGATTTCTGAAATAATAAACAGCAAGAATAGTTGATATTGCAAGCACATAATATATCTTGTGTTTTGCATCTATAATCTAAACTTTTGGATGGAAGCTAATGATTGGCAAAGGAGGGGATGCCATTCCAGCCGACCAGTCCAGACTCGCGTATAGAGCTCTAAAATATGCATAAGTTGCGGGCCGTGCAACATTCTCTGCAAATAATACCGCAATATCCTGATCGACACCCTCTAGTCCGTTGTAGAGCACATCATAGCTTGCTGAACAAGACATTATGGTTTTTTTCTTTATTTTTATCTTCAAAATCCAACTTATTCTTATGGAAAGATCGCCTGTATCAGGGTCAAAATCGAACTCGCCAGCCTTTCCTGAATAGGACGCAGACGTATCATCTTTTGTAGATGATCCAATATCTACTGTTCTATCGACTTTGAATGACAGTTCGCTCAGTACAATTGTAGAAAGTCGCGCGAGACGGACAGCTTTGTTGTACTTAATACGGCGCTCCTCAGGGCTTGCCTGAGGAGCGGGCAGGTCGTTCTTAGCTTTAGCTTCGGCCATTAAGCAGCCCGCGCAAATTCGTCATATGAGTTTTGATCATCGTTGGCAGGCCATTCGAAGCGATGGCTAACCCGCAGTCTCGCTGCTTGGAAGAAGGTATGCCGATCGCGTCCAGAGCGGTGCTCCGATGTGACTTCAGCCGTCTGCTGCACTTCGGCCCAGGATCCGCAGTTTGTCTCCGCCGCAAACTCTGTCTCAGGGCGATGGGAGGAACATTTGACAGTTCCTTTCTCTCCGAGAGCATAGAAGATCCGTGCCAAAGTCCGAAGCGTAGGGTTGGCGTTTGGCTTCATAAGCTGTGACAGCCGAGCCTTACTGATCCCAGCCTTTCTAGCAAGCTCGGTCCTGGTCATATTATGCTTTACAAGCAGATCCTGGATTAGGAATTGGGCGTCGATAACAATGTCCTCTTCAGCCTCAATCACGTGCTCGTCAAAGCCGAGGATGTTATCAACCATTTGCGTCTCCTTTGGCGAACTCGGTTAGCTCACCTATTATTTCTGCTGCTCTGCGTAGCATCTCGCGATCGGGTTTGTTTTGCTTTTTGGCAGAATCAACCTTCACGCCCACAAAGCATTTTTGCCCATCGACGAGCAAGACGGCGCCATACAAGCGCCAGCCATCCGGTTTGAATGCCCAGATGGCCACCTTATCGTTGGTGCCGTTCTTCGCTGGATGCTGTCCCTCGCTGCGATAGTGCTCTTGCACCATCCTGTGGGGCTCGCAGGAGCAGAAGCGTTCCATATAACGCTCCAGCTGTCGGCGCTGCGTAACAGCTATCCGGTCGGTTCCCTGTCTAAGCGCATCGTAGCCCTCCTTGGCTTCCGGGGAGAGGCGTATGGACGCCACAGCCCCCCTCATCACGACAACGAACTCGGACGCCGATCGCAAGCCCAACAGCCTCAGGTTCGCCGCCGAGAGTTAATATATGCCTTAACTCGAAGCAAGCCAGGAAGGTCCGCAAAAAGGTGCGCTGCCGCACCCCTTGAAGGGGAGAAATTTTGCCGGGGCCTCCCTGATGGAAGGACGAATGATAACTACTCCATATGGTGGTTGCCGCGCAACTGGTTGAATGGCCCATTAAGCAATTGTTTTTGTTGGATATTCCTCAAAATCCAAAGTGGCGCGCCACTCACTTCAGATAGCCCTTCGCCTTCAGGTGCTCCGCCAGCGCCTCCCGGATGGCCTCCGGGCGCGAGGGCTTCGGGTCGGGCTGGTCTGCGATCCAGGCGTCTAGCGGATCTAGCACGGGGCTCAGGAGCCGCACGCCGATGAGCGTGCCCTTGCCCGTCGTCTTCGGGCGGCCGCGCCTTTTTGTGTTATCCCGAATTGACGTATCCATGCTTTCAAGATAACACGAATTACGGCCCGACGGGAAGGTGGAAGCTCCCGCGCCGAGCCTAACCACACACGTCCTCAGGAGACGTCTCATGGCTACCCGTCATTCTACACCACCGGCGCTCGCCGGTGAACGCGACCGCTCGCCTTCTCCGCAGTTCGCCACGGCCGGTGGAGCACTCGCGACCATCGCAGTGCTCTCGGCTCAGCGAACCTTCCTTGCCGCTCCCATCAAGGTGCAACCTGCGCATTCGTCTCCTGCCGCGGTCCTGGCCCCGTCGGCGCCCGTGGCCGTCGCCGATCCGATCCTGTCGGCCATCCGGGCTCACCGCCGCGCCTGGGCCGCGTTCCAGATCGCCCCTGACGACGAGGCGTCCGAGGCCGAGGAAGCCGAGTACGAGGTCGCGCAGAGCCTCCTTGGCACCGCCTGCGGCACCCGGGCCGGCGCGCACGCCCTGATCGCGCATCTTCGCTGGTACGTCGCCGAGGAGGCCGACAACCTGCTGACGGCCGGGCTTGGCGGCTGCCATCTCGGCGCGCAGCTCGCCGCCCGCCTCGCCGAACTCATCCTGTTCGTCCCCGAGGCGTCGCCCCCGTCCGTGATTGCGCTCCCAGCGCCGCGTGGCCCGAGCCCGCTGCTCGCTGCGCTCGAGACGCACCGCAGCGCCAACCTCGCCGTCAACCAGGCCGTGGCCGACTACGTGAAGGCCGAGGAGGACAGCGCCCCCGACGAGGCCCTGACGCTAGCCATCGCCGACCGTGCTGCGGAGGAGGAGGTTGCCGCTCTCAACGCCTTGCTGGCGCTCACCCCGGCCGGCGGTGAGGAAGTGCGGACCCTCGCCGCCTACCTCGCCGAGGTCTCGACCGACTTCGACAAGGGCGCGTTCGGGGCGTGGCTGTTCCAGCGCTTCGCCTTGATGATCGCCCGCGCGCAGATCCAGGCGTGAGGGCCGAGCCGATGCCCTCCGCTCCTCGCCGCCTCACCGACATGCCCGTGCGCCCCTGGCAGGCGCCTGCTGCCCGCAGCTACTTCTCTTCGCACGGTTACAAGCGCGCCGACCGCGAACCGCCACCTCGCGTCGACAACCTCGACGCGATTGAGGCTTGGGACACCATTCACGGTGCCTCTGCGACGCGGCCGGATATACCGCATGTCCGCGCTCTGCGCTTCCTGAATGGCACCGGCGAGTTGCTGTCTGCGGTCATTCTCGTGGCCGGCACCATCGCCGGCTACGGCATCCTGCACCCGTTCTGAGCCAAGGGAAGATCGACGATGGCAAAC
This sequence comes from Methylobacterium indicum, assembly GCF_001043895.1. Lineage (GTDB taxonomy): Bacteria > Pseudomonadota > Alphaproteobacteria > Rhizobiales > Beijerinckiaceae > Methylobacterium > Methylobacterium indicum. The sequence goes on from NZ_JTHF01000246.1 coordinate 9,485, forward strand.
CACCGTAAAGCCTCTCCCGTGGCGCCCCAGGGCAATGCGTCCGGCGTCCCTCTCCGTGAACGTGCTGCGAGAACCCGCGAGGCGACCGGTCGAGTCTGCAATTCGCGTAAGGCGAGCGAAACCACGGGCGACAAAGTATCAGCGTCTGGACCTTGTGAAGAGAAGCACGAAGCACATCATGCTGCCCTCGAGGCAAATCCGGGCAGGCGTAGCAATAATGCTGGCGCTAAGGGGGTGCCTCGCAAAGGGGATATCATGTCAGTGCATGCGGTCTCACGGGCGAACTTTGCGTCTAGGGCGAGGCAAAGTGGTGTTATGTCGGTCGACAAAGCCGACGCAGATTTTTCATCGCCGGAGAAAAGGCGGCTGCGGATGGATCTGGCGGCTAAGACGCTCCTGGATCTGATTGCCCTTTATGACGTCTACGAGCATGCCCGAAATGGGCTTGCGATGAGCACCAGTCGCGGTTTCGGCCGGTCGTGCGAGATCATGGTCACCGACGAAGGCGAGCGCCTGGGATCGGTGCGTGAAGCGATCTACGATGAGCTTAAACGCCGCAACCCCGCAGATGTGTACGAGGCCGAGCAGCGGGGAACATGTCTCGTTCGCTTCGCTGCCGACTGCTGCGAATGGGACGAGGTCGCGGAGATCGCCGCCGAGACAAAGGCGTGGCTTCACCGGCTGTCTATGGAGGCGGCCGCGTGAGCAACGTGATCCACTTTCCCCGCACAGCGGCCGGGATCCCGGCCGCGCCCATTCTCCGCGAGCAATTCGAGCGCCTGGCCGGGCTCGCGCTCGATGTCGTCGACCAGATCGTCCTCTTGCTCGACGAGACGGACGACAACCCTGACGCTATGGACGTCGAGGACCAGCCGGCGGAAGCGGTCCAGCTACACCACCATGACAAGTTTACCGCGGATAGGGGCGGTGAGAGCCGATCATAGGCTGCGAGTGTTGGGCGGATACAGCACCGGCGGCCGACGCCGCCGGACGTCACCCACCCTAGCTGCACGGCGGGTGATCACACTGAGCCCACGTCTTGTTGTGTACGGCCGTATGACCTACAAACGCCATACAGAGCCGAACGCGTCATGCGGTGCGATCGGCCCCCGGCCGAGACCGAAACCTCATGACCTCGAAGAGCAAAGAAGCGGCTTCCGCGGCTCCCCTAGACATCGTCAAGGAGCAGTTCGGTCGCCGCCTCTACGAGCTCATGCTTGAGAAGGGCTGGACCCAATCGGAGATGGGTAGGCAGGCGGATATCCCGCGTGACGGCATCTCCAGCTACGTGCGAGGCCGGGTCCTACCGACACGCCAGAACCTGACCAGGCTCGCGAGAGCGCTTGGTGTCCCGGAAAGCCACCTACTTCCGGCTCGCTTAAAAAATGCGAGCGACCCGGATGGGTCGGAGGTGTCGGTGCGCATCAGTCCGGACGATCCAACTCGAGCGTGGCTGCGCGTCAACCAGCTGGTGTCCCGCGAGGCCTCAACCCGCATCCAGGAGATCCTGGCCAACGATCGCGCGTTCCTGGCGGAGCAGGATCGACAACGGTCATCCTCGTGATCGTCTATGCTGCCCACAACCAGCTGTGCTATTTATAGGCGCGCCTTTAGTATTTTAGTAACGATGTATACTGTCTTATCGTTTTGTCGGAAACGTAGGTTTAAGGTCCATCGAAAACCGACAACGGAACTCTTCCCCCATCAACATCTTGATGTTCTGAGCGAAGAGGACTACCTTCTCCCACAGTGGGCCAAGGAGGGCCGTTATGGAACTGCGAGCTGAGAACATCAGATTGATGCATCAAGTAATTGGCACTAAGCACGTTTATACGTCGCCTGATGTGCCTGAATTACATGTGTCGCATTCAGATCAGAAGATTGCGCTCGCGGACGTACAGCCGACACTCAACGCCATCCAAAATGTGAGGGTCAAGCTCGAAATGAGGCGGGCAAGAGCCGCCTAGTATGCGGTATCTGGCGTCGGACGTGTACGCGCTCCTGGAGGAGTTAGCGTGCGAGTACATGGAAGAGCGCTACCCTCATGGCGAGGTCTGGGTAGCTCCGGGCGAGCAAATATTCGTGCTACCCGATCCGGATCTGATCGACGGGCAAAAGTGGTTTGACGCTGACGTTTTAGATCACAATCTCCGGGATCGCTGGGTAGGCTTCCGTCTTCCTCTTCCGATACCGCGCTGCAGGTAACCGCATCGATCCCGGGGGGCGCCGAACAGGCGCCCTTTTCGCGCGTCGGCAATGTAGGTTTTGTCTGGAATTGTCGGCCAACGCCATGCTACGGTGCAGGCCCTTTCGACGCGGAGCTGTGTCGTGAAGCCCCCCAATCACCGCCCCGGTTGAAGACATGAAAAAGCCGGCCCTGCTGTGCGCGGAGCCGGCTTTTCTGATGCCCACCCGCAGCGAACGGGTTGAGCGAAATCCCTTGGCAGGACTGGCATATGTATAGCGCAAAGCTGCCCCAGCAACAACCGTTAACTTCAGCGATTTCGAGGATTTCTACGGCCGCTGTCGACTGGTTGGTGCTGCCATGAACATGCACCATCCTTCCGGTGTGCAGGAAGCGATCGCGTTCCTGAAGCTGATTGACCCGATCGGCCGGCACCACCTCGACGCCTTTCATCCCGAAACCGGATCGACCGAGGGCCGGACCTTCGAGCCCGGGGCCTGGAACGAGCTGGCGGATTGGATCCGCCCGCGGATCGGCCAGCGCAATCTCTATTTCAGCGTCAACGAGCCGAAGCCCGGTGCGCCGCACAAAAAGCTGACGAAGGCCGACATCGCGGCGATCCGCTGCGTGTTCGTCGATGCCGACCCGCACGGCGACCGGGAGACCGCCCGGCACGAGCTGGCGCAGCGCGCCGAGGAAGTCGAGAACGGCCCCCTCCCTGCCACGGTGTCGATCGACAGCGGCAACGGGCAGCAATGGTTCTGGAAGCTCAAGGAAAAGATCGGCGCCCTGACCGGCGGCCAGTGGGCAGAGGACCAGAGCCGCACGCTGGGCCGGCTGTTCAAGGGCGACGCGGTTCAGAACATCGACCGCATCATGCGGCTACCGGGAACCGTCAACCTGCCGACGCCGAAGAAGCTCGCCAAGGGCCTTATGGGCGGCCTAGTGCGGGTCACGCACAGTAGCGGTGTCACCTACACGCCCGAGCGGCTGGCCGCCTATTGCGCCCCGACCGGCCCGCTGGAGCGCAAGGAGGCCGCTGCGGCGGTCCGCGCCGCAATGGACGACATTGACGTTGACGAGGCCCATTCCTACGGCGACTTCGACGTCCTGCCCGATGCGCTCAGGGCGCGGCTGGTGGCCGTTGGGGCTCGGGATAGTCGCTTGCGGGGTATCCTGGACGGCACGATCGACCCGCCCGACGATGGGTCCGGGTCGGCTTGGCGGGCGGTGCTTGCCGCAGCTCTGGCTCGGCATGGCTTCTCTGCGCAGGATTATGCCAACGTCGTCTGTGCCTGGCCGCTCGGGTATCCGCAGCACAGCGGGCTCGACGGGCTCACGTTGCGGGTGTTGTCACGGGACTGGGGCCGCTGCGGCGCGCCGGCTTCGCAGGATACCACGGCTGAGCGCTGGTTCGACGCGGAAGCACCAGGGGCGCAGGCGGCGCAGACGAGCGACACGGATTGGCGGAAGGACTGCCTGCGGAACGATAAGGGCGAGGCGCTGCCCGTCCTGGCAAACGCCATGGCGGCGTTGCGCTCGGCGCCCGAACTCGCCGACGTCTTCAGTTACGACGAGATGCAGTGCGCCACGATGATCAGTCGTGTCGTGCTGGCATGGGGCTCGCCGCCGGGTGAGGCGATGCCGATGCGGCTCGCAACCGACACGGACATCAGCCAGGTGCAGGAGTGGCTGCAGAAGGCCGGCCTGCCCCGGCTCGGCAAGGAGATCACCCACCAGGCCGTCGATTACCGCGCCGTCGAGCGCGCCTTTCATCCGGTCCGCCAACACCTCGAAGGGCTGGCCTGGGACGGACGGGAGCGCCTGTCAGAGTGGCTGTCGACCTATCTCGGCGCCGAGCAGACGCCGTACACCGCCGGGATCGGGGCGATGTTCCTGATCGCCATGGTGGCGCGGATATTCGAGCCTGGCTGCAAAGCCGACTACATGATGGTGCTCGAAGGCCCGCAGGGTGCCAGGAAATCGACGGCGTGCGCCATCCTGGGTGGCGAGTGGTTCTCCGATAGCCTCCCCGACGTGACTGCCGGCAAGGACGTGTCGCAGCACCTGCCGGGGAAGTGGCTGATCGAGATCGCTGAGATGTCGGCTATGTCGAAGGCGGAGGACGCGGCACTGAAGGCCTTTATAAGCCGGCCCGTCGAGCGCTACCGGCCGAGCTACGGCCGCAAGGAGGTAATCCAGCCGCGCCAATGCGTGTTCGTCGGGACGACGAACAAGAGCACATACCTGCGCGACGAGACTGGCGGGCGCCGGTACTGGCCGGTCAAGGTCGGCCGCGTCGATACGGATGCGCTGGCGCGAGACCGGGATCAGCTCTTCGCCGAGGCGGTGCACCGCTACCGCGCCGGCGCCCGCTGGTGGCCCGACGAGGCATTCGAGGCAAAGCATATTCGGCCGGAGCAGGAAACCCGCTTCGAGGCCGATGCCTGGGAAGAGCCGGTCCGCCGCTACCTGGAGGACAAGGACCGCGTCAGCGTCATGGAAGTAGCCCGCTGCGCGTTGTTCATTGAGACGCAGAAAGTCGGCACTGCAGATCAGCGCCGCATTGCGTCGGTGCTAGCGCAGTTCGGCTGGCGTTGGGTGCGTGACCACCGTGGTCGGGGATACATCCGGCCATGACGCATGACG
>NZ_JTHF01000247.1 GCF_001043895.1 Methylobacterium indicum
ACGCCTTCCTGCGCTTCCGCCCCGCCCCGGCGCGGCGGAAGCGCAGGAAGGCGTGCATCTTGTGCAGGTCGCGCCCCACCGCCTTGCGCATCAGGTGCAGGCGGTGGACCAGGGGGTCGCTCGCCACCTCGGCGAGGTGGCGCTCGCCGTCGGCGACGCGCCGGATCAGCCGGTGGAGCAGGCCGTAGCGCTCGGGATCGCGGTGCATCACGACCGAGGCGACGAGGCCGGCCACCGCCCGCGGCAGGGCGAGCGCAGGGCCCGGCGCCGCCTCCGGCATCGCGTCGGGAAACAGCGACGGGGCCTCGCCCTCGACCCAGGTCACCGCCTCCGGCGGGACGCCCGCCGGGACGAGCCGCCGGACCGCCGCCCGGAACCCGTCGAGATCGGCGCCGGGTGCGAGCCGGATCGTACGGGCTTGAACGGTGCGAGCCTCCATCAGAACAGGCTCAGCTGGCGCGGCGGCTCGGCGAGGCGGGCGCGCAGGTCGAGCCGGTCGGTGAGCCGGGTCGGTGCGTAGTCGGCGGCGACGAGGAACGGCCGGGCGCGCTTGAGGCCGGAGGTCAGGCGCGCCACGTCGTCGAGCCGTAAGCTCGCGTGGCGGCGCGCCGTCACGATCTTGTCCACCGCCCGGACGCCGAGCCCCGGCACCCGCAGCAGCATCTCCCGGTCGGCCTTGTTGACGTCGACGGGGAAGCGGTCGCGGTTGCGCAGGGCCCAGGCGAGCTTGGGGTCGACGTCGAGGGCGAGCATCCCGGATTCCGTCGCCCCCGCCACGTCGTCGGGCGAGAACTCGTAGTACCGCATCAGCCAGTCGGCCTGGTACAGCCGATGCTCGCGCTGGAGCGGCGGGGATTGGCTCGGCAGGATCGAGGCGGCGTCGGGGATCGGGCTGAAGGCCGAGTAGTAGATCCGCTTCAATCCGTAATGGTCGTAGAGCCGGGCGCTGGTGCGGATCAACGATTCGTCGGTGCTGGCATCGGCGCCGACGATCACCTGCGTCGACTGCCCGGCCGGCGCGAAGCGGCGCTTCTCCTCCTTGGCCTGCAGGATGCGCTCGCCCATCTGGCCCATCGCGGTCTGGATCGCGGCGCCGTCCTTCTCCGGCGCCAGCCGCTCCAGGCTCGCCTCGGTCGGCAGTTCGAGGTTGATCGACAGCCGGTCGGCATAGAGCCCGGCCTGCTCGATCAGCCACGGGCTCGCCTCCGGGATGGTCTTCAGGTGGATATAGCCGCGAAAGCCGTGGCGCTGGCGCAGGGTCTTGGCCACCCGGATCAGCTGCTCCATCGTGTGATCGGGCGAGCGGATGATGCCGGAGGAGAGAAACAGCCCCTCGATGTAGTTGCGCTTGTAGAACTCGACCGTCAGCGTCACCACCTCGTCGACCGAGAACTTGGCCCGGCGGACGTTCGAGGAGCGCCGGTTGACGCAATAGGCGCAGTCGAACAGGCAGTAATTGGTGAGCAGGATCTTGAGCAGCGAGACGCAGCGCCCGTCCGGCGTGTAGGCGTGGCAGATGCCCGCCCCGGTGGTCGAGCCGAGCCCGCCGGCCTCGGCCTTGCGCTTCGGCGCTCCCGACGAGGCGCAGGAGGCATCGTACTTCGCCGCGTCGGCGAGGATGGTGAGCTTCTTCTTCAGGGCGTCGTCCATCCCCGCAACCTGGCCCTCGTTCCTGTTTCGTTCAAGGCGGAAGCGCGCCGAACCCCGTGGTCGAAAGCCGCATCCGAGACGCCCGGAACCCCCTGCCTGCCCCGCCGTTGTCCCGCTGATTGGAGCGTTTCTAATTCACGAGGAGATGCCGCATGGCGACGAACCCGTCCGCGAACTGCCGCAGCTGCCGCTACTTCGACGACCACAAGCTCAATGCCGGCGCCCCGCAGGGCGAGGAGGGCCTGTGCCGCTTCAATCCGCCGGTGAGCCAGCCGGACCCGCAGGGCCACGGCCTGTGGCCGGTGGTCTCGTCCCAGGATTGGTGCGGCCACTTCTCGCCGGAGATGATGGCGGGCGAGTGAGCCTTCCGCCGTCGCTGATCGTTCCAGGAAGCCGGCCTTCGAGGCCGGCTTCTCTGCGTCCGGGCCTCCGTCGGACCGGGCGGACGCGGATCGCTCGCCTCCCGTGCCGGGCGGAACCCCACCACCCCCGGCACGTTGCGCAGGCTCCCAAAACCGCCACGGATGGTTGCCCGATGCCGGACGATGTCACCGCCCTCTCGCGCCGCAGCCTGATGATGGCCGGGGGTGCCACACTGGTCGGCCTCGGGACGGCGTCGGCCCAAGGTGCGTCGGGCCAGGGTCTGCCCGGCCCAGAGCGGCCGGTCGATACCGGCAAGGTCGAGAACGGCCGGGTGAGCTTTCCGAACTGGCGCGGCCCCTCCGACCGCCCTGCTCCGCCCCCCGCCGCGCCGCTGCCGCCGGCCGAGCGGGTCGGGTTCGCGATCGTGGGCCTCGGCCGGCTGTCGCTCGAAGAAATCCTTCCGGCCTTCGGCGAGTGCCGCAAGGCCAGGCCCGTCGCGCTGATGTCGGGTTCACCCGACAAGGCCAAGGCGGTGGCGGCGCAGTACGGCATCAAGCCGGAGGCGGTCCACGGCTACGACGGCTGGGACGCGCTCGCCCGCAACCCGGAGGTGAAGGCCGTCTACATCGTCACCCCGAACGCGCTCCACCGCGACCAGGTGATCGCCGCGGCGGGCGCCGGCAAGCACGTCCTGTGCGAGAAGCCGATGGCGGTCTCGTCGGGCGAGGCGCGGGCGATGATCGAGGCCTGCGCGGCCGCGAAGGTGAAGCTGATGATCGCCTATCGCTGCCAGTACGAGCCCTACAACCGCGAGGTCGTGCGCCTCGTGCGCAGCGCCAAGTACGGCAAGGTCCGTCTGATCGAGGCGACCAACACCCAGACCATGAGCCTGCCCGAGCAGTGGCGCCTGAAGAAGGCGCTGGCCGGCGGCGGGTCGCTGCCGGATATCGGGCTCTATTGCCTCAACGGCGTACGGGCGCTGATGGGCGAGGAACCGGTCGCGGTCCAGGCGCAGATCCACTCGCCGGACGATCCGCTCTACCGCGAGGTCGAGGAGACGGTGGCCTTCACCCTGCGCTTCCCCTCCGGCGCGCTGGCGCTCTGCTCCACCAGCTACGGCGCGCACGAGACCCGCTCGCTGACCGTGCAGGCCGAGGGCGGCGCGATCGCGCTCCAGAACGCCTTCGCGTATCAGGGCCAGAGGCTGTTCCTCAGCCACCGCGAGGGCAAGGCCGAGGCCCGGGAGGAGCGGGTGCTCGGGGCGAAGAACCAGTTCGCCCTCGAGATCGACCACATGGCGACCTGCATCCTGGAGAACCGCACCCCCCGCACCCCGGGCGAGGAGGGGCTGCAGGACCAGATCCTGATGGAGGCGATCTACGAGGCCGCCCGCACCGGCCAGACCGTGGCGCTCAAGGGCCCGGAGCGGCGCCCGAGCCTGACCGACAAGGAGAAGGCCAGGGAGCAGGCAAGGGATCAGGCAAGGGAGCAGGACGCCAAGGGCCTCGACCCGACCCGCGGGCCGGAGCCGGAAGAGGCGGATTGAGGAGGCCGCGGCGCGGCCTCATCCGCCCCGTACGGCGATCGCCTCGACCTCCACGAGGTAGCCGTGGTGGAGTTCGGGCACCGGCACCACCGTGCGGGCCGGCTTCGCCCCGCCCATCACCTCGGCGTAGATCCGGTTGAACTCCGGCCAGTGCGCGACGCCGACGACGTAGGCGGTCACCCGGAGGATGCGCTCCGGCCCGCTGCCCGCCTCGGCCAGGATCGCGAGGAGGCTCGCGAGCGCCTGGCGCGCCTGGACCTCGAAGGGCTGGTCGGCCGTGTGGCTGCCGTCCGGCCGGGCGCCGAGCTGGCCCGACACGAAGACGAGGTCGCCCCAGGCCACTCCTTGCGAGTAGTGCCCGGCGGGTGCCGCGGCGTCCCGGGTGGCGAGGCGGGTGATCGGATCAGTCATGGGGGCTCCTACCAGCCGTTGATGCGGGGCCAGACGGCCGCGACGCGGTGATCCGCATCGAGGACGTGGTAGCGGTCGTGCTGCGCGCCGGTGGCGCAGGCGTGGTTGGGCAGGATGCGCACCTGCGCGCCGATCGGAAGGTCCGGCAGGTCGGCTCCCGAGCCCGTACGGACCGCCACGATGCCGTGCTCCTGGTTGGCGTCGCGCACCACGAGGTCGGGATAGGGCCGGCCGGCGGGGTCGCAGACGAGGCCGTAGCCCTGGTCGACGGCCTGGCGCGCCGTCCCGCGGTCGCGCGAGAGCGCCATCCAGCCGGCATCGACGATGATCCAGCCCTTCGCCCGCTGGTGGCCGATCACGGTGGCGAGCACCGAGACGGCGATGTCCGCCACCGCGACCGCGCCGATTCCGGCCTGAAACAGGTCGCCGAACATGAACACGCCGGCCCGGACCTCGGTGATGCCGGTGAGGTCGCGGGCGAACCGCGCCGTCGGTGTCGAGCCGACGCTCACCACCGGACAGGGCAGGCCCGCCGCCCGCAGGATCTCGGCCGCCGTCACGGCGGCGACGCGCTCGTCCTCGGCCGCCGCCGCCAGGGCGTCGGGGTCCGACAGGGCGTAGCTGTCGCCGGCATGCAGCATCACGCCGCGCAATGCGGCGCCGCTGCCGGTGAGCGTCCGGCCGATCGCCACCAGGGTGTCGCGGTCGCCCGGCGCGACGCCGGAACGGTGGCCGTCGGCATCGACCTCGATCAGCACCGGGAGCGCATCGCCGCTCGCGCGGGCATGGGCCGCCACCGCCTCGGCCTGGTCGAGGCTGTCGAGGATGACCGCGAGGTCGGTGCCGCCGGCCCGGATCGCCGCGACCCGGGGAAGCTTCGCCGGAGCGATGCCGACCCCGTAGATCATGTCGCGCACCCCGCCCGCCGCGAAATACTCGGCCTCGCGCAGGGTCGAGACGATGGCGGGACCCGTCGGCGACGCCATGGCGAGGCGGGCGACGTCGAGGGACTTGGCGGTCTTGAGATGCGGGCGCAGGGTCACGCCGAGCCCGTCCAGGTGTGCTCGCATCCGCGCGACGTTGCCGCGCAGGATCGCCTTGTCGAGGAGCAGGCAGGGCGTGTCGAGGGCGTGGAGCGGGGTCGGTTCGGCCATGGTGCGTGGGTCGCTCTCGTGTCGTCCGGGGTGACGACAGGAACCACGACGCGCCGGGGAGCGCCATTAACGCCGCCTGCCTTCTGCATTAAGAGCAGACTTAATGCTCGCGACCGACGACCTCCGCTTCTTCCTCGCCGTGGCCGAGGCGCCCTCCCTCGCCGCCGCGTCGCGGGCCCTCGACGTGTCGCCGCCCGCGGTGACGCAGCGCCTGCGCGCCCTCGAGGAGCGGCTCGGCACGCATCTCGTCGATCGCGCCGGGCGCCACCTCGCGCTCACCGGCGAGGGCGAATTGCTCGCCGAGCGCGGCCGCGCCATCCTCGACGCGCTCGGCGAACTCGACGAGGCTTTGGCCGCCCGGCGCGGGCAGGTGGTGGGTCACCTGCGGGTCGTGGCGCCGCTGGGCTTCGGGCGCCGCCACGTCGCCCCGGTCGCGGCGGCGTTCCAGGCGGCGCATCCCGAGGTCGCGATCGACCTCACCCTGTCCGACCGCCTCGGCGGCGTGCCGGAGGGCACCTTCGACCTCGCGGTGCATGTCGGGGAGATCGCCGGGGCGGCCCCCGGGCTGATCGCCCGGCGGCTCGCCCCCAACGCCCGAATCGTCTGCGCGGCTCCGGCCTACCTCGCCGCCCGGGGGGAGCCGTCCGTGCCCGACGACCTGCGCCGGCATGCCTGCATCGCGCTGCGCGAGAACGACGAGGACGTGACCCTGTGGCGCTTCGCCCGCGACGGGCGCGAGGCGCGGGTACGGATCGAACCGCGCCTCGCCAGCAACGACGGCGAGGTGGTGCGCGGCTGGGCGCTCGCCGGGCGGGGCGTCATCCTGCGCTCGGAATGGGACGTCGCCGACGACCTGCGGGCGGGCCGCCTCGTCCGGCTCCTGCAGGATTTCGCGGCGCCGGAGGCGCCCGTCGTGGCGCTCATCGGCGCCCGCCCCCGCGCCCGCGCCGCCCGCCCCCGCCGCTTCCTCGACGCGCTCGCCGCCGCCCTCGACCCGGCCCCCTGGCGCGAGCCCGCGGGGTGAGCCGCAGGCTTCACGCGAACGCGATGCGGGCCGGCCTCGCCAGCGCCACGGAGTCCGGGTAACCCGGAGACCATGCCCGCCCGTCCCCTCGCCCTCCTCGCCCTTCTCGCATCCTGCCTCGTCCTCGGGTCCGCCGGGGCGCAGGCGCAGGTCACGGGACGCTCGAAATACGCCGATCTCGTCCGGGCCGAGCTGGTGACCCAGGAGGGCGCGGTCGCCCCCGGCTCCCCCCTCACCGCCGGGGTGCGCCTCACGATGAAGCCGGGCTGGCACGTCTATTGGCGCAACCCGGGCGATTCCGGCCTGCCGCCGGAGATCGCCTGGACCCTGCCGGCGGGGTTTGCCGCCGGGGCGGTGGAATGGCCGGCGCCGGAGCGGATCCCGGTCGGCGACCTGATGAATTTCGGCTACGAGGGCGAGGTGCTGCTCACGGTGCCGCTGACGGCGCCCGAGACCCTCGGGCCGGGGCCGGTGAGCCTCAAGGCCAAGGTCTCCTACCTCGTCTGCGAGCGCGAATGCGTGCCCGGCGAGGCGAATCTGTCGCTCGGCCTGCCGGTCGCCCCCGCCGGCACCAGCCCGCGGCCCGATCCCCGTACCGCGGAGCTGTTCGCGCAGGCCCGGGAAAAGGTGCCGGTGCCGGCACCCTGGCCGGTGCGGATGAGCGAGGGCGGCGCGAACCCGGTCCTGACCCTCGACGCGCCCGGCCTCCGGGCGCGCGACATCGCGTTCTTCCCCTATTCCGAGACCGCCCTGGAGCATGCCGCCCCGCAGGTCGCGACCAGCGACGCGGCGGGCCTGCACCTGCGGCTGCAGCGCAGCAGCCAGGCCGCCCCCGACGCCCCGGCGCCCCGCGCCGACGGCGTGCTGACCCTGACCGAGGAGACCGCCTCCGGCCCGGTCCGCC
>NZ_JTHF01000248.1 GCF_001043895.1 Methylobacterium indicum
GGCCTCGGCGCTGAACCGTCGATCGGCGCTCACGTCGTCGACGGCGACGACCGCCCCGTCCCGGTAGGCCGTCAGGAGGTCGGGGCCGAATGCCGCGAGTGAGTGCTCCCCCACGAGGGAGCCGACGCCGCGGACATAGTCCCGTTCGACCCTCATCAGGCTGCCGTCGATCTCGGCATAGAAGACCCGGCTCGCGCCCAGCTGCTCGCCCAGCCGCCGCGACGCGATCTCGGCGATCTGCGTCGGCGAGGTCAGGGTCCGCAGCGTGTCGCTGAGATCCAGCAGGAACGATTGCCGCTCCTCGTTGTCGCGCAGGACCGCGTCCGCCTCCCGCTGCCGGCTCTCGACGAGCGCCGGACCGGCGATCTCCCGGCAGGTGCCGTAGAGCCCCTCGACGCCCCCGAGCGCGTCGCGCACCGGCACGAGGGAGAGCGCCATGGAGGCTCCGCCGCCCCCGATCCCGTGTCGATCCTGACGGCCGTCGCTCAGGGCGACCGTCCGGCCGGAGAAGGCGTCCTCCAGCATCGGCGCCAGCTCGGCCCTCGCCTCGTGCCACACGTCGAGCCAGTCGCGACCGAGAGCGGCCGGATGCTTGTCGCCGAGGAGCCGCGCATAGGCGTCGTTGTAGAGCAGCGTGCGCGCGCCCCCCCAGACGAGGAAGACCGGCTGGTCCGAGGCGAGCATCACCCCGACGAGGGTCGTCAGCGATCCCGGCCAGTGCGCAGGATCGCCCAGCGGGGATCCCGTCCCGTCGTGCCCGCGCAGGATCGCGTCCATCTCGCCGCCGCCGGCCGGCACAGCCCGGAGGCTCGGTGATGGGTTCGTTCTGCCGTGCATGATGTCCTGCGGCTGCCTGCCGGGTTGCGAGCGGCTCGCCCGGCGATGGACGTCCTCAGCGTAGCGCAGGGCCGGTTCGTCGTACGAACCCGTACCGCCATCCGCAAGGGCGTGGGGCCGACTCGACCCCGGAAGCCCCCCGCCGGGCAGTGTGACGTGATGGGTAGCGCTCCCGCGCGGTGCGCCGGCGCGACCGCGGGAGAGAACGGCTGCCCTTCGGCAAACGGCCTAACAACATTTAACAAGCTTGCGCCCGCGATCGGGACCACGGCATACAGGTGGCGGGTGGTCGGTGGCGACCGCCGGATCGTCGTGCGAGGAGATCCGATGCGATCGGCTGTTCAGGATGTCGCCGAGCCC
>NZ_JTHF01000249.1 GCF_001043895.1 Methylobacterium indicum
GCAGGACGACACCGCGCGGGCCGTCACAGGCCTGGCCCGCCGCTTCACCGCACTCGTGCGCGCCGCCGGGAAGAGCAAGGCTGTGCCCGATGATCAGGACGCCGCTGCTGACCTCGCCGCCTGGATCACGAAGGCCCGGACCTGCGACGCTCCTGCCATCGCGACGTTCGCCTCGGGACTGGACGCGGACATCGCTGCCGTCCGGGCTGCTCTCATGGAGCCATGGAGTAGCGGCCAGGCGGAAGGCCAGGTCAACCGGCTCAAGCTCATCAAGCGCCAGTGCTATGGACGGGCCGGCATCGATCTCCTCAAGCGCCGCATGGTTCTGGCCGTCTGATCCACGCAAAGTGAGCAAGAACCACCGATCCGGGGCAATCCCAGGTTGCCAGCGATCGGCGACCTGTTGCGCCTGGGGAGCGCCAAGGCTTGCGCCTCGGGCGTACTCGGTCGAGCGATCCCGGGCGACGAGTTCGACGCCGGAGTGCCGTTCGAGCCAGCCGGCCACCGTGGGTGCCGTGCGATCCGGGAGGAGATCGACGACGCGGCGACGGTCGAGGTCGACGACGATCGTGCCGTAACGGCTGCCCTTCCTGATCGCCCAGTCGTCGATGCCGACCCGGATGGGAACCGGCGTGTCGGGCATCGGCATGCGGGTGATGAGCCGCAGCACGGTCGCGCGGCTGGCCGGCATGTGGAGATGCGCGAGAAGACGCGCGCCGCCTGCACCGCCGCAGGCGAGGCCGACCCTGGCCTGCGCCTCGCAGAGCCGCCGCGTGCGCCGGGCGCGCGGTGCGAGGAGGTCCGTAGGCGTCTGCGCGAAGGTTCGGCGTCGGCAGGTCGGGTTGCGGCAGTAGAACCGCCGCACCTCCATGCGGAGCTTGGTCTTCGATGTCGACAGCGGCAGGTCGGAGGGATGGCGGTGGTAGCGGCTATGGACGGACCAGCTCGCCTGCCCGCACTCGGGGCAGCAGCCTGTGACTGCGTCCAGTCGCACCGGGACGACGAGGTGATCGTCGTGTCGTTCGACGAGATGCGCAACGCGGCACTCGGGGATGGCGAAGGGAATGGTCATGCCTCCCACGATGGGGAGGGCGGATCAGACCATCATCGGCCCGAGGCGTTCCACCGCCATCCACGCAAAGTGAGCAAGAACCACAGAAACGGGGCAATCCCAATCTCAGTTTCCCCGAGCCGCCTGCAGGATCAGCTTGTCCAACGTCAGGTCGGCAATCGCCTTGCGAAGTCGCTGGTTCTCGATCTCGAAGTCCTTCATCCGCTGGACCTGATCCGTCTTCAGGCCGCCGAACTCCTTGCGCCAGCGGTAGTATTCACCTCGGTCACACCGAGGGCGCGGATCACGTCGGCCACGCTCTGGCCCTGCGCGATCAACACGTCCGCCTGCCGCAGCTTGGCGACCACATCCTCCGGCTTGGGCCGCTTCGTTCCCATCTGTCCGTCCTCGTCCTGGCCCGCAGGCCATGCCTCAGGGTGGACCACTTCAGTGGGGGCGGATCACTGGCAGGAGAATCCTTCGTCTCCCTGTCCCTGGAGGACGGGGCGCGGACCCGGGTCGACCGCGCCTTCGAAGCCGCCGGCATTCACCGCCAGATGATGCTCGAGACGCCGTTCGGCGCGACCATTTGCGCCCTGGTCGAGCAGGGGCTCGGCGTCGGTATCGTGAACCCGATCGCGGCCGACGACTATCGCCGCAGCGGTATCGCTTTCCGGCCGTTCCTGCCGGAAATCCCGTTCCACGGCCACGCCCTATTCCCGAGCCGCAACCTCAACAATCCGCTCATCGACGGATTCGTCTCTCTCGTGCGCGAGGAACTGGCGGGCTACGAGACAACGGCGGCCGGGCTCATGGCGTGACGGCGGTCGGTGATGGCGCGGGTAGTGGGGGCTTGCACCGGCGGCGTTCCGTGGAGCATCCGGGCGGTGCCGTATCATGCTCAGGTCTGCGACCAAGCCTTGGCCGCCCAACTCAAAACAAACGGCCGCCGAGAAACCCGGAGCGATTCACATCGATTCGTTGGTGACCTGCCGGATCCAGAGGGCGGCTTCGCCTGGGTGACGGTGGCGAGGTTCGGAAGTCGCTGATCGATGATCTCGGGGCAAGGTGTCGATCGCTCTTGGTGTCCGACCTGCCGCGGTCTGCGCTGTTTCTGATCCTGCTCGCGACAAAACCTTCTTCGACGATCCCCTCCCCGCTACCTCGCGTGTTCCCCCTGAGCCCATGCCGGTCGACATCGATGTTCCGTGCCGAGACGACCGACGCTGTGCCTGTCGCTCTGAGCGGATGCAGGCAATGCTCACGAGAATCGCGCTGAGGTGACGATCGAACTCTGTCGGCCCGGCATTCGCGGGTTGGCTCGAATCCCGCTGCGCTTCGCGGTCCCGCCGAAACGCCCGATCGAGTATGTCTTCAACCCCGAGAGCGAGAGCCCGGGGCTGAGCCGGTAGTGATAGCTCAACCCCGGGCTCTCGCGTCGTGAGCTGCCCCGCTGATCGTGATCCAGAGGCAGGCTCCCCGGTGTTCACAGCCTTGGCGTAACTCGTTTTAGATTCTTCCTTTATGGGTTTGGTGGGCGCAGATTCCTGCGTCGCCGTTTCGCGCAGAGACGTGATCGGCGCGCCAGCGTGTTTGAAGCGCGGCGGTTCGATGGCTTCGGTCAGACGGATCGGGGTGGCACCGGTCTTTGGGTCGATGGCGCCGCGGACGATATACCCGGCCTTTTCCAAGGCGGCGTAGTGAGCTTGGACGGTTCGCTGTGCGATTCCGAGGTCGCTGGCGACGAGGCAGGTCTGCTTCTTGAAAACACGCAGCTTCCCGCACCGCGCGATCAGATACAGGAGCGTCGTGCGTGCGCCGGGCGACACGAGATGGCTGATGAAGGGGTCGAGCGCGTGCCTGCGGACGTAGCGGATACCGACGATCCGGGTGCTCCTGGCACGATTCTCACGCGGAGACCGTCGACCGCGCGGCTTCACCCGCTTCTCATCGAAGCGGGAGGGGATTGCGTCGAACACTCCGCGGACCGCGCACCGGACGACGGCGACGCTTTCGCGCTCGAAGGCACTGACTTCGTCCTCGGTGCAGCGTCCGGCCTCGAACTCCTTGTAGAGCGTTTGACGCCAGAGATTGTGGACCCATGCGTCTTCCGGAAGCTCGTTCAGCAGCCGAAGCAGCTCTGGCTTGAAGGTCTGGGGGATGAGCATTGCGTCCGCTCCAAAGACGGTTTGATCGTCCTGAACGCATCGGGTGCCGGTTCGTCGTTCGATTCAAAGCATTTCTCATGAGGTTTTCGGGGCGCTTCGTAAGGTTTTCGGGGCGCGTCTCAGACCACGACTTAGGATGCTGAGTTTTTCGGGGCGTGATGTGAGGTTTTTGAGGCGCGATGATGCGCTGCCGGCGAACCGATTCGGGTGACGATCGGTAGAGAAGTAACGAGAGGGTAGACGGATACCCGCCGTGCGTGGCGCGTGCGGTCTGCCTGTACGTCACGGAAAGCCGCTCTCGGGCGCGGTCTCGCGTTCCAATCGCCTCCGTTCCGGCCCGTGGATCCCGAACGCTTGCGCAAGCTGAGGTTTTCGGGGCGAGGTCGTGTCTTCGGGGGGCGCCGACGACGATCGCTCCGCCGCTTGGCAGGATTGCCGCGACCGAGGTTTTCGGGGCGCGGTGGTCAGCGGGACGATAACGTCCGTGCTTTTTTGCAATGCCGGGAAAACGCCTGCACTGTCAGCGATATGACCCGATACCGCAGATCGCGCCCCAAATGACTCATGCCTTCCAGCTGGATCGCGCCCCAAATGACTCAGCCCATCCGGCTTGATCGCGCCCGAAATGACTCAGCTTCGCCAGCCGGGTCGCGCCCCGAATACCTCAGGGGCAGCAAGGGACCGAAGCGCCCGATTTCCCTCAGAGGCCCTTTCCTGCAGTGGTCTGACGAGTGGGACAGCGGGCCAGATGCTGCGACCATGAAAAGCTCGGCGCGTTTGCTGCTGTCGACCGACCAGGCCTCGTCCTCGCGGCATGAGCATCGCGCCCGAAATACCCCAGGAATGCCAAGGCCCCTGCGGCCAGCCTTGGGTATCGGCGACTCCCCGATAGCGCCCCGGATTTCCCAGCTCGGCATGGGACACCTGATCGCGCCCCGAATTCCTCAGCCTGGATCAAGGATCACGCCCTGAATACCTCGGTGTAAAACACGCATAACGCTCGGCTGCGGGACATTTGGCTTTGACTCGGCAGATGTCCCCCGATCCATTCAACCTCGGAGGTTTGATCCGATGAGCCTGAGTCGTGTTCCCGCCAAGCGAGCCAAGAACGGTCTGGACGCCGAGCAACCGGCCCAGTTCGCGTTTCTCGACAGCCCGTCCGGTCGGATGACGAAGAGCTTCGGCTTGTGGGATCTGACACCCTGGCAGGTGATCTATACGAGTGCCGAGCTACGGCAGGGTAATTATCTGGCATCGGTCGAGCGGACGTTCGAGGCAAGAGGGCATACCTATCGGCTCACGCTGAACCCCGCTCGTATCAATCGCAACGGCGTCAAGGTCGAAGAGTATCCTGGCGAACGCGAACACCTGATCGAGCTTGCAATTCGGAAGATTGCCATTCAGCAACGCAAGCTTAATCTGGAAGTCAGCGATAAAGATGTTGTTGCAATCAACCTGCAATTTTACGATCTGTATAAAGAGCTGCAATCGACAGGACATACTTTCGGATATAAGGAAATCGAGGAAGCTCTCGTTATCCTCAATACTGCCAAGGTAACTATTCAACGTACCGATTACGATGGTGATGGGGAACCCTGGGATCTCATGCTGGGGTCCGCGATCTTGCCCGTGATGAGGTTGCGAAAGGCTGGAGCCGCGAACAAGGATGAGCGCTCTTCCGTCTATATCCAGGTCAACCCGCTACTGGCTGAGGCGATACGGAACCTCGATTTTCATGATTTGAATTATGAGACATTGATGTCGTTAAAGCCGGTGTCGCGGTACATCTACAAGCGGCTCCAGCACGCCTTCGTCTTTGGCGAGAACAACGGATCCCCGACGCTGACGTTGGCAGCGTCGGCCGTGCGCGACGCTTGTGGGCTCAACTACTCCCGGTCCCGCAAGCTGTTCGAGGTGCTCGCAACCTGCTTCGAGGATCTGAAGCGGATGAAGCTGATCGAGTCGGTCACGGAAGAAGGAGTTTTTCAAGGCGAAGGTAAGCGCCGCTCGAAAATCGACGCGATGTATTGCATTCTTCCAAGTGCCGATTTTGCCGCTCAGGCCCTTCAAGCGCAGATGAACGTGGTGCGTAATATCGAGGCATTCGAGGTCATCAGCGGCGGCAAGCGTCCCAGCCAGGGCTGGATTCAATCGGCCGAGGATCCCAAGCAGGTCCGCGCCGGTCTGCGTACGAAACGGACAAACACTGCGGGGCAGACGTCGCTTCCTCTGCTTGAGCTCGTTGTCGCTGATCAGTCGACGACATAGATTTTGCGCCGACGACACATTCGACGCTGAACTCGGCTCATGCGATGTACGCAGTAAAAGAAAAATCTCGTGTGTAGCCTGCGCTTCAGGCGTACTGGCCCACCGTGTATTCCTGGCGCTGGCGTTAGCTCTTTCGCCCGATTCGAGACGGGGTTGTAGCCGCCGATGTGAAACT
>NZ_JTHF01000025.1 GCF_001043895.1 Methylobacterium indicum
GGGTGGTGCAGAAGGCACCGCTGAGCCTCCTCCGGCACCACCCCCACCTCCAACTCCTCCCCACAAGGGGGAGGAGAGGCGCGCGACTTTCAAAAGGAGAAGCCGCTTAAACCGAGTTGTGTGAATGCGATAGCCGCGGGCGGGGAGAGGGGACGCCCTATCTGGGTGCGGGCAGCGGATCGGGGCTTCGTAACCTGCAAAGATGCTCCCTCATTCGGCACGAATACCTCGGCCAGCACGACGCGCCGAAGGCGCGAACAACGAGACAACGGGAGGAAAAACCCATGAGCCAGCAGGCCACCGTCCAGGACCTCAACGCCGACGCGCAATCCTGCGCCGCCTGGATCGCCCGGTTCCTGAAGGCGCGGGGGGTCGACCGGGTGTTCGGGCTCCAGGGCGGCCACATCCAGCCGATCTGGGACCATTGCGCCCGCCTCGGCATCCGCATCGTCGACGTGCGCGACGAGGGCGCCGCCGTCCACATGGCCCACGCCCATGCCGAGCTGACGGGAACGCTCGGCGTCTGCATGGCGACCGCCGGGCCCGGCGTCACCAACTGCGTCACCGGCATCGCCAACGCCTCGCTCGCCCGCGTGCCGGTGCTGCTGATCGGCGGCTGCACCTCGCGGGCGCAGGCCAATCTCGGCCCGCTCCAGGACATCCCGCACGTCGAGATCCTGCGCCCGGTCACCCGCCAGTCGCGCACCGCCCGGGTCGCCGACCAGGTGATCCGCGAGATCGACGAGGCGGTGGCCCGCGCCATGGGCGACCTGTCTGAGCCGGGCCCGGTCTACATCGAGATCCCGACCGACGTGCTGCGCGCCCACGTGCCGCCGCAGCTCGTCCTCGACGACTGGATGGCGCCGAAGGCGCCCCGCCTCCTGCCGCCCGATCCGGCGGCGGTGGCGCAGGCCGTCGAGGTGCTGTGGGGCGCGCGTCGCCCGCTGGTGGTGAGCGGGCGCGGGGCCAAGCAGGCCGGCCCCGAGCTGGTCCGCCTTCTCGACGCGCTCGGCGCGGTCTATCTCGACACCCAGGAGAGCCGCGGCCTCGTGCCGGCCGACCATCCCGCGACCGTCGGCGCGATGCGGGCCGCGGCGATGACCGAGGCCGACGTCGTCCTGGTGATCGGCCGCAAGCTCGACTACCAGCTCGGCTACGGCTCGCCGGCGGTGTTTCCCAACGCCCGCTTCGTGCGCATCGCCGACACGGCGGGGGAACTCGTCGACAACCGCCGCGGCGAGCCGGAATTGCTCGCGACTCCGAGCCTCGCGCTGACGGCGATCGTCGAGGCCGCGGGCAACCGGGTGCCCGCCCTCGAGCGGGAATGGGCGGAGGGCCTGCGCGCGCGCCACGTCAAGCGCTCGACCGGCGCCACGGTCCCGCAGACCGGAGACGACGGCCGGGTCCATCCGGCGGCGATCTTCGCGGCGATCCGCGAGGTCGCGGATCCCGACTACATCGCGGTGGCCGACGGCGGCGACCTCCTCAGCTTCGCCCGGGTCGGCCTCGAGGCGCGGACCTACCTCGATGCGGGGGCCTTCGGCTGCCTCGGCGTCGGGGTGCCCTACGCGGCGGCGGCCTCGCTCGCCCATCCGGACCGGCAGGTGATCTGCGTCACCGGCGACGGCGCCTTCGGCATCAACGCGATGGAGATCGACACCGCGGTCCGCCACGGCGCCAAGCCCGTCATCATCGTGTCGAACAACGCCGCCTGGAACATCGAGCGCTACGACCAGGAGTTCAATTACGGCGGCCGGGTCGTCGGCACGCTTCTGGCCGATTCCGACTATGCCGGCCTCGCCCGGGCGCTCGGCGCCCATGGCGAGCGGGTGA
Source organism: Methylobacterium indicum (assembly GCF_001043895.1). GTDB lineage: Bacteria > Pseudomonadota > Alphaproteobacteria > Rhizobiales > Beijerinckiaceae > Methylobacterium > Methylobacterium indicum. The sequence goes on from NZ_JTHF01000025.1 coordinate 1,834, forward strand.
CGCGGCCGGAGGACCTGGCCCCGGCGATCGCGCGGGCGCTCGCCAACGCCCCGGCGCTGATCGACGTCGCGACCTCGCAGGTCGCGGTGTCGTCGGATGCCCGCAAGGGCCTCGGCTTCGTGCCCGACTACCAGCCGCTCACCGCCTGGGACGACGCCGAGCGGCGCCGGCGCGGCGAGACCGTGTGACGGCTCACCGCGGCGCGCCGGGGGATTCCTCCGGCGCGCCGTCGGCGGCGCCGAGCATGAACCAGACCACGGCCGCCGTCTTGATCGAGAACGGCGAGTCGCTGATCACGAGAAGCAGGCAGGTATAGATCGCCATGGCGCAGCGCAGGCGCCAGGCGTGCCGGTTGCGCGCCGGCATCAGCACGAACAGGCCCCAGGCCACCAGCGCGCCGGGCACCCCGACCTGGGTCAGCGCGTAGGCGTAGCCGGAATCCGACAGGAAGAGCTTGTCGGGCATGATGCCGAACACGCCCTCCGGCGGCAGGGAGGTGATGAGGAGCGCGGCCCAGAGCAGGCGGCCCGCGATGTCGTTCTGCCAGCTCACCTGCATGCTCTCGAAACCGTAGACGGCGAGCGCGAGCAGGATGATGAAGGGCAGGGCGAACCAGAGCAGGCGCGGCAGGCGGTACCCCACCGCCATCGCCCCGGCGATCGCGACGCAGACATAGGCGCCGAAGCGGGCATCGGCCAGGATGACGGTGAGGGCGGCGCAGAGGAAGAGCCAGGCCCGCCCCCGCATGGTGCGGCGGTAGAGCGCCCAGGCGAACAGCACGGCGCCGAAATTGCCGGCCGAGACCGGTTCGAGGAAGACCGACGACACCCGGTGCGGCCCGAGGAACGGCAGGATGGTGCGCGAATCCGGCCGGATGCCGCTGGTGAACAGCGATCCGGTCAACTCGTTGATCTCCGAGGCCGACATGCTGCCGCGGGCCACGTAGTAGCGCACGATGTTGAAGTATTGCTGGTAGGTGTCGAACAGGCAATACTCGAACAGGCCCATCGCCACCACGATCACGCCGCAGGTCAGGACCGCCCGGTCGGCGTCGCGCAGGTCGGGATTGCGCATCCCGAGATTGTAGAACACGACGGGGATCAGGAAGTCGCGCACGCCCTTGACGTCGGTCGAGCCGCGCAACGCCAGGAGCAGCAGCCCGTAGGAGACCAGCCCGGCGAGGATCAGCCAGGGCCCGGCCCGCTCGTCGAGGGCAAAACCCAGGGTGAGCGCGATGATCGCCACCTCGGCGCCGATCACCGTGCCGCCGGAGACCGGGAAGCCGGCGGTGTTGAGGAAGCACAGGGCGGCGTTGAAGACGAGGGCGGCGACAAGCAGCAGGGAGGCGGCCCGGGCCTGGTAGGGCGCGCGCCAATCCGCGGCGGGGAGCGCGCGGGCGGCCCCGATGCCGATACCCATGCCGGGCCCCATGCCGCCCTCCTTGCCGGCGGCGGGGCCCGCCCGGCTCACGCCGCCCGCACCCGGCCGCCGAGGGACACGGGCGTGCGGCGGCGCGCCGCGGAGGCCCGCCGCGGCTCGACCGCCACGAGGCCGAGCAGCCCCTGCGCCCGGAAGCGGCCGGCCCCGTCGAGGGTGGCGAGCAGGCGCTCGAGGCGGCTTCGCGTCATCCGGCCGGGCGCGACGACGAGGAGGATCGCGTCGGAGGTCTCGGGGATCGACAGCCAGCCGTCGCCGTGGCCGACATCCCGCTCGGCCACGATGATCTCGGGCCGGGTCATCCGCTCGACCCCGCGGGCGGGATCGAGCACGGCGAGCCGGCCGCGCACCGGCGCGTCGCCGCGGGGGCCGTCGCCGAAGCAGAGGCGGGCCTGGGCCTGCTCGGGCACCAACAGGGCCGGCTCGCCGAGGCGCATGAGGAGGTCGGCGAGCACCTCGGCCGCGTGCAGGCGCTCGGGGCCGAGCCCCTCGGAGACCACCGTGACGACCACCGCCTGGCTGCGGTTGGACAGCCGCGTGCGCAGCTCCCGGGCGGCGGTGACGAGCGCTTCCTCGGCGCTCGCGCCCCGGCCGGCCCGGCCCGGCCGCGACAGCCGCGCCCAGACCGGCGCGCCGGCCGCCCCGAGGCCCGCGACCGTCGTGATGTTGCCGCGCCACAGGTCGTAGAGGAAGCCGAGGATCAGCCCGAGGATCGCCCCGAACAGGCCGGCGGCCACCACGACGATCGGGGCCGGCGTGTCCGAGGGCTTGAGCGGCACCGTGGCCCGCGAGACGATCTGCGAGTTGCTCGGATTGATCGATTGCTGCTGCTCCAGGTCCTTCGTCCGGTCGAGGACGAGGTTGTAGGTGCGCCGGATCGCCTCCGCCTCGCTCTCGAGCTGGCGCAGGCGGATGCCCTCCTGGTTGCTGCTGGTCTGGGTCTGGATCAGTCGCTCGGCGCGGCCGCGCAGCTGGCGCAGCGATTCCTCGCCCCGGCGCAGGTCCTCCTCGATGGTGCGGCGGATCCGGTCGGCCTCGGCGGCGATCAGCCGGGCGGTGGCGGCGCGCTGGGCCGACAGCGCGATCATCTGCGGGTGGTTCGGCCCGAGGCTGCGGGAGAGCTGGGCGATCTCCTGGAGGGTCTGGGCGTACTGGGTGCGCAGGGACACCATCACCTGCGAGGTGTCGGATTCCGGCACCGCCTGGCCCTGGCCGTCGGGGAAGCGCAGCTGGCGCACCTGCTCGCGCCGGGCCGAGAGCCGGGCGAGGTTGGTCTCGGCGGCGGTGATCTGGGTGTAGAGGTCCTTGATCTGCTGCGAGACCAGGAGGCCGGCATCGCCGGAGCCGATCAGGCCCTTCTCGGCCCGGTAGCGCTCCACCGCCACGTCGGCCCGGTTGAGCTGGGCGCGCAGGTCCGCGGCCTGGGTCAGCAGCGCCTCGTTGGCCCGGCGCACCGCCGAGACCCGGTCCCGGGCGCCGATCTCGAAGAACTGGGCCGCGATGGTGTTGGCGATCTCGGCGGCGCGCCGGGCATCCGGGTAGGCGACGGTGAGCTGGAAGTTGAACGAGTTCTCGACCCGGCGCACCACGATGCGCTTGCGCAGGGCCTCGAGCGCCACGACCGCCGGGTCGGCGCCGGCCGGCGCGCCGCGGGTGAGGACCGGGTCGTGGTCGAGGCCGAGCTGCGTCACGACCGCGTCGAGGAGCTTGGTCGAGAGCAGGATCAGCGACTGGCTCTCGAGATTGGCGAAATCGAGCTGGGCCGGGGCGTCCTGGCGCGACAGGCCGCGCCCGACGATCTGGAGGGCCTGCGGGTCGATCAGGAGTTCGACGGTGGCGCGGTAGGTCGGCACCTGGCGCAGGGTGAAGAGGCCGCCGAGGAGCCCCATCGCGCAGGCGCCCGCGACGATCCACAGCGCGCGCCGGCGCGCCGAGCCCCACAGGTCCGCGAGGGTGCCGCCGGTCCGGCGGGGACTCGCCGCGGCGGGCTCTGCCGTCGCCATCTCGTAGCCCTGACTCATGCGCGATCCGATCGATGGCTCCGCGACGCGCGACACCGGTTTCGTCCGACGGCGTCGACCACACGTGATCGCCGCCGGCCTCTCTCGTCGAAGTCCCGCCGGGCGATCGCCTCGCCCGGACTGCGCGGGACCAGTCGAGATCGGGTCCGATCCCGGCTTCGAATTGGATCGACCGGTCGCGGCAACATTCCGCCTCGGCGGAATCTTGCCGTATCGACGATATCCTGTGCCTCATCGGCCGAAAACCGAAGGTCTCCGTCCGTCCACCGCCGAACAGGCCTCCGTCGACCGTTCTCCATCCGGCGGGGTGTGGCAGACAACTTAGTCGCGGTTCGGTTACCGATCCCGCCGCCATTCCGGCGCCCGGACCATGCCAATCTGAGACAAGGCGGCGCTCAGGACGGGAGCGCCGCGGCGGGTCCCGGCGCGACGCGCTCCGGCGCCCGGGCCTCGACTTCGGCCTCGGCGAGCCGCGCGTCGTTGCGCCGGAACCAGGCGAGGGACGGGCGCTCGACGAGCCGGTAGGTGAGGGCCGCCAGCGGCACCGTGACGGCGACGAGGCCGGCCGCGACCGCGAGGTTCGCCGCCCCCGAGCCGAAATCGAGGAAGCGGTCGTGCCCGAGGATCACCGTCCGGGGAAAGCCGGTGCGCGCCTCGACGGCGTGCATCGCGGTGGTGAAGACCTGGATCACCGGGACGTGCAGCAAATAGATCGAGAACGACCACAGGCCGAGGCGCTGCAGCGCTCCGGCGCGGGCGGCCTCCGACACGGCGCCGCGCTGATGCGAGAACAGCGCGATGGACGCGGCGAAGACGAGGCTCGCCCCGCAGGCGAGGGGACCGGGGGGCGTCGCCGCCACGAGCAGCGCCACGGCGAGGAGCGCCGCCGTCTCGGCGATCGTCGCGCCGCCGCGGGAGAGCCGCACCGCATCCCGCAGGGTGTAGGCGAGGCAGCCGAGGAACATGTCGAACAGGCAGCGCACGATGCCCCAGTTCTGGATCACGAACAGCGTGCGCGGGCTCAGCCACCACAGCGCCAGCGCGCTCACCCCCGCGAGGCCGGCGAAGACGAGGCGGGCGCGGGGACCCGCCGCCATCACGGCGAGCGCGAGCACCAGCGAGGCGTAGAACTCGACCGCGATGCTCCAGGACGGGAAGTTCCAGCTGTAGTCGCCGAAGGTGCGGAAGTTGTGCAGGAAGGTCAGGTGGGTCAGGATCTCGACCGGCCGGTGCCCGGCTCCGAAGGGCGGCGTCGCCACCGGCAGGCCGGCATGGTGCGAGAGGTAGGCCTGGCGCACCAGCTCGACCCCGATCAGCAGGCCGAGCGTCGCGGCGTGCAGCGGCCAGAGCCGGCCGAAGCGCATCAGCCCGAAGCGCAGCAGCCTCAGGCGCCACGCCTGGCGGTCCGTCGCCAGCCGGTCGCCATAGGCGTGCAGCAGCACGAAACCCGACAGCACGAAGAAGATGTCGACGCAGAATTGCAGGTTCGGGAACCAGGCCTGCGGTTGCAGCGGATGGGCGAGCGGCATGTGGAAGAACGCCACCGCGAGCGCGCAGACGCCCCGGCCCGCATCCAGCGCCTCGAACCGATTTGACCCGTCACGCCCGCGCATCGCCCGCCACCCGTCCCGTTCCCGTGCAATCCCGGCCGGTCCCGGGACTCCGGGGGCAGGGCATCGCGGCAATTGCGCAGGATCGGTGCCGCGGGATCGGCGCCGAACAGCACCTTATCCCCACGATAGCCGTGACTTAACCAGGTCGGCATAAGGCATTTGATTTCCGGACTGTAACTCTCTACGCTGCCATACCAGTCGACGGGGACGGGACATGGCTTCTGCGCAGGACATACGGACGATTCTGGCGCGCCACGGCACCCTCGGCAGCACGATCGATCGTCTCTCCGACGATGCCGACCTGTTCGACAACGGCCTCGACTCGTTCGGCGCGGTCCAGGTGATGATGGACCTGGAAGACCACTTCGAGGTCGAGTTCCCGGAACACCTCCTGAACCGCGACGTCTTCTCGACGATCCGCTCGCTGCAGGATCTGGTGGCGTCGCAGGTGTTGCGGAAGGCGGCCTGATCTCGGGTCGACTTGCGGACCAGTGTCCGACGTTCAGAGCCTGCTTGAACGACCCGACCGGATAAAGGCGCCCCCGTCTTTCCGGAGACGTGTCGCGAAGCCCGGAATCCGGACACGCGGCCGTCCGATGATCAAGCCGAGCGTTGGCTATATCCTCTTCAACCCTGCGCGGTTCTGACTTCCGGGATCCGCTTTCGCGGCGCCCAGGACGATCCGGGGACGCTTTCGCGACGAGACGAGCACGGGTTTCCCCTCTCCCCGCCCGCGGGGAGAGGGGAAACCCTGCGCCAGGCGCAGCAGGGCGCTCAGTTGAACTTGCCGCTCGCCGCCGCACCGTCCGGCCCGGTGATCTGGACGACGCCCTTGGGCGCGGCGCCGAGCGCCACCTCGGCCTCGCCGGAGAGTCCCGCCCCGGACGGGGCCAGGACGACGCGGGCGGGCTTGCCGCCGACGACCAGGATCGCCGTGCCCTTGAAGCCGGCCGGGGACACGGCCTTCTCCTTGGCGTCGTAGATCGTCACCTCGACCCGCCGGTCCTTGGTCACGAGCTCGATATGGTAGGGCCCCGCATCGACGATGCGCCCGCCATGGTGGCCGGTCCCCTCGTGGGCGCAGGCGTGGTGGGCGCAGAAGGGCAGGGCGATCGCCAGGGTGCCGGCGGTGACGAAGCGGCGGATCAGCATCGGGTCTCTCCAAGGTGCGGGGAATCGGGAGAAGGGATCAATAGAGGTCGGCCGACGCGGCGCCCGCGGGCGTAGGCGCCGGAGCGGCCTCCCGCGCCGCCATCAGGCGCTCCAGGGGGCGGCGGCCGAAGCGCAGGATCAGCACCGGCGTCAGCAGCGCGTCGAGGAGGGTGGCGCTGACGAGGCCGCCGAAGATCGTCACCGCCACGGGGTGCAGGATCTCCTTGCCGGGGCTCGCGGCGTCATGGAGCAGCGGCACCAGGGCGACGCCGGCCGAGAGCGCGGTCATCAGCACCGGGGTCAGCCGCTCCAGGCTCGCGCGGACCACGAGGTCCGGCCCGAACGGCACACCCTCGTGCAGCGCCAGGTTCAGGGTGTGGCTGACCTTGAGGATGCCGTTGCGGGCCGCGATGCCGGTGAGCGTGATGAAGCCGATCATCGAGGCGACGGAGAGCGGCTGGCCGGCGAGCCACAGGGCCGCCACCGAGCCGACGAGCGCCAGCGGCACGCTGCCGAGGATGATCAGCGCCAGGGCGGCCGAGCGGTAGCGGCTGTAGAGGAGCGCGAAGATCAGCCCCAGCGAGACCAGCGACAGGGCGCCGATGGTGCGGCTCGCCTCTTCCTGCGCCTGGAAGGTGCCCTCCAGGCTCGCGAACGTCCCCGGCGGCAGGGTCTCGGCGGCCACGACCCGGCGGATCGCCGTCACGATCTCCGCCATGTCGGAGCCGGCGGTGGTGTTCGCCATCACGACGAGGCGGCGCCTCCCGTTCTCGCGCAGGATCTGGTTCGGGCCGTCGGTCTCGCGGATGTCGGCGACCTGGCGCGCCGGCACCCAGCCGGACGGCGTCTCGACCAGGAGGTCGCTCAGGGTCGCGGTGGTGCGCTGCGCCTCGGGCAGGCGGATGACCACGTCGAAGCGGCGATAGCCGTCGACCACCGTGGAGACCAGGCGCCCGTTGGAGAGCCGGCTGATCTGCTCGACCAGGGCCGCCGGCTGCACCCCGTAGAGCGCCGCCCGGCCGTAATCGACCCGGATCTCGAGCTGCGGGATCCGCGTCTGCTTCTCGATCTGGAGGTCGGCGAGACCGGGGATCGCCCGCATCCGCTCCTGGAGCGAGGCCGCCACGCGCCGTAAGGCATCCAGGTCCTCGCCGAAGATCTTGAGCGCGATCTCGGCCCGGACGCCGGACAGCATGTGGTCGAGCCGGTGCGAGATCGGCTGGCCGACATTGACCGAGACCGGCAGTACCGCCAACCGCCGGCGGATCTCCGCCACCAGCTCCGCCTTCGGCCGGCCGCCGCCCTTGAGCGCCACTTCGAGATCGGAGGAATGGACGCCCTCGGCATGCTCGTCGAGCTCGGCCCGGCCGGTGCGCCGGCCGACGGCCGCGACCTCCGGGATCTCCATCAGGAGCCGCTCGGCGATCGCTCCGACCCGGCTGCTCTCGGTGAGCGAGATGCCGGGCGTGAACGCCATGGTGACGGTGAACGAACCCTCGTTGAAGGGCGGCAGGAAGGCCCGCGGCAGCTGCGAGGCGGCGAGGCCTGCACCGACCACCAGGGCTGCGACGGTGCCGACCAGCAGCCGCTGGTGGCGGAACACGACCCGAAGAGCGGCGGCGTTGGCGCGCTTGAGCGCCCGGATGAAGCGGCTCTCATGCTCCTCCAGGCTCTTGAGGCCCGGCAGCAGCCAGGAGGCGAGGACCGGCGTGAGCGTGATCGAGACGACGAGGCTCGCCAGGATCGACACGATGTAGGCCTGCCCCAGCGGCGCGAAGAGCCGTCCCTCGATACCCGAGAGGGCAAAGAGCGGCACGAAGACGAGCACGATGATCGCCGTGGCGTAGACGATGCCCGACCGCACCTCGTTCGAGGCCGCGACCACCACCGCGAAGACCGAGCGCGGGTTGCCGGCGGCCCGGTTCTCGCGCAGGCGCCGAAAGATGTTCTCGACGTCGACCACCGCGTCGTCGACCAGTTCGCCGATCGCGATGGCCAGCCCCCCGAGCGTCATCGTGTTGATCGACAGCCCGAGCAGGTGGAACACGAGTGCCGTCGTCAGGATCGAGACCGGAATCGCGGTGAGCGAGATCAGGGTGGTGCGGACGTTCAGCAGGAAGGCGAACAGCACCAGCGCCACGACGGCGATCGCCTCGACCAGCACCCGCTCGACATTGCCGATCGAGGTCTCGATGAAATCGGCCTGGCGAAACAGGATCTTGTCGGCCGAGATGCCGGCGGGCAGCGAGGGCGCGAGGTCCTTGAGCGCCGCCTCGATGGTGCGCGTCAGCGCCACCGTATCGACGTCCGGCTGCTTCTCGACCGAGACGATCACCGCGGGCCGTCCCTGGTAGCCGCCCTCGCCGCGCTTGGCCTTCGCCGCGAACGAGACATCCGCCACCTGGCGCAGCCGCACCGGGGCGTTGCCGGCGGCCCCGACCACGAGGTCGCGCAGATCCTCCAGGCTCATCGTGCGGGCGATGTTCCGGATCAGGTATTCGCGGGAATACTGGTCGGTGAAGCCGCCGCCGGCATTGGTGCCGAATTGCTGGAGGCTCGAATCGAGCTGGGCGTTGGTGACCCCGAGCGCCCGCATCGCCGCCGGGTTCGGGGCGACGCGGAACTGGCGCACCTCGCCGCCGATCGGGATCACCTGCGCCACGCCCGGCACGGTGAGAAGCCGCGGGCGGAGCACGAAATCGGCGGTCTCGCGCAGCTCCATCGGGCTCGCGGATTCGCCCGTGACCGCGATCAGCAGCACCTGACCCATGATCGAGGAGACCGGGCCCATCTGGGGCGTCACCCCGCGGGGCAGCTGATCCTGGACCAGGGCCAGCCGCTCGGCGACCTGCTGGCGGTTGCGGTAGATGTCGGTGCCCCAGGCGAACTCGACATAGACCACCGCGAGGCCGACGCCCGAGACCGAGCGCACCCGCGTCACCCCGGGCAGGCCGTTGAGGCGGGTCTCTACGGGATAGGTCACCATCTGCTCGACCTCCGGGGGCGCGTAGCCCTCGGCCTCGACCATGATGGTGACGGTCGGCCGGTTGAGGTCGGGGAAGACGTCGACCGGGAGACGGGTGAGGCTGAACGCGCCGTAGAGCACCAGCACGAGAGCCAGCGCCAGGACGAGCAGGCGGTTGCGCAGGGATTGCGTGACCAGGAAGGAGAACATGTTTTGTCGCCCCCTACCGGACCTGATCCAGGAGCTCGGCGCCCTGGACCACCACGCGGGTGCCGGGCGTCACGCCGGCCTCGACCAGAACCCGGGACCCGTCGAGGGGCGCGACCCGCACCGGCCGCGCCTCGTAGCGCTCCGCGGCGGTGTGGGCGTAGACCACGTCCTGGCCGTTGGCATTGCGCACCACGCTCGCCCGCGGCAGGGCGAGGCCGTGCTGCTCGGCGTCGGTGGCGGCGAGCACGGTGACGAACTGGCCGACCCGCAGGCCTTCCGACCCACCCTGGATCGCGAACTGCACGGGGATCGCCTGGTTGCGGTCGGCGAGCCCCGCGCCCTGATAGGCGAGCGGCAGCGTCCGCCCGTCGGCCATCCGCGCGGTGGCATCGGCCGCGGGCGTCAGGGCATCGAAGCTCAAGGCCTCGACCCAGAGCCTTTCGGGGTTGACGATCTGAAACACCATCTGGCCGGGCGCGGCCATCTGGCCGGCGACCGCCGCGGCCTCGGCGATCACCCCGCCGACCGGAGCGGTGAGGACTTCCGGTTCCTGGCGGATGCGGTCGAGGGCGGTGCGGCGGTCCTTGAGGCCCTTCAATTCGTCCTGCGCCTCGTCGAGCTGGACCTGCGAGACCGCGCCGCTGGGGCTGAGCTTGAGGTAGCGATCGACCCGGCGCTGCACGATGGCGATCTGCTGGTCGAGCTCGCCCTGGCGCTGGCGCATGTCGGAGAGATCGACCCGCTGCACCGGCGGGGTGACGAGCGCCAGCGCCTCGCCCGCGCGCACTTTCGTGCCGAGCCGCGGGAAGGTGCCGGAGGGCGGCGGCGCCAGGCGGCCGCCGACGGAGGATTGCACCACGCCGCTCGCGTTCGGGTCCGGGATGATGCGACCGGGCAGCGAGACGGTGCGGCGGAAGGCGCCCTCGGCCGCGACCTGCGTGCGCAGGGAGAGCAGGCGCTGGGTGGGTTTCGGCACGAACACCGCCCCGTCGGCGAGGCGCTGGGCGAGATCGGTGGGCGGCGGCACGAAGGCCGCGCGGGTCTCCGGGTGGTCGTGCCCCTCATGCGCGAAGGCGGTGGCGCCGAGAACCAGGGTCGCGGCCAGCACCAGGACCGCGAGGACGGGCGCCCGGCGCCCGGCCCGCATCAGCGCCATGGCGGCGAGGCCGAGCGCGAAGCCTCCCGCCGCGAAGAGCCCGGCGCCGGGATCGCGGGCGGCGAATTTTTCGGTCAGGCGCTCCTTGAGCCCCTGCATCCAGCCCTCGCTCGCATGCTCGGCATGGGTCGGCGCGGCGGCGGCGCTCTCCCGGGCCGGGGCCAGGGCGACCGCCAGCGAGAGCACGTCGACGTCGGCGCCGGCCGTCACCGTGACGACGAGGTCGAGGTGATCTTGCCCGGGGTCGCGCGCCGCCAGCCAGGGTGCGGGCAGGCGGTAGCGGCCATCCGCCTCGGGCGTCGCCGGGGCGGGGCCGGACGGCGTCTCGACCTCGAGCGCGGCGTCGGTGATCGGCTCGCCCGTGGCGAAGCGATCGAGGTAGAGGACGATCGCGTCGCCCCGGGGAATCGCCACCAGCTCGAAGGCGGCGGAGGACGCCTCGCCGCGGGGCGCGATGGTCTTCGAGACCGGCGCCTGCGGGGCGCCGTGGTCGTGGCCCTCGTGGGCCTGAACCGATCCGGCGAGGTGGGCGGAGAGGAACGGCAGCGCCAGCAGGGCGAGCGCCAGGGCCAACGCGTGCGGCGCGGCCGGCAACCGGAACGGAAACATCTGAGGAGGAACCTTCGCGAGCGGACGTCGAGGGGCGCCCGCGGGAGCGTCCACCCGTCAGGGCGGCGCATCGGCGCGGGGCGCGGGCGTCAGGCGAAGGATCTCGGGGGACGTGCGGGGGAATCCGGCACGATGCCGGCGGGCACCGCCTCCGCGGCGATGGCGAGCCGGCGGGCCGGGGTGGGCGCGGGGAACGCCGCCAAGCCGTCGGGGAGCAGGCCGGGCACGCAGCAGGATGCGCCCATCAAGCAGCACAGACCGTTGCAAGGCCGGGCGGCAGGTCCCCCGTCCGGGTCGCCGACGGTCAGACGGGCCCCCTGCGCGGCAATGCGCGCCTCGGCCAGCGTCAGCGCCGCGGGCGCGTCGAGGGACATCCCATGGTGCGTGTGACCCTGATGCGCGTGACCCTGATGGGCCTGCGCTGACGACGCCCCGACCACCGACGCGCCGACGCACGCGGCGATCATCACGATCACCGCGGCGAAGAGCCGTACGAGGGGACGGGGCAGGGACATGGCGGCAGGATACCAGATTCCGGGGTACTGGGAAGCCGGAGCGTCGAGCCTCAGCCCGGCCCGGGCGTCTTGTCCGGATAGCGGCACAGGTCGGCGATCGGGCAGCGCCAGCATTCGGGCTTCCTCGCCTTGCAGACGTAGCGCCCGTGCAGGATCAGCCAGTGGTGGGCGTTGAGGCGGTAGGGCTCGGGCACGATCGCCTCCAGCCCCGCCTGCACCTTGTCGGTGGTCGAACCGGGCGCGAGCGGCACCCGGTTCGAGACCCGGAAGATGTGGGTGTCGACCGCGATGGTCGGCTCGCCGAAGGCGACGTTGAGCACCACGCTGGCGGTCTTCTTGCCGACGCCGGGCAGCACCTCCAGGTGCTCGCGCTCCCGCGGCACCGCGCCACCATGCTCCTCGATCAGGATGCGCGAGAGCGCGATGACGTTCTTGGCCTTGGTGTTGAACAGCCCGATCGTGCGGATGTGGTGCCGCACCACCTCCTCGCCCAGCGCCAGCATCGCCGCCGGGTTGTCGGCTTTGGCGAAGAGCGGCGCGGTGGCGATGTTCACGCTCTTGTCGGTGGCCTGGGCCGAGAGCACCACCGCGACGAGCAGCGTGTAGGGATTCAGGTATTCGAGGTCGGAGCGCGGCTCGGGGTTGGCGGCGCTGAGCCGCGCGAAGATCTCTGCGAGCGTCGCGGCGTCGACCGGCTCCGGCGTGGTCGCGCGGGCGGTGAGCGGCTTCACGAGCGCCGCCTTCGCGGAGGCTGCCTTGGGGGCTCCCCTGGGAGGCGCTCCTTTGGGAAGGGCTCCCTTGGGAAGGGCTCCCTTGGCGGCACCCGCTTTCATGCGCGGCGCCTCGGCGGGTGCGGTGATTTGGTCGGGGGCGGCCTGCTTCCGGCGAGTCATGGGTGCCTTATATGTGGCGCATGGCGAGCGGCAAGGCACCCGACGACGCACGGACGCGGCACCCCTACGGGCGTGACCCGGACGCGATCGAGCGCCCGGTCTTCTCCGCGACCATCCGGCCGCATTGCTCGCTGTCGCGCCTCGGCTTCCGGGTGGTGATGGTTTTTTGCGGCGGCGTCGCCCTGGTGACGGGGATCGCGTTCCTGCAGATGGGAATGTGGCCGGTCACCGGCTTCTTCGGCCTCGACATCGCGGCGCTCTGGCTGGCGCTCACCCTCAATGCCCGCCGCGGCCGCTCCTTCGAGGAGGTGGTGATCAGCCAGATCGAGGTGCTGGTCGCCCGCGTCAGCCACCGCGGCGAGCGGGCGGAGTGGCGCTTCAACCCGCTCTGGACCCGGCTGCACAAGGTCGAGGACGAGGAATACGGGCTGATGTCGCTGTCCTTCGTGTCGCGCGGCCAACGGGTGCTGGTCGCCCGCGACGCCTCGCCGATCGAGCGGCAGGTGGTGGCCGACGGGCTGACGCGGGCGCTCGCCGAGGTGAAGAAGGGGTATTAGCGCCCGGTTTTTCGTGGCGCCCCTTTCCCGGACGACTGGAGCCGTAGCGGAAGGAGATCCGGGATCCAGAGAAGATGTGCCGCGAAGCGGCTCTGGCTGCTGCACCGTTGCAGACATCCGGACGCTTCGCGAGGTCTCGTGCTGGTTCCCGGATCTCCTT
>NZ_JTHF01000250.1 GCF_001043895.1 Methylobacterium indicum
CCCCCCCCCCCCGCCCCGCCGGCATGCTTGCGGGCGATGCGGTAGAGCCAGCGCTCGCGCCCGCCGGTGATGCCGAAATAGGTGGGGTCGATGGCGAGCACGCCGCCATCCATCAGCACGCCCTCGTAGAACCAGTCCGACAGGGTGATCGACATACCCCGGCTGGCATTGGTCTCCTCGTCGATCGTGTCGTCGAAGGCGTCGATCCAGCTGAACTGCCGCTCCTTGCGCTTGGCCTTCTCGGCCCGGATGTTGGTGCGCACCGAGGTCGATTGCAGGCGAAACAGCGCGTCGCGCAGGAGCTTGTACTGGCGCCCGCCGGTCTCGCGGCCGATCCCCTTGAGGAGGTCGTAGGGCATGAAGTGGAGCTTGCGCGGGATGTCGTTGCGGCCCCGTTTCTTCATCTCGCAGATCGTCGAGGCGGCCCAGATCAGGATGTCGGCATCCCAGATCGTCGCCATGCCGTAGGCCTGGTTCGGCAGCACCCGCACCCAGACCGAGCCGTCCGGGCTCGTATAGTCGATTTCTTTCAGGCGCTTCTGCTTGGCGATCGAGAAGAACGGCCGCTCCATCGTCTCCCGTTGGTCGCGGAAGTGCACGAAGGGCACCACCATGTCGATCTGGTCGTTGCGCCGATGGCTCATCGTCACGCCCGTCTTGAGTCCCGCAGCCGTGGGCGCCGGCCCTCGCCGTGCCGGGCCGCTCCCGCCGCCATGCCGTTCCGATCACATCCCATGCCGGCGACGCTAGGACCCGCCCGCCTTCCAAATCGTGGACGAAACAGGGTTTTTCGATCCCGTCCCCGATCCTCTTCAATCGCGGTTAACGGCGAATCCGGATTCCGCCCGCGGCCTTAACCGGTCGCGTCC
>NZ_JTHF01000251.1 GCF_001043895.1 Methylobacterium indicum
AACACGCCGGCGAGCGTCGCGTCCGGGATCTGCATCCCGCCGGCCTCGCCGCAGAGCTGCATCGCCGACAGCGCGTGCATCGAGACGCCGGTGGCGCCGATCGGGTGGCCCTTGGCCTTCAGCCCGCCCGACGCGTTGACCGGCAGCTTGCCCTCCTTGGTGGTCCAGCCCTCGCGGATCGCGTCGGCGCCGCGGCCCTCCTTGGTCAGGCCCATCGCCTCGTACTCGATGAGCTCGGCCACCGTGAAGCAGTCGTGGGTCTCGACCAGCGACAGGTCGTCGAGGGTGATGCCGGCCTGGTCGAGCGCCCGGGCCCAGGCGGCGGCGGCGCCCTCGAACTTCAGGACGTCGCGCTTCGACATCGGCAGGAAGTCCTGCGCGTGGGCGTTGGCCCGGAAGGCGACGGCGCGGCGCATGCGGAGCGCCGTCTCGGTGTCGGCGAGCACGACCGCCGCGGCGCCGTCCGAGACCAGCGAGCAGTCGGTGCGCTTGAGCGGGCCCGCCACGAACGGGTTCTTGTCCGACTCGGTGCGGCAGAACGCGAAGCCGAGATCCTTGCGCATCTGTGCGTAGGGGTTCTGGACGCCGTTGTGGTGGTTCTTGGCGGCGATCATGGCGAGCGCATCGGACTGGTCGCCGTGGCGCTGGAAATAGGCGCCCGCGATGTTGCCGAACACGCCGGCGAAGCCCGCCGGGTTGTCGCCGTCCTCCGGGAGGTAGGAGGCCTTGAGGAGGGTGCGGCCGATCTCGGGACCCGGCGTGCGGGTCATCTGCTCGACGCCGACCACCAGCACCACCCGGGCGCGCTTGGCCTCGATGGTCTTGATGGCCTGGTGCACCGCCGCGGAGCCCGTGGCGCAGGCATTCTCGACCCGGGTCGCCGGCTTGAACCGGAACCCGTCATCGGCCTGGAGCACCAGGGAGGCGGTGAAGTCCTGCGGGGTGAAGCCGGCATTGTAGTGGCCGAGCACGATCTCGTCGACGTCCTGCGGGCCGATCCCCGCATGAGCCAGCGCCTCGTTGGTGGCGCGGACGATCAGGCTCTCGACGGTCTCGGAATCGTGCTTGCCGAAGGGCGTGTGGCTCCAGCCGACGATGCAGGCGGTCATGGTTGTCTCCTCCCATCTTTGCGACGCACTCTGCGCGAACGGGAGGCCGGCCGGCAAGCGCCGCTCACGCATCCTCGGCGCGGAAGCGCGCATAGCCGGCGGCCCGCAGGGAACAGGCCGGGCAGGTGCCGCAGCCATGGCCCCACGGGTGCAGGGCGCCGCGCTCGCCGAGATAGCAGGTGTGGCTCTCGCGCACGATGAGATCGACCAGGGCCTCGCCGCCGAGGTCCCGGGCGAGCCGCCAGGTCTCGGCCTTGTCGATCCACATCAAGGGCGTGTGCAGCACGAAGCGGCGCTCCATGCCGAGGTTGAGGGCGACCTGCAGCGCCTTGATCGTGTCGTCGCGGCAATCGGGATAGCCCGAAAAATCCGTCTCGCACATGCCGCCGACGATGTGGCGCAGGCCGCGGCGATAGGCCAAAGCTGCCGCAAAGGTCAGGAAGACGAGGTTGCGGCCCGGCACGAAGGTGTTGGGCAGCCCGCCCGCCTCCATGGCGATGGCGGTCTCCCGGGTGAGCGCGGTCTCCGACACCTCGCCGAGCGCCGCGAGGGACAGCGTGTGGTCCTCGCCCAGGCGTCCGGCGAAGGCCGGGACGATCCGGGTCATCTCGGCGCGCAAGCTGGCCCGGCAATCGAGCTCGATGCGGTGGCGCTGGCCGTAATCGAAGCCCAGCGTCTCGACGTGGCCGAAGCGCTCGAGGGCCCAGGCGAGGCAGGTAGCGGAATCCTGTCCGCCCGAGAACAGGACCAGGGCGCCGTCGGGGGACGTCGTGCGGGCGGGGGACGGCATGCGGGCTCCACGCGAAAGGGGGCGGCCCCGCTGCCGGAGCCGCCGCCTGTATAGGTCCCCGATGGCGCCGAGCCTACCGGCCCCGCGAGCGGACCATCACTGGCCCTGCGCCTGGCTCGCCTTCTTGTTGGCGTTGTGGTGGCCGACCGCGCAACCGGCCGCCGCGCCGGCCTTGCCGTGACCGACCACCTTGCCGGCCAGCCCGCCGACGATGGCGCCCTTGATGCAGCCCTTGGCCTCGGCCTGGTGCGGGACCGCGACGGCGCCGAGCGCGAGGAGGCCGGCGGCGAGGAGGGAAGCGGAGCGGATCATGGTGATCTCCCGTGTCTCTTGTGATAAACTCAACCGTTGATCGGGCACCGTGTTCCGAGACGCGGTTCGCTCTGCGGCCGGCGTTGACGACCCGCCCGGTCGCGTCTATAGACCGCGGATCGCGGACCTGCGGGCTTTCGTCCGGCGGGTTGCCCGTGCTTCCATACCCTGACACGCGACGCCACGATCCCGCCGGGATCGCTCGGGCCTCGCTTTGAGAATGAGGAACGCCGATGGCCAACACCGTGTCGGCCAAGAAGATGACCCGCAAGATCGCCAAGCGTACGGCGATCAACCGCTCGCGCCGCAGCCGCATGCGCACCTTCATCCGCAAGGTCGAGGAGGCGATCGAGGCCGGCGATCATGGCACCGCCATGACCGCCCTGCGCAGCGCCGAGCCCGAGATCATGCGCGCGTCCCAGAAGGGGATCGTGCACAAGAACACCGCGTCTCGGAAGGTCTCGCGCCTCGCCGCCCGCGTGAAGGGCCTGCAGGCCGCCCAGGCGTAACGCGCGCCAGCGCAACGCTTCGCCGCGGATCCGCGTCGCGCCGACGGGCGCACGGGATCCGGGGACCGAGAGGAGAACGCCCGGCCGCCGTGCCGGGCTTTTTCGTGTCTGGACAAGTGTTTTCCGGATCCGGGTTGTCGCTGAGCCGTCCGCCGACTAACGTTACGGCAGGACGCCAGCCCGAAAGTCCCGCCCGCATGGTCACCCGCGTCGCCACCGTCGCCTTCGAGGGAATCGAGGCGCGCGCCGTCGACGTCCAGGTGCAGATCACGCCCGGCGCCGTCGCCTTCACGGTGGTCGGGTTGCCCGACAAGGCGGTGGCCGAGTCCCGCGAGCGGGTGCGCTCGGCGCTGATCGCCTCCGGCCTGGCCCTGCCGGCCAAGCGCATCACCGTCAACCTCGCCCCCGCCGACCTGCCCAAGGAAGGCTCGCACTACGACCTGCCGATCGCGCTCGGCATGATGTGCGCCATCGGTGCCCTGCCGGCGGACGCGCTCTCCGGCTATTGCGTGCTGGGCGAGCTCGCGCTCGACGGCAGCCTCACGGCGGTGGCGGGCGTGCTCCCGGCCGCGATGGCCGCCAACGCCCGCGGCCTCGGCCTGATCTGCCCGGCGGCGAGCGGCCCGGAAGCCGCCTGGGCCGCCGGCGACATGGACGTGCTGGCGCCGCGCTCCCTGATCCAGCTCGCCAATCACTTCAAGGGCACGCAGGTGATGGCGCGGCCGGTGCCGGCGGTGGCCGCCCCGGCCGGTATCCTCGCCGACCTGCGCGAGATCAAGGGCCAGGAGGGTGCCAAGCGCGCGCTCGAGATCGCCGCGGCCGGCGCCCACAACCTCCTGATGAACGGCCCGCCGGGCGCCGGCAAGTCGATGCTCGCGGCACGCCTGCCCTCGATCCTGCCGCCGCTCGGCCCCCGCGAGCTGCTCGAAGTCTCGATGATCCAGTCGGTGGCGGGCACGCTGAAGGACGGCGCGCTGTCGAACCGCCGGCCGTTCCGGGCACCGCACCACTCCGCCTCGATGGCGGCGCTGGTCGGCGGCGGCCTCGGCGCCCGGCCCGGCGAGGTCTCGCTGGCCCATGGCGGCGTGCTCTTCCTCGACGAATTGCCCGAGTTCAACGGCCAGGTGCTCGATTCCCTGCGCCAGCCGCTCGAGACCGGCAACGTCATGATCGCCCGGGCCAACCACCGGGTGACCTACCCGGCCCGGTTCCAGCTGGTGGCTGCGATGAATCCATGCCGCTGCGGCCAGGCGACGGAGCCGGGCTTCGCCTGCCGGCGCGGGCCCAACGAGCGCTGCGTCGCCCAGTACCAGGCCCGGCTCTCGGGACCGCTCCTCGACCGGATCGACCTGCAGATCGAGGTGCCGGCCGTCACCGCCGCCGACCTGATCCTGCCGCCGCCCGAGGAAGGCTCGGCGGAGGCCGCCGCCCGGGTCGCCGCGGCGCGCCTCCTGCAGGAGCGGCGCTACGCCGAGGCCGGCCAGCCCGCCGGCACCACCAACGCCTCCTGTCCGGCGACGCTGATCGAGGAGGCCGCGCGTCCCGACGCGGAGGGGATGGCGCTGATCCGCGACGCGGCCGACGCGATGCGGCTCTCCGCCCGCGGCTTCCACCGGGTGCTGCGCGTCGCCCGGACGCTCGCCGACCTCGACGGCGAGGCGCGGGTGCGGCGGCTCCACCTCGCCGAGGCGCTGTCCTACCGCAGCCGGGCCGACCGCCGTCCGGCCGCCGCCTGACGGGCAAGGTCAACGACGCGTTATCGTCGTTCGTCCGATGCTGCCGGTCGAACGAACCTGCGGCTCAACGACTTTCCCAACTCATCTTTCAGGTCCGCGGGACTAACCTCGGGCGGAATGCTGGAGGATGCGGAATGGAGTGGCTCGGCGCGGCGATCGGTCTTCTGGCTCTCGCCTGGCTCGCGGCGCGCTGGAGCGGCGAGCAGCGAAGCCGGCGCGACGGCGAGGTCGAGAGCCTGCACGACCTCGTCTGGCGCACCTCCGAGAGCGAGGAGCGCTACCGCAGCCTGGTCGAGGCGCAGATCGAGCTCGTCGTCCAGCGGGATGCCGAAGGGCGCATCACCTTCGCCAGTGCGGGTTTCGCCGCGCTCCTCGGTACCGTTCCGGCCGCGCTCCTGGGGACCACCCGGGAGGTCGAGGTGGTGGGATCCGGGGAAATGCGCCGGCGGGCCGACGGAGCTCGTTTGGTCGACCTCGCGATCCTGCCGGCGGGGGGCGGGTCCCCGCGCTGGTTCGCCTTCGTCGAGACCGTGACGACGGGGCGCGACGGCCGGCCCGAGGTGCTGCGCGCCGGCCGCGACGTCACCGAGCGGGTGGAATCCGCCCGCGTCCTTGAGGAGGCGCGCAGCCGCGCCGAGGCCGCGAGCGTGGCGAAATCCCGCTTCATCGCCAGCGTCAGCCACGAGTTCCGCACGCCGCTCAACGGCATCATGGGCATGGCCGACCTGATGCTGGAGACGCCCCTGAGCCCCGAGCAGCGGACCTATGCCGAGGCGGTGAAGACATCCGGCGAGGCCCTGCTCTCGCTCATCGACGGCATCCTCGACTTCTCCAAGATCGAGGCTGGCCGCCTCGACCTCGCGGCCGAGCCCTTCGCCCCGGCGGCCCTGGTCGAGAGCGTGGTCGAGCTACTGGCGCCCCGTGCCCAGGACAAGGGTCTCGAGATCGCCGCCGACATCGAGACTCTGCCGGCAGTGCTGGTTGGCGATGCCGACCGGGTGCGGCAGATCCTGATCAATCTCGCCGGCAATGCCGTGAAATTCACGGAATCCGGCGGCGTCGGCGTCACCGCCGCCTGGGGGCCGGAGGGGCTGACCCTCGCCGTCCACGACACCGGGCCGGGCATCCCCGAGGATCGCTTGCCGGTGCTGTTTCAGGAGTTCGAGCAGGGCGACGGCAGTGCCAGCCGGCGCCACGAGGGCACGGGACTCGGCCTCGCCATCACCACGCGTCTCGTCGAGCGCATGGGGGGCCGTCTCGCCGTCACCTCGCGGCCGGGCGAGGGAAGCTGCTTTCGGGTACATCTCCCCCTGCGATCCGGCGCCGAGGAGATCCGGCCCGATGCTCCGAGCCTCGCCGGTCACAATGTTCTGGTGGTTGCCGCGGCCGCCTTCGAGGCGCCCTACATCGCGCGCCGCCTCGGACGGGCCGGTGCCGACGCAGCGGTGGTCGAGAGCGAGGCGGAGGCTCTGGCGGCCCTGTCGGCGGAGACCGTCTACACGGCGGTGATCGCCGACCGGGCGCTCGGCGACGCCGCGGTTCGCCGGATCGCCGCTGCGGCCCGTCAGGCGGGGGTCGGTCGCAGCATCGTCCTGTTGTCACCCTTCGACCGGCGCGATTTCGGCTCGCCCGCTGCGGCGGGTTTCGATCGCTACCTCGTCAAGCCGGTCCGTCTCGCCTCGCTCCTCGCCCGCATCGCCGAGCCGGCGCCGCCGCGGGCCGTGGCACCACCGGTGCCGAGAGGACCGGTTCGGTCCACCTCCTACCGGCCGCGGGTGCTTCTGGCCGAGGACAACCCCATCAACGCGCTTCTGGCGACCAAGGCCCTGGAACGACTCGGCGCCGTCGTGATCTGGGCTCGCGACGGGGCGGAAGCGGTGACGCGGCTGCAGGAGGCCGCGGCCTCACCGGCCCCGTTCGATCTCGCCCTCGTCGATATCCGTATGCCGATCCTCGACGGGCTCGAAGCCGCGCGGAGGATCCGACAGCATGAGAGCGACCGGAACCTGCCCCGCCTCCGGCTCGTCGCGCTGACCGCGAACGTCCAGGCCGAGGACGAGGCCGCGGCGCGAGCGGCCGGCTTCGACGGCTTCCTGTCGAAACCCCTCGATCTCAAGGCCCTGCCGCCGCTTCTGGAGGCCCATGCGGCCTGAACGGCCCCGCTCCGTGGCTTTCGCGCGCTCGTCGTCGGCGGGCCGTGAAGCTGGGTGCCGTTGTTTTCGGGTATGAGAGCTGGTCGGTCCACACCCCGCCGGCGATCGCCGGGCGGGATGCTGTGTCGTGAGGCGGCCGGGATCTCGCATCGTCTGAACCCCTTCGACGAGACGCTGCGCCGGGCCGGCGCGGCGATGGAGCGGGAGAGGCCATGAGGCGAGGGGGCTTGAACGCGACGAAGCCCGCCGGGCGTGAGCCGGGCGGGCTTCGTGGTTTCGATCGTGTCGAGGGACTGTGTCACGTGCTTGGCAGGTCTGGCAGTGACCGACTCTCCCGTGTCTTGAGACACAGTACCATGGGCGCTGGGGCGGTTAACGGCCGAGTTCGAGATGGGATCGGGTTCTGATCACCCCGCTCTGACCACCAGACCGGCCAAGCACGTTCGTTCGGCAAGCATGTCTTTCGCAGGCTGCAGCCTGTGGCTGCTCCGCGCGTCTTCATCG